>JANPAZ010000043.1:0-2304 GCA_031430225.1 Rhodoferax sp. | reverse complement strand
AGGCCACCCTGCACGCCGCCCACGATGCTCTTGGCAAACTCAACCAGGCGGCGCGAAATGCCGCCGGTTTCCATCAGATTGCCCGCCAGGATAAAGAATGGGATGGCCGCCAACGGGAATTTGTTGATCGAGGAGAACATCTCCTTCACAGAGATCAGCATGTTGATGTTGGACACCTGCACGCCGAGAATAGCCGCCAATCCAATGGAGACGGCAACCGAAATGGTGAGTGCAAAGCACAACACCATCGTCACTAACATCACGATGCTCATAGGGACTTGCCCCCACGTTCGCCCACTGCGTGTGGCTCTCTGCCCCCCGAGGGGGTTAATTTTTCTAGGGGCGGCCCGTCGAAAAACTGCATATTCACTGTGTTCATTGCGCAGTCTCCAGTTCAAGCCGCTTGGGATCCATCAGGTTGCCGATCAGGCCGAGCACACAGAAAATGCCACCGACCGGCATGGCCAGGTAGGCCCAGAACATCGACACGCTTTCCAGCCCCGCCATGGACTGCACCTTGCCGCGGTTGGCATAGTCCCATCCCCACCAGACGATGACCAGCACCAGCGCGAGCGCGGCTATGCACACCACCCAATCCAGCACGCGCTTGAGCTTGGGCGGGCTCCAGCGATACAGCACGTCCACACTCACCATGGCACCCTGACGAAACGCGGCAGGTATGCCCATGAATACCATCCAGATGAGGCTAAAGCGGATCAAGATTTCAGACCATTCTGCGGGCTGCTCCAGCACAAAGCGGGTGATGATCTGGAACACACCCAGCGTGGAGGCTATGACCAGCATGAGGCAGGCGACGAACATCGCGAAACCGGTGGTCCAGCCTTCGATTTTCAAAAAAATCCGCTTCATAAAGTTCCAATGGTCATCGGTCTTGGGTCATCGCGAGGCCGAAGGCCGTGGCGATCCACGCCTCAGTCGAGCGCGAGCATGGATTGCCGCGCTACGCTCTCAATGACGCAGCGGGGTGTATCGGCCTATGCTTTGGCTCTTGGCTCTTGGCTCTTACTTGGCGTTGCGGATCGCATCCAGGTTAGCCTTGCCAAACTGCTTCTCGAATTCGGCATTCACCGGGGCCAGCGCCGCCACAAACCTGGCTTTGTCGACGTTGTCGATCACGGTCATTCCCTTGGCGCGCAACTCGGTCACACCCTTGGCATCATCGGAATCCACACGGGCGCGGTTGGCCTTGGCAGCTTCCTTGGCAGCTTCAATGAACGCAGTCTTGTCTGCAGCGCTCAGCTTTTCAAATGAAGCCTTGTTCATCAGGACCAGGCACGGTGAATACACATGGCCCGTCAGTGACAGATGCTTTTGGACCTGGTCAAACTTGGAGGCCATGATGACGGACAGCGGGTTCTCCTGCCCGTCCACGGTGCCTTGTTGCAAGGCGGTGAAAACTTCAGGGAAGGCCATGGGGGTGGTGACAATGCCCAGGCCTTTGTAGGCCGCAATGTGCACCGGGTTCTCCATGGTGCGCATCTTCAGGCCCTTCAGATCTTCAGGTGTCTTGACATCCCGCTTGCTATTGGTCATGTGGCGGAAACCATTCTCGGCCCATGCAAGCGCCTTGAAGCCTTTGGCGTCGAATTTGGTCAGCAGGTCCTGACCAAACGGACCGTCCAGCACCATGCGGGCGTGCGCCTTGTCGCGGAACAGGAAGGGGACGTCGATGATCTTGGTCTCAGGCACAAAGTTGGGCACCGGACCGGTGGATGTGAGGGTCAGTTCCTGCGTGCCCAGTTGCACCGCTTCGATGGATTCGCGCTCTCCACCCAGAGAGCCGTCATAAAAGGTCTGAACCTTGTAGCGCCCGCCGGTGCGCTTTTCAACTTCGGCCGCAAAAACGTCAATGCCCACACCTTGGTGAGAGTTCTTGGACGTCGAGATGCTGATCTTCATGGTGGTCTGTGCCGCGGCGCTGGCCACAAAGCCAAACGCGAGGCCGCAGCCCAAACTCATGCCGATAAACAGTTTTGAAAATTTCATGAATGTCTCCTGTCGTGTTTCTGAATTGGAATGTGGAGCCATTATGGGCCGTCTTCAGTGCCCGCTGCATCGGGGTTTTCGCGCACGTCGAGTCACATCCCTGCGTAATTAGGCCCACCACCGCCCTCAGGCGTGACCCAGACGATATTTTGGGTTGGGTCCTTGATGTCACAGGTCTTGCAGTGCACGCAATTCTGCGCGTTGATCTGCAGGCGATCCGTGTTGTCATCGTTCTTCACAAACTCATACACCCCGGCCGGGCAGTAACGCGCCTCCGGCCCGGCGTACTTGGCCAGG
>JANPAZ010000042.1:0-11230 GCA_031430225.1 Rhodoferax sp. | reverse complement strand
TGGGCATTAAGCCCTTTTAACCATCCATGTCCGTCATTCGTTCAATTATTCACCTGCTCTGGATGCTCGTTACCGTGATACCGGTGGCCTTCTGGATGGTGGCCGCTGCCCCGCTTGCCAGCGCGAAGCACATGCTGGCGTCCGCCAACTTCTTCCTGGCCTGCGCAATGCATGGCTTGCGGGTCATTTGCGGCGTGAACTGGAAGGTGATCGGCGCGGAGAATCTGCCGGGGCTGGATGAAAATGGCAAGCCACTGCCTGCGATTTTGCTGGTCAAGCATCAGTCCACGCTGGAGACGTTTTTGATGCCTTTGATCATGCCGCGGCCGCTGGCCTACGTGTTCAAGAAAGAGATTCTCTACATCCCGTTTTTCGGCTGGGGCATTGCGCGCCTGGAGATGATCCACATCGACCGCAAGGCGGGCAAACAGGCTTTTGCCAAGGTGGCCGAGCAGGGCCGCGAGCTCCTGGCCAAGGGCATCTGGATCATCATGTTCCCCGAAGGCACGCGCATTCCCCGTGGCAAGGTGGGGCAGTACAAGTTGGGCGGTACACGTCTGGCGGTGGACACTGGCGCGCCGGTGGTGCCCATCGCCGTCACATCGGCCAAATGCTGGCCGCGTAAAAGCTGGATCAAGACGCCCGGGACGATTGAGGTGTCTATTGGCAAGCCCATCCCCAGCGTGGGACGCCAGCCTGATGAGTTGATGCGCGAGGTTCAGGACTGGATTGAGGGTGAAATGCGCCGCCTTGACCCAGACGCTTACAAATGAGGCCCCCGAGCTGACCATGCGCAGTCTGTTGCAGTTCACCCTCGATCTGTTTGATCCAGAGCCGCGCGCGCGGCCCGTGGCTCCCCAGCCGCGAAAGGTGCGCCCCAAGCGGCAAGTTGTAGTGCCAAATGGGCAAATGCCCCACATGGAATCAGGGCAGTCCGCTATTGAATCAGTAGCGGTCGGGGTTGCCGTGCCAGGTCGGCCTTTCGCAGATGTGATGCCCCCGGCTGATTTTCGGCATCCCCGTGCCAACCGAGAATCGCGTTTGTGCAATGCCCAGGTGGCCTACGAGTTCAAACGCGGCAAGCGCCGTACGATCGGTTTCGTGGTCGGGCCCGAGGGGTTGGTGGTGAGCGCGCCCAAATGGGTGCCTCTGTACGAGGTCGACAAAGCCGTGCAGGAGAAGGCCGACTGGATTGTGCGCAAGCTGGGTGAGACGCGGGCGCGCCATGACCGGATGGAGTCGGCCCGCATCGAATGGCGTGATGGCACCCTGATCCCGTTTCTGGGAGAGCAGGTGATTGTCGTGCTCGATCCGCGTCATGCGTTTGGCGGCGTGGGCGCAGCCCTCAGTACAGACAGCGACACACCCAACCTGACGCTGGCTGGCGTGCCGCGGTTAACCCTGCATGTCGCCTTGCCGCACAGTGCCACACCCGTGCAGATTCGCGACGCCGTTCAGGCCTGGCTCATGCGCCAGGCCAAACGTATCTTCACCGAGCGTCTCAATCACTTTGCGCCCCAACTGCAAGTGCAGTGGCGCAAGCTTTCTCTCAGCAGTGCGGGAACCCGTTGGGGCAGTGCCAGTGCCGATGGCTCGATCCGCCTGAACTGGCGGCTGGTTCATTTTCGACAGCCAGTCATTGATTACGTGGTGGTGCATGAGCTAAGTCATTTGCGTGTGATGGACCACAGCCCGCGTTTTTGGGACACCGTGCGTGCGGTGGTGCCGGACTATGCCGAGCTGCGTTCGCAACTCAAAGACGACCTTGTGCCAAAGTGGAACTGATCGCGGTAAATCGGTAGATACCATCCGCCTCCAGCGCACGCCTGAGCTGCCCCCCAAACCACAGCGCGTGCAAGTGCGCTACAGATTCACCCATGGCAAAGGTCATCTGGTGCAGGTCCAACTCGCGCTTGAACATGATGGGAATAATGTCGGCGGCACTGCACGGTTTGGCACTGCAGGCCTGCATGACCTCCGCCAGGCGTTCGTCATGGTGCTCATGCAATTGCTCTATGCGCCGGTGCAGTCCGGTGAAGGGCTTGCCGTGCGCCGGCAGGGTCAGAGTGTTCGCGTCCAGCCCCTTGAACTTGTCGATGGAGTTCAGAAACAGCGTTAGCGGATTGCTCTCGGGCTCGTTGTCATGCACGCTGACGTTGGTGGAGATGCGTGGCAACATCATGTCACCGCCGATCAGCACGGCTGTGCCCGCAACATCAGCGCAATACAGTGCGATGTGCTCGGGTGCATGGCCATAACCGCTGATACATCGCCACTGGTTTGGGCCGACGGCAATGACGTCGCCCTCCATCATGCGCACGAACGACCGCGGCACCTCTGGCACGAGATTTCTGAAATAGTTGGTGCGAGCCCTGATTTGCGCCAGGTCGTCCGCGCTGCTCATGCCGTGCGAGGCAAAAAACGCCGCACTGTATTCGCCACCTCCAAACCCGGTCGGGCTCACGGACGCGAGCCGTGCGACACCGTAATCGGTGGCGCTGATCCATAGCCGGCAGGCATGGTCTGGCGTTGTCCAGCGCTCGCAAAGCCAGTGCGCCAGGCCAATGTGATCAGGGTGCATGTGGGTGCAGATCACGCGCAAAATGGGCAAGCCTTCAAGCTCGCCGTCAAAGACCTGCTGCCATTGCGATTTGGATTCGTCACGTGAAATGCAGCAGTCCACTACCGTCCAGCCCTGCACGCGGCCCTGCGGGCCATCCATCTCATCGCGCAGCAGCCACAAGTTGATGTGGTTCAATGCAAACGGCAGCGACATGCGAACCCATTTGATGCCCGGCACCACATCAAGCGTGCCGCCAGGCGGGGGCAGCGCGTCACCCAATGGGTAATCAAGCTGCAGTTCGAGTTCGTTCATCGCGGTCTTGTTTTGATTCATAATTAGTGCTTGAATTGACGTTTACGTAAACGTCAATATGGTTTTGCATTGTAGAAGGGCACTGCCTGCCGCGCAGTCACCTGTGTTGAGTCGACCATTCCCTGCAAGTTAAAAAGCCCTTGTGCCGTTCCAACCACCATTGCCCATGAGCACCACTTACAGCATCAGCGATCTGGCCCGGGAGTTTGACCTCACCACCCGCGCCATCCGCTTTTATGAAGACATGGGGCTGCTGCAACCGGCCCGCTCCGGCCCCGGCGGTCGCAACCGCGTCTACAGCGGGCGTGACCGCACCCGTCTCAAGTTGACACTGCGTGCCAAACGACTGGGGCTGTCGCTCACCGAGGCCAAAGACATCATTGACATGTACGACAGCCCGCGTGACACCGGGGCGCAGTTGAAGAAGTTCCTGCTGGTGCTGGGCGAACACCGCAAGCAGTTGGACGAGCAGATGGCTGACCTCCAAGCCAATCTGGATGAAGTCAAGACGCACGAGAAGGAAGCCCGCGCCCTGCTGGCCAAGAGCGAGAAGAAGACGGCCAGCGTCACCGTCACCGTAACCTCAAACGGAGCCAAAAGTCATGCCGCATGACATTCTGTGGGCGCGTGTGCATGCCAGCCTGACCCGCCAGGGCATGATGGGCCACCTGGACGTTCGTCTTTTGCGTGTGGAGCCTGGCCTGTGCGAACTTGCGCTCCCCTTTTCAGACAAAGTGACGCAACAGCAAGGTGGCTTTCATGGCGGTGCCATGGGCGCGCTGGCAGACATTGCGGGCGGCTATGCCGGGCTGACCGTGGCGCCTGACGGCATGGAAGTCACCACGGTCGAATACAAAATCAATTTTTTGGCCGCTTTCCGGTCGGGTGAGCTTCGGGCCACGGGTCGCGTGGTCAAGGCAGGGCGGCGCATCATTGTGACCACGGCTGACGTGGTGCATGTCGATGCTGACGGCAAGCACAGCGCTTGCGCTGTGATGCAGCAAACCCTGGTGCCCGTGCCGAAAACCTATTGAACCCGCACCGACCCCCTAAAAGGAGACTTCTATGAACATGCCCGGACTCAACTTTCAACTGGGTGAAGACGTTGATGCGCTGCGCGATGCAGTGCGCGAATTCGCGCAATCCGAAATCGCGCCGCGTGCGGCCGAGATTGACCGCAGCGACCAGTTTCCCATGGACCTGTGGCGCAAGATGGGCAGTCTGGGCGTGTTGGGCATCACCGTGGGTGAGGAATACGGTGGGGCCAACATGGGCTACCTGGCGCACATGATTGCCATGGAAGAAATCTCGCGTGCGTCGGCTTCGGTGGGGCTTAGCTATGGCGCGCACAGCAATTTGTGCGTGAATCAGATAAAGAGAAACGGCACACCTGAACAACGCTCGAAGTACCTCCCCAAGCTCATTAGCGGCGAGCATGTGGGTGCACTGGCCATGAGTGAGCCTGGTGCCGGCAGCGATGTGATCAGCATGAAGCTCAAAGCGGAAGACAAAGGCGGCTACTACCTGCTCAACGGCAACAAGATGTGGATCACGAATGGGCCAGATGCCGACACGCTCGTCGTTTATGCCAAGAGTGAGCCCGAGTTGGGTGCGCGCGGAGTCACCGCCTTCTTGATTGAAAAAGGCATGACAGGCTTTTCCATCGCGCAAAAGCTCGACAAGCTCGGCATGCGCGGCTCGCACACGGGTGAGCTGGTGTTCACCAACGTCGAAGTGCCCGCGCAAAACATTCTGGGTGGCCTGAACAATGGTGCCAAGGTGCTGATGAGCGGGTTGGACTACGAACGCGCCGTGCTCACCGGTGGGCCATTGGGCATCATGCAGTCGGTCATGGACAGCGTGATCCCTTACATCCACGACCGAAAACAGTTTGGCCAGAGCATTGGCGAGTTCCAGCTGATTCAGGGCAAGGTGGCCGACATGTACACCGTGTTGCAGGCGGGGCGCAGCTTTGCCTACACGGTGGCCAAGAACCTCGACTTGCTGGCGCAACAGAACAATGGGGAGCACGTGCGCCAGGTGCGCAAAGACTGCGCGAGCGTCATTTTGTGGTGTGCCGAAAAAGCCACCTGGATGGCCGGCGAGGGCGTGCAGATTTTTGGCGGCAATGGCTACATCAACGATTACCCGCTGGGCCGCCTGTGGCGCGATGCCAAGCTGTATGAGATTGGCGCAGGCACCAGCGAAATTCGCCGCATGCTGATCGGCCGGGAACTGTTTGCGGAAACCTGCTGAGCTTGTGGCTTGATGCCGTTGAAAATTAACTTATGACCAACTCCCTTCAGCACCTTCTCGACAACAACCGCAATTGGGCAGCCCGCATGGAGCAGCAGCGCCCCGGTTTTTTCACCCAGCTGTCGCATCAGCAGACCCCCAAATATTTGTGGATCGGCTGCTCCGACAGCCGCGTGCCAGCCAATGAAATCACCGGACTGGACCCCGGCGAGGTGTTTGTGCACCGCAATGTGGCCAACGTGGTGGTGCACTCGGATCTCAACGCGCTCTCGGTGATCCAGTTCGCTGTAGATCATTTGAAGGTGGAGCACATCATGGTGGTCGGCCACTACGGCTGCGGCGGTGTTCTGGCCACGCTGCGCGGCACCCGCGTGGGTCTGGCAGACAACTGGCTGCGC
Organism: Rhodoferax sp.; assembly: GCA_031430225.1. Lineage (GTDB taxonomy): Bacteria > Pseudomonadota > Gammaproteobacteria > Burkholderiales > Burkholderiaceae_C > JANYCG01. Next base: position 5,701 of record JANPAZ010000042.1, on the reverse strand, counting down.
CACGTGCATGACGTCAAGTTGCGCCACCGCCGCCGCATTGACCATCTCGCCATGGCAGAGCAGGAAGACGTTCTGTGCGAGATGAATGTCATTGAGCAGGTGGGCAATGTGGCCCTGTCCAATGTCATGCAGGATGCTTGGCTGCGCGGCCAGAAGGTGAGCGTGCATGGCTGGTGCTATGGCCTCAAGGATGGCCTCGTCAAGGACCTTGGCGTCAGCATGCAGGGCCCGCACGAAGTGGTGAAGGTCTTCCGCAATGCGCTCAAGCGCTATCCCCGTGGCACTGCCTTGGCAGCTTCCGCACAGGGTTGAGCACAAGGCGTTTTCGGGTTTCGCTTCATGTTTCCCCAGCGGCTTGACTCCACACTCGCCTACGACATTGCCAAGGCAATGATGGATGGGTTCAACCGCCATTACCGGCTGTTTCGCACGGAGTCATCGCGCGCCAAGCACCGTTTTGAAACGGCTGACTGGCATGGCCAGCAGCGCGCCCAGCGCGAGCGCATCGAGTTTTACGACCTGCGGGTGAAAGAATGTTCAAACCGGCTGGAGCGCGAATTCAAGGCGGGTGATCAGCCGATGGACATCTGGCAGCAGGTCAAGCTGCATTACATCGGTTTGCTGGTGGACCACCATCAGCCCGAGCTGGCAGAGACCTTCTTTAACTCGGTCACTACCAAGATACTGCATCGCAGCTATTTCCAGAACGACTTCATCTTCGTTCGCCCGGCGGTCAGCACCGAGTACATTGAAAACGGCGAATCTGAAGCACGGCCCACCTACCGCGCCTATTACCCGGCTGTTTACTCTGCCATTTCCCCGGTCACCGAGAACATTTGCGACGTCACCGTGACCCTGGTGCGCGACTTCAATCTGCGCACCGAGTTTGCAGATTTGCAGCGTGACGCCGCGCTGGTGGTCGAGGTCATGAAGGCCCGGCTTGGCGGAGCCAGGTTGCGCACCAACTTCCAGATCCAGGTGCTCACCAGCCTGTTCTTTCGCAACAAGGGCGCGTATGTGGTGGGCAAGCTGATCAACGGATTCACCGAGCTTGCGTTTGCGCTGCCTATCCTGCACGACAAGAACGGCAAGCTGGTGATTGATGCGGCCCTGTTTGGTGAAGACGACCTGCTGATCCTTTTCAGCTTTGCCCGCGCCTATTTCATGGTTGACATGGAGATCCCCTCGGCCTATGTGCAGTTTCTGCGCAGCATGATGCCGCGCAAGCCGCGCAATGAGATTTACAGCGCACTGGGCCTGGCCAAGCAGGGCAAGACGCTCTTTTACCGGGACTTTCTGCACCACCTGCGCCACTCTAGCGACAAGTTCCGGATCGCACCTGGTATCAAGGGTATGGTGATGCTGGTGTTTGACCTGCCATCGTTCCCGTATGTTTTCAAGGTCATCAAAGACTATTACCCGCTGCAAAAGGAAACCACCCGCGAGCAGATCAAGGGCAAATATCTGCTTGTGAAGCAGCACGACCGCGTTGGGCGCATGGCTGACACGTTGGAGTACAGCGAAGTGGCTTTCCCGCGTGAACGCTTTGAAGACGGGCTGATGACTGAGATCGAAAAGTTTGCCCCCAGCCAACTGGAGGTCAGCGACCGTGATGGCGATGGTCGCACCGAGGTCATCATCAAGCACGTGTATATCGAGCGCCGGATGATCCCGCTCAACATCTATTTGCAGGAAGCCTTTGATGCCGGTGGCACAGACCCCCATGGCGAAATCGAGGCATTGAGAGCCCGGGAGCAGATCGAACGCGGTGTGGTTGAGTACGGCAATGCGATCAAGGATCTGGTGGCCGCCAATATTTTCCCGGGCGACATGCTCTGGAAAAATTTTGGCATCACACGCCATGGCAAAGTGGTTTTCTATGACTACGACGAGATCGAATACATCACTGATTGCAACTTCCGCAAGGTGCCAGCACCACGCACTGAAGAAGACGAGATGAGCGGCGAGGTCTGGTACAAGGTTGGCCCCAGAGATGTTTTTCCGGAAACCTTTGGTCCGTTCCTTCTGGGCAACCCGGCGGTGCGAAACGTTTTCATGCAGCACCATGCCGATCTGCTCGACGCCGCCTTCTGGCAAGGCCACAAGGAACGCATCCAACAGGGCCACGTCCACGACGTATTCCCTTATGACCAAAGCAAGCGATTTTCTCGACCCCTGATTACCTGAAAGGAATTTACCGTGTCTGACACTCAACAAGACCCAATAGTCATCGTCGGTGCTGCCCGCACCCCCATGGGCAGCTTTCAGGGCGATTTCTCCAGCCTCGCCGCGCACGACCTGGGCGGCGCTGCCATCAAGGCCGCCATGGAGCGCGCCGGGGTTTCACCTACCGACGTGAACGAAGTGCTGTTTGGCAACTGCCTCATGGCGGGGCAAGGCCAGGCACCCGCGCGCCAGGCGGCCTTCAAAGGCGGTTTGCCCATCAGCGCCGGGGCCGTTACTTTGTCCAAAATGTGCGGTTCGGGCATGCGTGCGGCCATGTTTGCGCACGACATGCTGGCGGCGGGCAGTGCCGACGTGCTGATCGCGGGCGGCATGGAGAGCATGACCAACGCGCCGTATCTGCTGCCCAAGGCGCGCGGCGGCTATCGCATTGGCCACGACCGCATTTTTGACCACATGATGCTGGACGGACTGGAAGACGCCTACGAGGCAGGCCGCTCCATGGGCACCTTTGGCGAGGACTGCGCTGCCAAATACAGCTTTACCCGGGAGCAACAAGATAACTTCGCCACGACCAGCGTACAACGGGCGCAAGCAGCTACAAAATCAGGAGCGTTTGCAGCAGAAATCACGCCGGTAACCGTCAAAGGGCGTTCCGGCGACACGGTGATTTCGATTGACGAAGGTCCGGGCAAGGTCAAGCTGGAGAAGATTGCATCGCTCAAGCCCGCCTTCAAAAAAGACGGCACCATCACCGCCGCCAGCAGCTCCAGCATCAACGACGGTGCGGCTGCGCTGGTCATGATGCGTGCCTCCACAGCCGCCAAGTTGGGCCGCAAGCCGCTGGCCCGCATTGTCAGCCACGCTGTGCACGCGCAGGAGCCCAACTGGTTTGCCACAGCACCCGTTGGTGCGGTCAACAAGGTACTTGCCAAATCCGGCTGGGGCGTCAAAGACGTGGACTTGTGGGAGGTGAATGAAGCCTTCGCCGTGGTGCCCATGGCGTTGATGCATGACCTCAAACTGAGCCACGATATCGTCAACGTAAACGGCGGTGCCTGTGCGCTGGGTCACCCGATTGGCGCCAGTGGTGCCCGAATCATGGTGACCTTGATGTATGCACTGCAAGCCCGCGGCCTCAAGAAAGGCGTGGCCACGCTGTGCATTGGCGGCGGTGAAGCCACTGCTGTGGCGCTCGAACTCATCTGAGTTGCAAAGGGCAAACGACATGGCGACCGTACTTGTCATTGGGGCTTCACGCGGCATTGGGCGTGAACTGGTGTGCCAGTACCTGGCTGCGGGTGACCGGGTCATTGCCACGGTACGCGACGATGCGGCCAAGGTGGCATTGCAGGCGCTTGGGGCTGAGGTGCTCAAGGTGGACGTGATCAAGCCCGAAAGCGTCAGCGGTCTGGCCTGGCAGCTGGACGGCGAAAAGATCGACTATGCCTTTTATGTGGCAGGTGTAATGGACCGTGCCGACGCGCTCACGCCCCCTACGCAGCAAGACTTTGACCGGGTGCTGCACACCAATGTGCTGGGTGCCATGCAGGTCTTGCCCCAGGTGGCCCCGATGGTCGAAGCGGCCCATGGCCGGTTTGTGTTCATCAGCAGCGCCATGGGTCAGATCAAGGATGTAGCCTCGAGCTATTCATGGACTTACCGGGTCAGCAAGGCTGCACTCAACATGATGGTGGCGTCTGCACGGCATGATTACCGCCACGCGATCGTGTTGGCCATGTCACCGGGCTGGGTGCAGACCGACATGGGCGGCGCAGGTGCACCGCTCACGGTGGCGCAAAGCGTCAGCGCGATGCGTGCCGCTTTGCCGGCGCTGACCCTGGCAGACAGCGGTGCGTTTGTCGACATGCAGGGTCGGCATTTCGGCGGATGGTAGTGAATCGCTGACGCACAATTCGAAACATCACTAAGTTGGAGACTGTATGAAAAAGCTGGTTCTGAATCTGGTCACACTGACGGCCATTTCCTTGAGTGGAACCGCGCTGGCACAGAAGGATGAGGGGTTGCTGGCGTCAGCCACGGCCGAGCAGGCGGCAGTCATCAAAACCCTTGAACGCCTTGTCAACATCGAGACGGGCTCTGCTGATGCAGTCGGCATGGCGGCTATGAGCAATTTGCTGGAGGCGGAGCTCAAGGGTCTGGGGGCAGTTGTGACCCGCAGCAAGGCGGGTGCCAGCGCAGTGGGAGACAACATTGTGGGCCGTATCGAAGGTCGCGGAAAACGCCGCATCCTGTTGATGGCCCATATGGACACTGTCTACGCGCGCGGTACGCTTGAAAAGGCCCCGTTCCGTGTTGATGGCAACCGTGCTTTCGGTCCCGGAATTGCCGATGCCAAAGGCGGCATAGCAGTAATCCTACACACGTTGCAGATTTTGAAAGCGCGAGGCTTCTCGGATTACGCCGCCATTACTGTGTTGTTCAATACTGACGAAGAGCGTGGTTCAACCGGTTCGCGAGACCTGATTCAGGCCACGGCCAAAGATCATGACGTCATCCTTTCGTTTGAACCCAATGTCGCGTTGCGCGAAATGATGGTGCTGGCAACATCGGGCATTGCAACGGTAAGGGTCAAGATTGGCGGCAAAGCCGCTCACTCGGGCGCAAACCCGGAGCTTGGCGTCAATGCGATGGTTGAAGCCGCTGATTTCATGATCCGCACGCTGGACATCGACAACAAGGACAAGGCCTTCAGGTTCAACTGGACTGTAGGGGCCATGGGATCGGTGCCCAACATCATCCCGGACGCGGCGAGCATCGATGCCAATATCCGCTATGCAAAACCCGATGACCTGAACGCGGCCGTCAAGCTGCTGGAAGAGCGCGCCGCCAAGCCCCGGCTGGCCGGGTCCACGATCAAGGTGGAGCTCATCATGGGCCGCCCTGCCTTCAATGCCGATGCAGAAGGACGACGCCTGGTAGACAAGGCGGTTGCCATCTACAAGGAAGTCGGGCCAGAAATGGTCGTCCTCCCGATCACGGGTGGTGGCACTGACGCGGCCTATGCGGCACTGGATGGTCGACCGGTAGTCGAAGGTCTGGGGCTGCCAGGATTTGGCTACCACAGCAACCAGGCCGAGTACGTGATGATTGACGCCATCCCTCGCCGCCTGTACCTGGCCAGTCGCATGATCATGGATTTGGCGCAGGGCAAATAGTCATCTTGTGAATGCTACTGAATTTGTAGCTAACTAAGAACGTTCTATGTGGGCAGGAGGCCAATTTGATACTCAATGATGAGCAGGAAATGATCCGTGACGCCGTGCGCGCATTTGCTAAAGAGCAACTTTGGCCCCATGCCGCACGCTGGGACAAGGAGCATGTTTTCCCCAAAGACGTGCACAAGGGCCTCGCTGCGCTGGGCGCCTACGGCATCTGCGTACCCGAAGAGTTTGGTGGCGCGAATCTGGACTACGTCACTCTGGCCCTGGTGCTGGAAGAAATCGCTGCAGGCGATGGCGGCACCAGCACCGTTATCAGTGTGACCAACTGCCCG
>JANPAZ010000041.1:0-2482 GCA_031430225.1 Rhodoferax sp. | reverse complement strand
CAAAGAGTTTGACAGCTCGTACAAGCGCAATGAGGCCATTGAGTTCCCCTTGAGCGGTGTCATCAAGTGCTGGACGGAAGGCGTGCAGCGCATGAAGGTCGGCGGCAAGGCCAAACTGACCTGCCCTGCGTCCATCGCCTACGGAGAGCGCGGTGCGGGTGGCGTGATTCCGCCCAACGCCACCCTGCTGTTTGAGGTCGAATTACTGGCCATCAATGGAAAATAAGAGGAAATTTGGCAAATGGCCCTCATATCCATTGAATAGTTTGCTACGTTGTTTATAGCGTCGATAGCGCCTATAGCAACTTGAGCCGTTGACCCTGCTATGGATTTCGCCCTCGTCCTGATGCTGGGCCTGGTGGCCGGCACCGTGGGCGGCATCGTGGGCTTTGGCACCTCCATCATGCTCATGCCGGCCCTGGTGTTGGTGTTCGGCCCGCGCGAAGCCGTGCCCATCATGGCGATTGCGGCAATCATGGCGAACGCATCACGCGTGGTGGCCTGGTGGCGCGACGTGGACTGGCGCGCCACAGCGGCCTACAGCATCACCGGTATTCCAGCCGCTGTATTGGGAGCCAGAACTCTGTTGACACTGCCGCCCGGTATCGTCGAGGCCGTGCTGGGCGTGTTCTTCATCAGCATGATCCCGGTGCGGCGCTGGATGGCGCGCCAGCATTGGAAGCTGAACCTTTGGCATATGGCGGGCGTGGGTGTGGGAATAGGCTTCATCACCGGAATTGTGGTGAGCACCGGGCCTATCAACGCGCCGTTTTTTCTGGCCTATGGCTTGGTCAAAGGTGCATACCTGGGCACCGAGGCCATGGGTTCACTGGCCGTCTATGTGGCCAAGGCCATCACGTTTCGGTCACTCGGTGCCCTGCCCTTTGACATCATCACCAAAGGGTTGATCATCGGCTCCAGTCTGGTGGCGGGTGCGTTCATTGCCAAGCGGCTGGTGCTCAAGCTCGACGGCGAAAGGTTCAGGCTGCTGATGGACGGCCTGCTGTTGATCGCGGGATTGACGATGCTTTGGGCGGCCGCGCATTCCTAAACAATCTGAAGGTCCATCCAGCCTGCGAGCGTTTCACCGGGCGCAAGCCATTGTGTCCCGTGGGCTGGCGTGTTGAGCGTTGCGAGGCTGAAAGCACCGGTAGCGTGGGACACCGGTTCAATGCACAACCACGGCATTTCAGACTTGCGATAAACCATCAGGTAGCACAGGTTTGGGCTGGCTGACAAGTGCACGGTCAAGGGAATATCGGGCAAGTCCAATTGCGCAAGGCCCGACCAAAGCGCAAAGCAATGGTTCATTGCCACGCTTTGAGCCGAGCGGGCAGTCCGGTAGTCAAAGCGTTCAACGTCATTGACAGGCACATTGATAGTCGGATACCCGCCTTCATCTTGTTGCCAAACGGCTTGGGCATTCAGCGCCACCTTGGCGTTGGGGACCAAATTGAAGCGGGGATGAAATCCCAGACCCGCTGGCATTGCCACGTCAGTGATATTGCAGACGCTGGCTTCAAAACGCACACCGTCATCTGTCACAGTGATACGCTGGGTACACATCATCTCAAAGGGCCAATAATGATTGGGCTCGTGGTGCAAGGTCAAATCAACCTGATGGTCTGAAATGCTGGCAATAGTCCAGCCATACATCCAGCCCACGCCATGCACGGGCACATCGATTCGGTTGCAGTTGGGCGCCAGGGTCATGGGCTCAGAGCCAGGCACAAGAAGTTGCCCGCCAAACAGCCGGTTCGAGTAAGGCAGCAATGCAAAGCAGGCCGCTTCAAATGGGTCGCAACTGCCAGCAGGAAGGGCACGCAACACGTCATACGATTGCGCCCCAGTGCCAGGGCAGTAACGCAAGCGGGTACAAGAACCGCCCAGACGCGAATCGACCTGTACCTCAAAGCAACCATGGCGCAGCGTAACGTCAGCGCCCATGCGTCAAAGTCCGCGCCAGGCCACCATAAGGTTGCTTGCACGCGCTGCAAGAGCTGTCAAAGAAACGCCAGGCTCATACAGCGACGACCCCAGGCCCACGCCATTTGCGCCAGCATTGCGAAACGCGCCCATGTTTTCAACGCAAATGCCACCCACGCAAAACATCGGCGTGGACTTCGGAAATACAGCCCTCCAGGCTTTCACGGTAGCAGGCCCAAGAACATCTGACGGAAATAGCTTGAGTGCGTGAGCGCCTGCGGCCAATGCCTCAAAGCCTTCTGAAGGCGTGGCCACACCGGGCATGCTGACCACGCCGTGGTGCACCGCGCGCTCAATAACCGCGACATTGCGATTGGGTGCAAGGATAAGGTCTGCCCCGGCGGAGACTGATCCATCGACGTCTGTTACGGACAACGCGGTCCCGGCGCCCACCACCACATCCGCGCCAAAACGGCTTGCCAGCATCTCGATACTGGCAAATGCAGACGGCGAATTCAGGGGCACTTCTATCACCTTGAAGCCCGCGTCAATCAAA
>JANPAZ010000040.1:0-15586 GCA_031430225.1 Rhodoferax sp. | reverse complement strand
GGTTTCTTGAGTGAAAACGCGGGCTTTGCGCAAGCGTGCCTTGACGCCGGGCTTGTCTTTATCGGGCCACCACCGTCGGCTATCGAGGCCATGGGCGACAAGGCACTGGCCAAGCGCCGCATGCTGGAGGCGGGTGTACCCTGTGCGCCTGGTTATCTGGGTCATGGTGCTGGTGAGTCGCAAGACGATCAGCGTTTGACCGACGAAGCGCTCAAGCTGGGTTTTCCGCTGCTGGTAAAAGCCGTAGCGGGTGGTGGGGGCCGCGGCATGCGCCTGGTGCGCCAGGCCAGCGACATGGCGCAATCCATCGCCGGTGCGCGACGCGAAGCCCTAAGTGCGTTTGGTGACGGCACGCTGATGCTGGAGCGACTGATTGACAACGGCCGTCATATTGAAATTCAGGTGTTTGCGGACGCCCATGGCAACGCTGTCTATTTGGGTGAGCGCGACTGCACGGCGCAGCGCAGGCGGCAAAAGGTGATTGAAGAGGCACCATCGCCGGTAGTGAGCCCCGCCATGCGCCAGGCGATGGGCCGTGACGCGGTGGCCGCCGCGCTGGCGGTGGGCTACCAGGGCGCGGGCACGGTGGAGTTCATTGTGGATGCCAACCTCAAGCATTTCTTTCTGGAGATGAACACGCGGCTACAGGTGGAGCACCCTGTCACGGAAATGATCACGGGTTTCGACTTGGTGGCCTGGCAGCTTCGGGTGGCTGCGGGCGAACGACTGCCCGCGGCGCAGGCAGACATCAAGCTGACAGGCCACGCCATTGAAGCGCGCTTGTATGCTGAAGACCCTTACAACGGGTTTGCGCCTCAAACCGGCAAAGTGCTCTGGTGGCGTCCCCAGGCTGCTTTGCACGCGGGCGTGCGCATCGACGATGGCATGGCCGAAGGTGATGTGATCACCCCTTTTTACGACCCCATGGTGGCCAAAGTCATCGTGCATGGCCGCGACCGCGACGATGCGATTCGCCGTCTGCGTGCCGCGCTGGTGAATGCCCCGTTGCTGGGTTTGCGAAATAACGGCCAATTTCTATCAGACCTGGTGGATCACCCAGCCTTTCGGGACGCCACCATGACCACGGCAATGATTGACCATTGGCTGGAAATTGGCGAGCCCTTGTTGACGCAGCCACTGCCCGACGACAACGTGTGGGGTGTGGCTGCAGCCGTGTTTGGTTTGCAAGGCGGTGCCGGATGGCGTGCCGAAAGTGTTGCTGCTTTTGACATTTCTCTGAGCTGCCAGAGTGAAGTGCGGGTGCTGCGCATACAACCCGATCGCGCCGGCATAGTTGGCGTCACGATGGGTGCGCGGAACTTTGCGGTCAGATTGATCACCGCAAACATCTCCGTGCCGATTGAGAGCGGTGAAATGGCCTTTGAGATTGACGGTGTCACGCGCAAGGCGATCGTCGTGATGACCCCCACCGGACTACATGTGGCCACCAAGGGGTCTTCATTTGTTTTCACTGAAGTCTCTGCGTTTCCAGATGCTTCCCTGGCGCACGACGCATCACGGGCTTGCGCGCCGGTAGCCGGTAAGGTCACCCAGGTGCTCGTGGCGCCCGGCACCGTCGTCACAGAAGGTCAGATGCTGGTTTGCGTTGAAGCCATGAAGATGGAAATGTGGGTGGCCGCACAAGCCGCTGGTACCGTGGCAGCCGTGCACGTAGGCGTGGGCGCGCAGGTGGAGTCGGGGGCTTTGCTGGTCGAGCTCGTACGCAAGTTCGCTGACCCAAACGCCACACCGAAATGAATCCCACCTCCGGCGGGCCATAAAGCCTGTTATACTCTTAAGCTTCGCGGCTGTAGCTCAGTTGGATAGAGTACTTGGCTACGAACCAAGGGGTCGTGGGTTCAATTCCTGCCAGCCGCACCAGAATTTCGGTTCTAGAACAACAGCTTAGAGGCTTACCCCTCTAGGCTGTTTTTCTTTGTGCGTCTGGTTTTCGTGAGTGAGGGCCGGCTGGTCACCTGTCAGTCACCGTTGGCCGCTGGTAGATGCAGAACAGTCCATACTGGTGATCCAAACGAGGCCCCAACCTGAATTCGTCATGAATAAAGCTTTTACCAAAGAGTCCGATGCCGATGATGGCGATGACGATCTGCAACTGCCCGCGTTGCCGACAGGGGGCAAGAACTACATGACGCCGGCCGGTTATGCCCGAATCCGTTCGGAGCTGCTGGACCTGATTGACAACGAACGGCCCAAGGTGGTGGACACTGTGCACTGGGCTGCCAGCAATGGGGACCGGTCTGAAAACGGGGACTACATCTACGGTAAAAAGCGCTTGCGGGAAATCGACCGGCGCATACGGTTCCTGACCAAGCGCCTTGAGATTGCCGTTGTCACCGACCCCAGCGTGCACTCGGGCAGCGATCAAATATTTTTTGGTGCGACCGTAACCTACGCTGACTCTGAAGGCCACGACCGTACCATCACGATTTTGGGTATTGATGAGGCCGACAGTGCCCAGAACCAGGTCAGTTGGGTGTCTCCAATTGCAAGGACGTTGCTCAAGGCGCGTGAAGGCGATGTGCTCAAGTTGGTCCGACCCGGGGGCACCGAAGAGATTGAAGTGGTACGCGTCGTCTATCCGGCTCCAATTCGTTGACGCTGTTACGGGCCATTCGCCCTGTCTCGTTTACTCGCCGTTGCTGCGACTTACATTCAAGACAGACGACGTGCGCTTGAGGTTTTTCAAAGCAGTATTCAGGTGCGTCAGGTCCCTGACCGCAATGGTGAAGCGAAGGTCAGCCACATCATGCGCACCAGCTTCATTCATGCCAATGTGGGTGATGTCTGCCTCGGCACTGGCCAAAGCGGCGGCCACCCGAGCCAGCACGCCTTTGCCGTTGGTGACGGTCACCAGAATTTCCGTCTCGAAACTTCTGACAGGTTCGTCTGCCCATTCAACACCGATGAACCGTTCACTGTCCTTGTTCTGGAGTTTTTTGGCAACATTGCAACTAGACATGTGCACCACCAGCCCTTCACCCCGCCCCAGGTAGCCCACGATGGCGTCGCCAGGAATGGGGCGGCAACAGGATGCGAACTTGACCGATGCGTTTTCGCTGCCATCGAGCGTCAGCAGGCCTTGTGAGGCGGATTCAAGCGCGGTAAAGCGTTCACGCGTCAACAACAGGGCGTCGGGCCTCTCGCCCCGCTCAGCAAGCAGATTCGCCAGGCGTTTAGCCACAATATTGGCGATCCGCTTTCCCAGACCAATGTCAATCAGCAAGTCTGCCCGGCTCTTGTTGCCGGTAAAGCGCAGCAATTTTTCCATGATGGGCTGGTAGACCGGATCATCGTCCGGAAAACCGTCGATTCCTTCAGCGCGCAAGGCCTGCAACAGCAGCTTTTCTCCCAGACTCTCCGACTCTTCATGCTCCATCGTTTTCAGGTGATGGCGAATTTTCGAGCGGGCGCGCCCAGTGCGCACGAAACTGAGCCACGCGGGATTGGGCGTGGAAACAGGCGCGGTCACGATTTCAACCACGTCTCCATTCTTGAGCTCGGTGCGCAGGGGCACCTGCTCACCGTTGATGCTGGCAGCCACAGTACGGTCACCCACATTGCTGTGAATGGCGTACGCAAAATCAACCACTGTGGCTCCGCGCGGCAGCGCCAGAATCTGGCTCTTTGGGGTGAAGACATACACGGCATCGGGAAACAGGTCCACCTTGACGTGATCCCAGAATTCTGCCGCGTCCCGTGTCTCGTCCTGAATATCAAGCAGTGACTGCAACCATTGCGTGCCCAGCCTGTCAGCGGTGACGCCGTCCGGATTATTGACCTTGTACAGCCAATGTGCTGCAACGCCTGACTCGGCCACAACGTGCATTGCCTGGGTGCGCATCTGGAACTCAACGTTCACACCAGAGGGCCCTACCAGGGTGGTGTGCAACGACTGATAGCCATTGAGCTTGGCAATTGCAATGTGATCCTTGAATTTGCCCGGAACCGGCTTGTAGAGCTGGTGCAGAATTCCCAGCGCGGTGTAGCAATCAGTGACGCCGGGCACGATGACCCGGAACCCGTAGATATCGGTCACCTGCGCAAAGCTGAGATGCTTTTCGTCCATCTTTCGGTAGATGGAGTAGAGAGATTTTTCGCGGCCCGCAATCTTGACTTTCATGCCGCTGGTCAAGAAAGTGCTCTCCACTTCACGCTGCACCTTCTGGATGAGGTCCCGACGCCGACTGCGCGCTTTGGCCACCGCCTTCGACAAAATGGTGTGACGCCAGGGGCGCAGATGACGGAATGCCAACTCTTGCAACTCGCGATAAGTTTGGTTCAAGCCCAGTCGGTGCGCAATGGGCGCGTAAATTTCGAGGGTTTCGGATGCAATGCGGGTCCACTTGTCACGCGGCGCATCAGACAGCGTGCGCATATTGTGCGAACGGTCTGCCAGCTTGATCAGGATGACACGCACGTCCCTCGCCATGGCCAACAGCATTTTTCGAAATGACTCCGCCTGATTTTCTTCACGGGTGTTGAAGTGAAGCTTGTCAAGTTTGGTGAGGCCGTCTACCAACTCGGCCACGGGTGAGCCAAAGCGTTCAACCAGTTCAATTTTGGTGACGCCGCAGTCTTCTATGGCGTCATGCAAGAGCGCAGCCATCAGGGCCTGGGCGTCAAGTTTCCAGTCCGCGCATTGCGAAGCCACGGCAATGGGATGCGTGATGTAGGGCTCGCCACTGTGGCGAATTTGCCCCAAATGCGACTCGTCAGCGAACCTGTACGCCAGCCTGACTTGTTCAAAATCAGAGGGTGAAAGGTAGTCCAGCTTCGCAGTCAAGCCCGCAAAACTGGCGGCGGTAGCATTGACAGCGGCGGCGCTAGGGACATTCGCAACCGCACTGTTCGGCGCAGCCCGAACACGTTGATCTGAAACTTTTAACGCTGTACCCATCGCCTGAATATAGCGTGTGCCCGGTACCTTGGTTCAGGGCGCGAACAGTACCAATAAAAAAAGCATCGCAAGCGATGCTTTTTTTTTAAACCAACCGAGCTTACAGCGGTACTTTTTTGAGCATTTCAAGGCCGATTTTGCCCGCAGCGATTTCACGCAGGGCTGTCACGGCGGGTTTGTTTTTGCTCTCGATCTTGGGCGTGTGCCCTTGGCTCAGCATGCGAGCGCGATAGGTGGCTGCCAAAACGAGCTGGAAACGGTTAGGAATCTGCGCCAGGCAGTCTTCAACAGTGATACGGGCCATGAAGTTCTCCGAAAAACCCAGGACTAGGTCCTAGGGGATTTGCAATGCTTTGAAGGTGTCGGCTCGTGCGCGTCGCTGAGCGGCATACTTGAGCCGTTGGGCGTGAACAATGGCCTTGAGGTCAAAAAGAGCACGGTCAAATAACTCATTAATTATAACGAAGTCAAATTTACTGACCTGGGCGACCTCAATTGCAGCATTTTTGAGCCGGGTTTCAATGACTTCCGCCGAATCCTCCCCTCGACGCTCAAGGCGGGAGCGCAGCTCGTCCCAGCTGGGCGGCAAAATGAAGATGCAAATGGCATTGGCAAACAAATGCTTGATCTGAATGGCGCCTTGAAAGTCAATCTCAAGAACCACGTCGCCCCCTTGGGCAATCCTCTCTTCGATGGCCCTGCGCGATGTTCCGTAACGGTGGCTGTGCACTGTTGCCCACTCCACAAACGCGTTGGCCTGCACCATCGCATCAAATTCCTGCCCGGACACAAAAAAATACTCCCGTCCGTGCTTTTCCTGACCCCGGGGGGCGCGCGTAGTGTGCGAGACAGATGGCTGCACGCGGGCGTCGAGCTCCATCAGCGCCTTGACCAGGCTGGATTTGCCAGCGCCACTAGGCGCAGCAACGACGAACAGGTTTCCTGGGAAGTCCATGAGAACTGGGCGGTTGGTTGGGAAGGGGTTGCCTCGAGTATCTCGGCACGGGTGCCGTTATTCTATGTTCTGCACCTGTTCGCGCATTTGCTCGATCAGCACTTTCATGTCCACCGAGATATGCGTCAGCTCCAGTGCGGCGGACTTTGACCCCATGGTATTGGCTTCGCGGTGCAACTCCTGGATCAGGAAATCAAGCCTCTTTCCGATTTCTCCACCTTTTTTGATAAGACGCTCCAACTCATCCAGATGGGAGTTGAGCCGGGTGATCTCTTCTGCCACGTCAATACGAATTGCAAATGCGGTGGCTTCTGTCAGTGCGCGATCTTGAGCGGCTTCCGGGGCAATCACGCCATCGCCCAATGCCATGGCCTCGGTCCAGCGCTCCATGAAACGCTGGCGCTGCTGGGCCACGAGTTGGGGCACCAGGGGCACGGCTTGCCCGGCCAGCACACGCAATTGACCTATGCGTTCCAGCAGCATTGTGGCGAGGCGACCGCCTTCACGTTGGCGCGCCGAGAGCAGTTCTTTCAGGGCCTTTTCGGCCAACGGCATGACGGCCGTGCTCCAGTCGCGCGACGAGGACTGCTCTGAAGAAGCCAGTCGTATGACGTCAGCAACACTCAGTGCGCGGGCATCGGGCAGCCAGGACTTGACACTGTCTTGAACAGCGTTGAGGCGCTGAAGCAGTTTGGGTGTGGGGTCGGAAATGGACTGGGCCGCACCGGTCTCAATCGACGCCCGCACCTCGACCTTGCCCCGCTTGATCTTGTTGGTGATCAAATCCCGCAGCGTTGGCTCAAACTGGCGCAAGTCTTCGGGCAACCGGAATGAGAGATCCAGAAAGCGGCTGTTGACGGAGCGGATTTCCAGGCCCAACTGGCTCGGCGGGGCGTTCTTGCTATCGGATTCGGGGCTGGAATTGGCTGTGCTGTGCTGGGCACTGGCATAGCCAGTCATGCTGTAAACTGGCATTGCAATCTTCTCGGGACGATGAACAGGAGCGTGAGAATAACCCGGATCGGTCGGGTCGCCCCAATCAGTCACGCGCTCAATCCAAATTTATGTCGAAGGCCAAACCAGCACCCTTACCTCCAGACACCGTCATTGGCGGCTACCGCGTCATCCGCAAGGTGGCGGCTGGCGGCTTTGGCGTGGTGTACCTCGCGCTGGATTCTGAGGGCCAGCAGGTGGCGGTCAAAGAGTATTTGCCTTCTTCGCTGGCCTCCCGCGCGCCCGGTGAGTTGCTGCCAGAAGTTGCGCCCGAAAAACTCTCGCTCTACCGTTTGGGCCTGAAGAGCTTCTTTGAGGAAGGGCGGTCCCTCGCACAGATCTCGCACCCGTCGGTGGTGAGCGTGATGAATTTCTTCCGCGAGAACGAGACGGTCTATATGGTGATGAATTATCTGGAGGGTGCGGCCCTACAGGACTTCATCATCACAGCCCGTGATCTGAAGCAGCAGAAGGTATTTCGCGAGTCCACCATCCGCTCGCTATTTGACGAGATTCTGCGCGGCCTGCGCATCGTGCATCAGCACAAGATGCTGCATCTGGACATCAAGCCGGCCAATATTTTCATCACCGACGACAACAAGTCCGTGTTGATTGACTTTGGCGCGGCGCGCGAGGTCTTGAGTAAAGAAGGCAATTTCATTCGCCCCATGTACACCCCCGGCTTCGCGGCACCTGAGATGTACCGGCGCGATGCGTCGATGGGGCCGTGGACTGACATCTACGCCATCGGTGCCTGCATTTACGCCTGCATGCAGGGCTATCCACCCAATGAAGCGCCGCAACGCCTAGAAAAGGACCGCATTGCCATCGCTCTGGCGCGTTTGCGCGGGGTTTACTCTGACAACTTGATCGAAGTGGTGGAGTGGTGCATGTCGCTCGACCCATTGTCGCGACCCCAGTCGGTCTTTGCGCTGCAAAAAGAGTTAAGCCGCGAAGGGGAGCGTCGATATACCAAATTATCGGTCGGGGAAAAAGTGCGGTTGCAATTTGACACCATGGTGACCGACACCAAGAAAAACGTCAAAAATGTCACCGGCATGGGCACCAAAACACGATGAAATTTTCAGTCTTTCAGACCAGTAGGCGCGGAGGGCGCGAAAAAAACGAAGACCGCATGGGTTATTGCTATACGCGCGGCTCGGGTATTTTTTTACTGGCAGATGGCATGGGTGGCCACCCCGAGGGCGAGGTTGCAGCTCAATTGGCCTTGCAAGCCATGTCGGCGCTTTACCAAAAGTCGGCCAAGCCCGATATCGCTGATGTAGCGACGTTTCTTCACGATGCGGTAATGGCAGCCCACCACCAGATCCTGAAATATGCGACCGAGAAGGGCATGACCGACACGCCCCGCACCACCATCGTAGCCGCCTTGCTGCAGGCGGGGTCTGCCAGTTGGGTGCACTGCGGTGATTCGCGTCTTTATTTTGTGCGCGATGGCGAGTTGATCGCCCGCACTCGCGATCACTCCTATATTGAGCAGCGTCAAGGTTCGGGCACCAATCCCCAGTCCTCTGCGCCCGTGAACCGCAACATTCTTTTCACCTGCCTGGGGTCACCGACCAAACCGGTGTTTGACATTACCGGCCCGGTTCCGCTTCAGCAGGGGGACAAAATCCTGTTGTGTTCTGATGGGTTGTGGGGCAGCCTGCCTGACGTTGACATCGTCTATCAGCTGGGCATGCAGCCTGTGGCACAGTCCGTGCCGGATTTGGTCGAGAAGGCGCTGCACAAAGGTGGCACCCACAGCGACAACGTCACAGTAATTGCCTTTGAGTGGGAAACGCCCGACGAGTTTGAGGAAACACGGTCCATCTCAACAGACGACATTCATGATGGCGTTTTTGCCTCTACCGTTCAGGCTGATTCCTTCAACCCCGACGAAGAAGACCTGGACGACGCCGCCATCGAGCGTTCCATTGCCGAAATCAATGAAGCCATTCGCCGCTCCGCAGCACGCCGGGGCTGAGATTTTCCAAGAGATTTGAATATGACTGAATTTGTCAGAAGCGGCAATCGCGCCGCAGATCAACTGCGCCCTGTGCGAATTACCCGTGGCTACACCGTCCATGCCGAAGGCTCGGTCCTTATTGAGTTTGGGGCTACAAAAGTGCTTTGTACCGCATCGGTTGAAGAGAAAGTACCGCCCCACAAGCGTGGCAGCGGGGAAGGCTGGGTCACCGCCGAATACGGCATGCTGCCCCGTGCCACGCACACCCGCAGTGACCGCGAAGCCGCGCGCGGCAAGCAGAGCGGCCGCACGCAGGAGATCCAGCGTCTGATCGGCCGGTCCATGCGGGCGGTATTTGACCTGAAGCTGCTGGGGGAGCGCACTATCCAGCTTGACTGCGATGTGATTCAGGCCGATGGCGGTACGCGCACGGCCAGCATCACGGGTGCGTTTGTGGCGGCTCAGGATGCGGTGAACAAGCTGATAGTGCAGGGCAAACTCATCAGGTCACCCATCATCGCCTCCGTGGCCGCCATCTCGGTGGGCCTTGTGCAGGGCACCCCTTTGCTGGATCTGGAGTACACCGAAGACTCAGCGTGTGACACCGATATGAATGTGGTGATGACCGGCGCAGGACATTTTGTGGAAGTGCAGGGCACTGCCGAAGGCGCCGCTTTTTCCCGGCTGGAGATGAATAGCTTGCTGGCATTGGCCGAAAAAGGCATCAGCGAGCTGATGGTGATGCAGCAGCAGTCACTATTAAAATAATAGCTAACTATGCAATGGATTTGTGGGCTATTGGCACTTTTAATTACTAATTCGTGATGAAAGTAGTCCTGGCATCAAATAACAAGGGAAAACTGGCCGAACTGCACGCCATGTTCGCCCCACTGGGGTTTGAGCTGGTAAGCCAGGGTGAGCTGGGCATCCCTGAAGCGCCTGAGCCACACCGCACGTTCGTCGAAAATGCCCTGGCCAAGGCGCGCAATGCGGCGCAACACAGTGGGCTGCCAGCGCTGGCAGACGACGCTGGCCTGTGTGTTGATGCCTTCGGTGGCTTGCCGGGCGTTGACACCGCCTACTACGCCACCCAATTTGGCTTTGACAAGAGTGACGACAACAATGTGACGGCCTTGCTTGAGCAAATGCGTTCCATCACCAACCGGCGTGCCGCCCTGGTGAGCACATTGGTGGCGGTGCGCAGCCCGCTGGACCCTGAGCCACTGATCGCTGTTGGGCGTGCAGTGGGTGAAATTACGCTTGAGCCCATCGGTAGCAACGGCTTCGGGTTCGATCCAGTGATGTGGATCCCCGAGTTTGGCAAGACCTTTGCGCAGTTGCCGGTTGAAGTCAAGAATGCCAATAGCCACCGCGGCCGTGCCGCGCGTGCGATGGTCGAGTTGATGCGAAGTAGCTGGTTGTGAACGACATCCAGCATTACATGCGTCCCGGGACGTTGCAACTGGCCGCGCTACCGCCGCTGTCGCTCTACGTCCATTTGCCTTGGTGCCTGAAAAAGTGCCCTTACTGCGATTTCAATTCGCACGAGATGAACCCGGCACAAATGCCCGAGCAGCGCTATCTGAATGCGCTGGTGGCTGACCTGGAGGCCGCCTTGCCGCTGATCTGGGGCCGCACCATTCATAGTATTTTCATTGGTGGGGGCACGCCCAGCCTGTTTTCTCCCGAGGCAATTGACCGATTGCTGGGCGATATCAGGGCGCGCCTGCGGCTGGAGCCTGATTGTGAAATCACGCTGGAGGCCAACCCGGGCACTTTTGAGAAAGACCGCTTTCGCGCCTACCGCAGTGCAGGCGTCACCCGGCTGTCTGTCGGTGTACAAAGCTTCAACGATACCCATCTAAAAGCGCTGGGCCGGGTGCATGACAGTGCGCAGGCCATGGCCGCTGTAGAGGAGGCCGCCAGTGCCTTTGACACCTTCAACCTGGACATCATGTATGCGCTGCCCGGGCAAACGCTGGAGGGGCTGGCGCAAGACATGCGCACTGCGCTCGCGTTCAAGCCGCCACACATTTCGATTTATCACCTCACCATCGAGCCCAATACGTTCTTTGCGAAATTCCCGCCTGTGGTGCCGGATGACGACATGAGCAGCGACATGCTAGACCTCATCACCGACATGACGGGTGCGGCGGACATGCACCGCTATGAAGTCTCGGCGTTTGCGCGCGACGGGCACAAATGTTTTCACAACCTGAACTACTGGCAGTTTGGCGACTATCTGGGCATTGGCGCAGGCGCGCACAGCAAGTTGAGTTTTGCGCACCGCGTTGTGCGGCAGGTGCGTTTTCGCGAGCCGCGCATGTACATGGAGAAGGCCATGGCTGGGCAGCCAATTGCGCAGGACATCGAAGTGTCCCGTGCCGATTTACCGTTTGAATTCATGCTCAACGCGCTGCGTCTGAGAGACGGATTTGGACTAGGTCAGTTTTCAGAGCGCACTGGCCTGCCCATGTCGGCCATCCTGGCGGGGCTTGACGTTGCGCAACGCAAGGGTTTGATTGAGCGCGACCTTGCCCGCGTGCGACCCACTGTGCGGGGCTTCGATTTTTTGAACGACCTGCAGGCCCTGTTTTTGCCAGCGGCCCACTGATTCCGATGTCATGACTCCCAAGATCGCCCGGATGGTCTGTCGTATGCTGATGTTTGCCGTACGGTAACCCGGGCGCTATAGTCGGCGTCATTGGCAGGAGGGCTGGCAGATGTTCTCTGTTTACGGAATTGGTGGACGCGTGTTTCGCGGTTCGCTGGAGCAGATGCGGGATATCGGACCGATATCCGCGGTCGGGCGCATGCAAGCCATCGAGCCCATGGGCATTGATGCGCGCGACGGGCCAGCCAGCCAGGCGGCCGCCCTGAACCAGCATCCTCCATCCGACCTGGCCCATCGAATTGCAGTGGACAGCTATGCGCAGACTCAAAAAGGCCTGCGCCAGCGGCAACCCATATCGCGGGTGGCTGCGCTGATGAACCACAAAGTCATCACCTTGAACGACCGCAACAGCGTGCACGATGCCTGGCAACAATTGTCCCAAGAAGGCATCAACCAGGCGCCCGTGGTGGACAACAACAAAGTACTGGTTGGCCTTTTTTCACGGACGCAGTTGTTAACACCCGAAAACCTTGATTTGCCAGAAATCAGCATGGCTGCATGGCGGGCACTATTAAGCCAACGTGTGGCGGACCTGATGTGGACCCCCGTGCCCAGCGTTTCGCCAGACACTGACATCCGACGCGTGGCCAATGTGCTGTTGGACACCGGTTTGCCCGGCCTGGCGGTGGCCAACGACGAAGGTAGCGTGGTGGGGTTTATTTCGCGCTCTGATATCTTGCGCGCTGTTGTGGCGGACCCGCCACTGGATTTATGGGGTTAGCGCACTGCCTGTAGGGGTCTGTGGCACGGTGCCAGTGCTGAAAAATGGCCCGGTTTGGGCTTCATACCACGCTTAAAGGGGCAGGCTGGGTACCGGCAAATAGGGCCGCGTGCTCACTGCAAAGCGCGTCTGCAGCTTCGGGCCACAAATCCCCAGGTCGGGTCGCCTCGTCAAAATCAGCTGCGCTTCCAGCTGGCGTTTGCGGTTGGTCCTCGGTTTTTGTATCCATGTTATCTGGCTTCAAATGATTTTCCATGGTACTTTGTCCTCGAGTTGGCCAAACGGCAAGCTGACTGTAGCCAATAAAACCATTTTGCGCCACCTCTGTTACAGACTTGTTACTGCCTGAATACCCGCAATCCTTAAGCCTGCAGCTCTAGTCGGGAGGGTCTTGCGCTGCCACTGAGCAGTTGAATTGATGCAGGGTCTGGGCGCATACTGTCGACCAGGTACCGTATATTCACGTCATGGCAATGAAAAAATCAGCTCTCTTTACGATCCTCCTGGTCAATTGTTGGGGCGCCAGCGGCGCTTGGGCGCAGGATAACCAGCGTTTCGGGTCGGTCCACAAAATTGTCGGGACGGTCGTGGCTTCTGACACAGTTGGCAGTAGACGCCGCGAACTCAAGCAGGGAGACCCCGTGTTTGTGGGCGAGCAGATCCGTTCGTCAATAAATTCCGAGGCTGTGCTGAAGACCGACGATGCGGGGGTGATCGCTGTACGTCCCAACGCCACATTTGTGATGGAACGGTTCACCGCGAACGGTGATGCCAATGACCAGTTCAGCATGCGCATCATCAGCGGTGCGCTGCGCATGATCACGGGTTGGACAGGTTTTTTCAACAAGGACCGGCACCGCATCATCACACCATCGGCCACCGTGGGCATTCGTGGTACCGACCATGAGCCCTATGTGTTGTCAGCCGAGATGTCCTCTGATTTGCGGGTTCCTGAAGGGACTTACAACAAGGTTAACAAAGGTGGGACCGTGCTGGGTATCAACGGCGCGAACCTTGATATTGACACTGGCCGGGTTGGGTTTGCCCCTGCGAGACCTCCGGGGCGCTCTCGTGCCTTGATCACTGCATTGACGCCAACCCTGTTGGACCGGGTGCCGGGCTTTTTTGTGGCCGGTTCATTTGACGCAGAACTGGAAAGCCTGGTGCCAACCGACTTCAATGAAGCCATTCGTGCCCGAAATGCGTCGCAGCCCGGCACCGGGACTCCGGCGCCCGTATTACCTGGCACGACTCAAGGTGCACCAGGCACCGCATCCGCGTCCGGCACATCCTCAGAGCCCCCGATCGTCGCACCTGCCGTGATGGGGTCTGCGTCGTCAGAGGCGACAGGTGAAACTGCCACCTGTAAGCCGGCTGCCATTGCCGCTGCCTGGCTCAAGAATCTGGACAACTCCGTTCAGCAAAAAAATGCGCGGGTCTTCATGGCGCAGTTTGATGCGCAGGTCCGTGTGGTGGCCTATGTTCGTGGTGCCAATGGCGAGATGACGCAGGTGTCGTTCAGCCGCGATGAAATGGCCCGCAGCACCACCACTTCTTTCAGCCAGATCAGTGACTACACATCGCGCCGCCCGGTGGTTAAGGCGAAAGTCGCGTCTGATGCAAGGCTGGGCCAGTGCGATCGCGTTGAAATCGAGACGGTGGTGCTGGAAAGCGGCATCCGAAGTGGTGGCAGCTTCCGTACTGAAACCCTGGAAACCTACAAACTGGTCAGGCGCGCCGGCAGGTGGCTGGCCACAGAGGCCTCGACAACTCAAAAGTAGGCGGCTCGGGTTCTCTGTGGATAGAGGCAGGTTTTTGCAAGAGAACGCTCCAATTCGGGTTGGATATTCGCATCCTTCGCGAGCCGCACCCACTTCGCCAACTCATTGGGAATGAAGTCGCTGAGCTTCTGGCGTTGAAGGATCATTGGTTCAATGCCTGTGACCAAGAGCTTGCCTGTGACTTCAGATTACCCAAGGATTTGGGTGAGTGTGGCGTTCATCTTCTCAACAACGTCGGCAGGGAGTTTTGCAGGGCCGAGCCGTGCGAACCAGGCGGTTACATCGAATCCCGGCATACTTTCCGCCATGGCGGACCAGTCTGGCATTGCCGATGATCGCTTTGGCGATGTATCTGCCAGTGCTCGCAATTTGCCCCCTTTGACCTGCGTCAGTGCTTTGTTTGTGTCCACAAATGTAAAGTCGATGGATCCGCCGACGAGGTTATTGACGGCAAGCGGAATGCACTTGTACGGCACCAGCAACGTGTCAATACCTGCCAGTTTGGTCAGGAGCGCGATGCTGATCTGGGAGCTTGCCGAACCAAATCCGCCGTTGAGTCTTTCTGGTCTCTGTTTGCGCTGGCGCAGGCTTCTTCGATCTCCGATATCGCGAATGGCATAGCCAGCCATGGCACCGGTTTGTTATCCTAGAACTATCCGGCGCACTCTGGTCGTGCGTGAGGACCCCTACCAATAGGACGGTGCCGATGTGCAGATTCCTGGCCTACCTTGGCGAGCCGATTTTTCTGGAAGACCTGGTGTGCAAGCCCCGCCATTCGCTGGTGCGCCAGAGCCTGCGCGCGACCGAAGCGAAGACGGTGACCAACGGCGACGGCTTCGGTGTCGGCTGGTACGGTGAGAGGGAGTCGCCCGGTGTCTACCATGAGGTAATGCCTGCCTGGTCGGACCAGAATCTGCTGGCGCTGTGCGCGAATGTGCGCTCTCGCCTATTCTTTGCCCACGTGCGTGCCGCAACCGGCGGTGGCATTTCGCGCCAGAACTGCCACCCGTTCCAGCACGGGCCCTACATGTTCATCCACAACGGGCAGATCGGCGGTTATCCGCAGGTGCGCCGGGCAATGGAGACGCTGTTGCCCGATTCTCTCTACGAGCACCGGCACGGCGGCACCGATTCGGAACTGTTGTTCCTGCTAATCGTCGCGCGCATCGAGGCCGGCGCGCCGGTGCTGGACGCGGTGCGCTCGGTGTTGAACGAGACCGTCACCCTCATGCAGTCCAGGGGCATTGGCGCACCGCTGCGTTTTGCTGCAGCACTGGCTGACGGTGAACAGGTGTGGGCGTTTCGCTGGGCCAGTGACGACGCGCCACCGACGCTCTATCTCAAGCCGCAACCTGGCGGCTGGGCAGTGGCCTCCGAGCCGCTCGGTGACGATGCCGAGGCTTGGTCCACCTTCTTGCCCCAGCAGATGGTCCATCTGCACGCCGGTCAACAACGCGCCTGCTCGCTCGCCTGAACGACTCCCAACGATCCTGGACGGATGGGAATCGCGCCATCTCAACTTGCATGCAACGCGTCGGCGGCAGGGGAAATACCGCTGTTTTCGGACGGCCAGCG
>JANPAZ010000039.1:0-5930 GCA_031430225.1 Rhodoferax sp. | reverse complement strand
ATCGGGCAGAGCCTTGGCGCATCGATGGGTGCCGTACAGGCCAGTTTGATGGCTTTCTTCATCTCTTTGGGTGTGGGCCAACTGGTGTACGGGCCCGTGTCGGACATGGTGGGGCGCAAGGCACCCCTGTATTTTGGATTGCTGCTGTTTGCGGCGGGCAGCATTGGTTGTGCGCTGGCGCCCGATATCAACACGCTGATTGCTCTGCGCTTCATACAAGGTCTGGGCGCCTGTGCCGGCATGGTCGTGCCACGTGCGGTAGTGCGTGACCTGCATACGGGGGCCGACGCCGCGCGCCTGACCTCTTTGCTGATGCTGGTTTTTAGTGTGTGCCCCATCCTGGCTCCCCTGGTGGGCAGCCTGCTGACCGAATGGGCCGGCTGGCGCAGTGTTTTCTGGGCCGTCACTCTGGCGGCTGTGCTCGGTGTGGCATTGCTTGCCACCAGTTTGCCTGAGACGCGGCCACCGGCCGAGCGCGCGGGCAGCAGCGTGAGAAGTGCGCTGGCTGCCTACGGCGTGCTGTTGCGCGACCGGCACTTCCTGGGACTGGTGTTTATTGGCTCGTTCGGCATATCGAGCTTTTTTGCGTACTTGGCCAATTCCCCTTTTGTGATGATTGATCATTTTGGCCTGACCCCCCGGCAGTACAGCATCGCCTTTGGGGTCAACGCGGCGTCTTTTATCGGTGTTTCCCAACTCACAGGTCGCCTGGTGGATCGTTTTGGCCTGAATGCGGTGGTGAAGGTGGCTGTTGTCGGCTATGCGGTGGTTATGGTGTCGCTGCTGGCCGTGAACCTGTTTGGGGTGGACCGGCTGGACGTGCTGATCGGCATGATGCTGATTGGCTTTGGCTTTTTGGGCCTGGTGGTGCCAACCACCGCTGTGCTGGCGCTGGATGCGCATGGCAGCATCGCGGGCACGGCTTCAGCGCTGATGGGAACGCTGCAGTTCGTGACGGGTGCCCTGGTCATGGCCGTGGTGGGGCTGTTCGTAGATGGTACGGCGCGGCCCATGCTTGCCGGGATTGCCGCTTGTGCCGTGGCGGCCCTTGCGTTGACCCGCGTCACATTGGGCAGCCTGGCACCCGTCAAGCCCATGCCGGTGGTCTGAACCCCATTTTGCGTCTGAACCCTTCATGCGGCGGCGGCTTTAAAGGACGTGCATAATCCATGGCCGCATGAAAGACCACTACGCAGCCCTCGGGCTTGGCAGCGCAGCAACGCTGGCCGACATCAAGAAGGCGTTTCGCCAGCAAGCTTCCCTCCACCACCCGGACCGCAATTCGTCGGCAGACGCACCGGCACGTTTTCGGGCGGTGCAGGAAGCCTACGATGTGCTGTCAGATACGGACAAGCGCCAGGCCTACGATGACAACCGCCGCCGGAATCTGCTGGACAGCCCGATTGATACGGCGCGCGAGATCTGGCAGAACTATTTTTCCCAACTGGGCCTCTAACGACAGGGGCCATGACATGACCCAAACGCCGACATGAAAATTTCTCCCTTCTTCCTCGCGCTGCGCTCTGCCTACCAGGCAGAAATGGACGACATGACCTTTGATTCCGAAGGCCAGGACGTGTTGCGCCAGCGGCTTGCAGACCGACGCAAGGAGATTGGTTTTCTGCTCAAGATGATCGAACTCAGCCCCGAAATGGTTGCGGTGATTTTTCACCAGGGGTTTCAGTTCAAACGACCCGCCGTCATGGATCAGCTGTTGACGCACGAGTCCGACGAATTCCCGCAATGGGACAGCCTGGCCGATGCCATTCATGTGTTGCCCGCCGCTCAAGACCTGAGTCGCATGGTGCTGAAAGAGCCCATGGGTGAGTGGTTTTTGACGGTAGCTGCCGGGCTGGAATACATGTATAGCAAGCCCGATACGACCGCCCGCCACGATGATGCTGACGACGAAGACAATGACGAAGAAGGCAAAAAAGACCGCTACAGCAGCGATCCCGCAGGCGGCGCTGATGGTGAAGATGAGCGCGATGAACGTGCCCGCGAAGAGGCTGGTGCCGACTGGCTGGCCGAGCAGGGCTTTGACCGTAAGGAATGACCATGAACCAGCTGGCCCTGATCGCAAAAACCCAAAGCCTGATTGCCGCCGGGGACATCACTGGTGCGGAGGCGGCGTTGGTTGAGCTGGCCGACGCCGAGGGCGATGGCGCACTGATGGTGGTGCTTGAACAGTTGCCGCCCAAGGACATCCTCGCGGTGATCCGGGAGTACGACAACTCGAAGGAGTCTGTTGTCAACCTGCTGGTGACCCCCGAGCTGTTTGCCCGCGCCGTAGTGATTGAAAAGCAATACAAGGACCTGACCCGCACGCACCTGCGCGGCATGATGAATTCGGTCATCTTTCGGGACGGTGCTGACCCCGTGGAGTTTTTAACGGCGATTGGGGATCTCGACGGTGGCAGCGAGGCGTTGGCTGATTACTTCTCCGAGAAGTGGAGTCGCATTGAAGCCTTTGCGCGTACAGGCCTGTTTGATGCCAATGAGGACGATGGCGAGGTGGTGCCTGAGTCCACCTTGCGCGCCAATGCGTGGGCCAAACCGCGAATGGAAGAAGATGAAGTGGCCGACCAGGACTGGATGCAACTGGCCTGGACCCTGCGCTACGCCAGCCCCGATCTATTCATTGAAATGCTGCTGGTTCTGCGCGCCAAAGTGCGGGCGTTTGAGGCATCTGGCGGTGATGAAGCCGGTGTTGAAGGCGACGACGAAGATGATGGCAAGTTTGAGACCGGTGACACTGATCGTGGCAAGGCCACCCCGGCCGTGATTGATTCGGACGAAGAGTCTGCCATCTAGATGGTTGCTTCCAGCGCGTCCAGCGTGTCCAGAGGTCCGGCTGCCGTCACACTGTTTGATGCGCGGCCTTTTTTTGAGAAGGCTTTGGCATTTGGCGTTCAACACGGCATCGTTGACAAACTCAAACTTGACACCATTTGTGCCGATGCCCCCAAAGGCATGGTGCAGATTGCACGCTATTTCGGCAGTGAGTTCCTGCGTCCCGAGCTTGAAAAAGCCCGGGAGCGCATTGTCAATCTGGTCAGTCTGAATCTGGAGCACGACAGTGGCGGCGACTTGCACCGTGCCGCTGAATTGTTGCGTGACCACTCTTTCATGTCGCGCTCGAAAGCGGGCTCCGACATGCTCAAAAGCCTCATTGCCATGCCGCAAAACAGCCACTTTGGCATGAACGAGCATCGCGGCTTCGGTGACGACCACATTCCGCAACTGGCCAAGTGGTCACTTAGAACTCTGGCCGACTACCAGACCGAACTGGCTCAGCGCAGCCAGGTGGCCCAGGTCATTGATGCGGCGTTGTGGCTGGCCGACGAGTTGGGCATGGGCGCCGATGAACTGGAAGAAGCTGGTAAAGACGCCGAAGCTGTCATACGCACGACACTGTTGTGCCTGGCGATGAAGCGCATTGAGCTGCCCGACTGGGTGGCGTTCGAGAAGATGGTGGCGGCTTTGCGCAAGAAGGCAGTGCCCATTGCATTGCCCAAGAAGTTGCCAGTTGAGTTTCGTGACGTTGTGGAGTCCGTGCGGCAGTCCATCGTGGCCGACATGCCGAAGATCCTCGATGCCAGTGTGACGCCCAGAAAACTCTTTGACCAGACGCCCGCCTTTATGGGCCGGTATTTCTGGGTGGAGGACGCCCTGGCCGAGGTGGATCATTTTGACCGTGCCGCCTCTGACGCGTGGAACAAGGCCACGGGCGGACACGGTGACGACAGCTCGCTGCTGACGCTGTTCCTGTGCATTGCGACCGGTACGGCGGCGAAAACACTGCTGACCGAGAAGGGGGCAATCAGTCTGATCCGCAAGATTCGCAAGGTCTCCAAAGCGGCAAAGAGCAAGACAGGCAGCGCCCAGGACGAATCAAGCTTGCAGGTTGAATTGGCCCGCCAGTTCATTCGTGACAACGCGCCCGAGCAACACCAGGCAGACTATGCAAAGCTGTGGGATGACTTCATTGAAGACGCGTCGGCCACCCTCAAAAGTGACTTTGACTACGAGTTGAAAGACGCTCTGGCACTGCTTCGCCGCGAGTGCAATGTGAAGTAGCTGGCAAAATCGCGGCATGCAAGCGCCACCGCCCCCTGAACAACCGCCCAAGCCACCCGCCAGTGTGGCAGCCATTGCACCCGCCACCCAGGCACGCAACCCTTTGCATGGCCTCACACTGGAGGCCATCATCAACGCGTTGGTGGCCCACTATGGGTGGGTTGAACTGGGCCAGCGCATACCGGTGCGCTGTTTTGTCAGCGACCCCAGTGTGGCTTCAAGCCTGAAATTTCTTCGCAAAACGCCTTGGGCGCGTGAGAAGGTAGAAGGGCTCTACCTTTTCATGCTGCGCGAAAAGCGCCGGTCATCGTGACTTAGCTGTCCCAGTCGCCGCCACCATCGCTGCTGGCCACCGAGCTGCTGTCGTCCCAGGAACTGGTGTCGTTCACGCCAAAGTTTTGTCCACCGAGGTCGCTGTTGCCTGCAAATGGCTGGTAGTCGCCATTGGCGTTATTGCCCGAAGCGTTATTGGCATTTCCGTTTTGCGGATGCTCGTTGTTACCCATCAGGCTTTTGCCGATGGCTTGTGCGGCCATCACGCCAGCGCCCACTGCCAAACCGGCTGCGAGACCGCCCATCACTTTGCCGCCAAGGCCACTGCCAGCCACCTGGCCGGGTTGACCTGGCTGGCCATAGCCGGGCTGCTGCCCATAGGCCGGTGCCACTGCCCCCGCGCCCACACCCGCACCCATGCCGAAATTTTGCGGCCCGCTTAGTCCGCCCTGCATCGCGCCGGGGTTCGTTGCGTTGGCATAGGCGGGTTGCGCTGAATTCCCATAGGCCGTTGAAACAGCCGGTTTCTTGCGCATCATGAAGATGCTGACTGCAATGGCTCCACCGCCCAGCATCAGCGCCATACCCCAGGGGAATGACGAGACCGGTGCTGCCGGGGCAACACTGGCGACTGACCGTGTGGAATTGATGGATGAACCCCCCGACGACGTGGTGCCTGCATTATTCTTGCCCGCTAGCTGGGTACGAAGGTTCTGCACGGCGTCTGCCTTGGCAAAAGGCAAGCCAGGTGCCAGTTTTTCTGCGGAGCCCAAAGCTTCACGGGCACGACTCATCTGGCCCTGCTTGGCGTACAACTCAGCCTGTACGAAGTGGGCCTTGGCACTGCCTGGGTGAGCCACCAGTACCTGCTGCATCATCACCTGCGCCTGATCCAGTCGCCCGCTTTGGGCGGCTTCATAGACCTGGTTGAGCGTGGGTTCAGACTGCGCGTGTGCGGTCAAGCCAAAGCTCAATCCAGAACCCAGCAAGGTGGCTGCGAGCAGCAATCGGCCAAGACGCTGCCGGGTGGAATGGTTCAACATGTTTTTGACCCTTTAAAAAGGTAGATGACAGAGCTTGGTAGATGGTGGCACAGCGGCATAAAACAAGTGCGGGTTATATTGCCGCATGACAACCCAATCAACTCACAGTAAAAGCGCGGCTCATAAAGGGCAACAGAGGGCGCACCAGCGGTCTGATCTGGTTCGTATTGCCGTGCACGCCATGTCAGAGCGCGGGCTCCAACCCGAGTTTTCACCGCAAGTCGCCCAGCAATTGGCTGCCATCACCGCCCCTGGTAGCGATACGGGCGCAGACATTCAGGATCTCACGGGCTTGCTCTGGTGCTCGATCGACAACGACGACTCGCGCGACCTGGACCAGCTCACGGTCAGTGAGGTGCTGGCTGACGGTGCCGTCAAAATATTGGTCGCCATCGCCGATGTGGATGCACTCGTGAAAAAAGGCACGCCTATCGATGGCCATGCCAGCACCAACACCACGTCTGTTTACACGTCGGCACGAATATTTCCGATGCTGCCGGAGCGTTTGTCCACAGACCTCACGTCACTCAATGA
>JANPAZ010000038.1:0-8820 GCA_031430225.1 Rhodoferax sp. | reverse complement strand
CGCAGCTGGCCAAGTGCTGCAAGCCCGCGCCTCCCGACGACATTCGGGGCTTCGTGACGCGCGGCAAAGGTGTGAGCGTGCACCGGGCCGACTGTTCCAACCTGCGCGAGATGATGGCCAAAAATGGCGAACGGGTGATTGATGTGGAGTGGGGTATCACCAAGGCCGTTGCCGGCGCGGTCTACCCGGTGGACGTGGCGATAGAGGCCACTGACCGTCAGGGCTTGCTGCGCGACATTTCTGAAGTGTTCACCAAAGAAAAGATGAATGTCATTGGCGTGCAGACCCAGTCGGTTAAAGGCACGGCATGGATGACCTTCACGGTCGAGGTGGCAGATTCGGGACGGCTGCACAAGGTGCTCGGCATTGTGGCGGAACTGGGTGGTGTGCGCTCTGCGCGGCGACGCTAGCGACGCTGCAACTTTTGGTTTGCTATTAACAATATAGCTAACTATTCAATAGATACGTGGGCCAATAGCCAATTTCAATCATGACAGACCACAGTACACCGTCGCATACCTTTCTCTGGCACGACTACGAGACCTTTGGCATCAACACGCGGCGCGACCGGCCCGCCCAGTTTGCGGCCCTACGCACCGATGCTGCGTTGAACGAAATCGGCGAGCCGCTCATGCTGTATTGCCAGCCGGCCAACGACTTTCTGCCCGACCCCCAGTCTTGCCTCATCACGGGCATCACACCGCAGTTGTGCCTGGAAAAGGGCTTGCCCGAATACCAGTTTGCGGCGCAGATTGAGCAGGCGTTCAGCCAGCCCGGCACCATTGGTGTGGGCTATAACACCATCCGGTTCGATGATGAGGTTACGCGCTTCATGTTTTGGCGTAACCTGATCGACCCGTATGCGCGGGAGTGGCAAAACAACTGTGGCCGCTGGGACCTGCTGGATGTGGTGCGCACCGCCTATGCGCTGCGACCCGATGGCATCAATTGGCCAACCAAGCTGGATGAAAACGGTGATGGCGAAAACGATCGCAAGCCGAGCTTCAAGCTGACCGACCTCACCGCCGCCAACGGCCTGGTACACGAAGCCGCCCATGATGCCTTGAGTGATGTGCGCGCCACCATTGCATTGGCACGATTGTTGCGCGACAAGCAGCCCCGGCTGTTCGACTTTTGCCTGGGTCTGCACAAAAAAGACCGTGTGGCCGCCGAGTTGAGTCTGCCCACCACGGTGGCCACGGCAAAGCCCTTTTTCAACATCTCAGGCATGTTTGCGCCCGAGCGCGGTTGTCTGGCCTTGATGTATCCGCTGGCCATGCACCCCACCAACAAGAACGAGCTGATTGCCTGGGACCTGGCCCACGACCCGCGTGAGCTGGGTGCGCTGCGCGCTGAAGACATCCGCCTGCGTATGTTCAGCAAGCGCGAGGATTTGCCCGACGGCGTGATGCGTCTGCCCATCAAGACCATTCACCTGAACAAGTCGCCCATGGTGATGGGCAACCTGAAAGTGCTGTCACCCGCAATGGCCCAGCGTTGGGGCATCGACATGGAGGCGCAACTGGCCCACGCGGCGCTGGCAAGGGATTTGCCCGACATGAGCGGCATCTGGCCCGACGTGTTTCAGCGCCCCAAAGAGGCCACGCCCGATGTGGATGAAGACCTGTACGGCGGTTTTGTCGGCAATGCTGACCGGCGGCGGCTCAATGATTTGCGTGGCCTGCCCATCGACAAACTCGGTGCGAAGCGGCCTGCATTTGACGACCCGAGGCTTGAAGAGTTGGTGTTTCGCTATCGTGCGCGCAATTTTTTGCCCGGCCTCACCCTGGACGAAGCGGCCCGCTGGGAATTGCATCGTGCCGCCAAACTGTTTGACGGGGAGGGCGGCGCCCGCACGCTGGAAGGGCTTTTCAACGAGATCGATACCCTGAGCGAAACGGCAGACGAGCGGGGCGAGGCCATTTTGGGCGCGTTGTATGACTACGCCGAGATGATCGCGCCGGCACGTTAGGTTTGCGCAATACGGCAATCGAAAACCCCATTTGCTTCACTCTGGATAGCAAACTATCAAGCAAATACGGGGCTATCGGTCTATTGGTTTCCCGCGCCGGAATCCAGTGCGGTTTGCATGTGTGTCAGATACTGGCCGACGTGGTAGCCGTCCACAAGCGCATGGTTCACAAAAACTTCCACGGGCAGCCACTGCCCCTGGTCCTGGATCAAGCGCTGGCCAAATGACACTTTGGGGATGCCAATGTCCTCCCCAAAACGGCGCGCATTCGTGAGTCCGGTGAAGCGAATGTCTGGCAAGACCGAGAAATGAATCAAGTCTTGCCGACCGGCTGTGGCAGCCAGGTTCAACCCAGTTGACGCGCGAGGCACTTTAAGCGATGGCTGTATGCATGACCGATTGAAACCATGTTAAATGCCATGTAGTCGGACGCCGACAAAGCGTCGGCTGCCGCCCATTTCCAGCGCTGGCAGAAAGGTGTAGATCGAGGCCAGGTGATTTTGGCCGGGCGTACACGATCCAGCATGCGATGGCAATCATCAGGATGGCACCGCTTTCAAACAGCAAGATGCTGGGCTCGCCCTCCTTGCCCTGAAGAATGATCAAGCGGCTGAGCGCTGTCACGGCGATGAAGAGCGGAATAGTGATCGGTATCCGATGGCTGCTGTAAAACGCGCCCAGCATGCCAAGAACTTCGGCATAAATGAACATCAACAGCAGGTCTTTGAGTTCGACGTTTCGGTTCTCGACGACGAGCCACGCCTCTTGCAGCATGGCAGCCACCGTAAAAACTGCAATGAGTACGAGAAAGGCCTTCTCGGTAATGTCAATTGCGCGCTTGACGCTCATGTTGCTTCCAAAAGTGCACAAAGTTTGTCACAGATGTGGCCGCAATCGCGGTCCTGGATGAGCAGTCCTTGCGAATGGTCGGGAAATTCATCGGCAACAGAATCCGGTGGCGGATATTCGCTTCAATGGTGAACTCAAATCAGATACCCCATGATGCGCATGGCCTAGTTAGCGACGTTTTTGCCCGTGTGCCCATCAAGCCCGCCATGCGACCCGACGCGCCATCCGCTCGAACGCCATGTCTGTCACGATAGCGAGCATGCCAACCAGCAACGCTCCTTGTAAAACATAGGCCGTGTTGAAGCCGCTTAAACCCACGATGATGGGTGAGCCCAGGGTTTTCGCCCCGACGGTCGATGCGATGGCCGCCGTGCCGATGTTGATGATGACGGAGGCGCGCACCCCTGCCAGCCAGATAGGCAACGCCAGCGGTACGTCGACCTGTGCAAAACGCTGCCACGGCGACATACCCATGCCGTCGGCTGACTGGCGCACGGCCACCGGTACCGACTGCAGGCCCGCCACTGTAGATTGCAACACGGGCAGCAGGCCATACAACGCCAGTGCAATCAGCGCAGGCAGTTCGCCAAAACCTACGACAGGCACAGCAATGGCCAAGACCGCAACCGGAGGAATGGTCTGGCCGATGGACCCGATCGCCTGAACGATCGAGGCAAATTCACGCCCCTGCGCGCGGGTGATGAACACGCCAGCGGCGGTTCCGATCACCACTGCGGCACCGCTGGACATCGCGACCAGCGCGCAATGCTGCCACAGCAAGTCGACAAAAGGCTCTTGCATATACAAGGGCCGTTCAAGCGCAGGAAACAGCCTGTGAAACAAGGGTGATGAAAAGGGCAGAAACCCCACCAGGGCCAGCAGTGCCACTGCAGCCCAAAGCAGGCGGTCCAGCAGCCAATTGAACTGCGCGAAAGATGTGCCTGACGACATTGCCAAGGGTTGCACAGGGGTCATGCGGTGTGATCCGGCGCAAGGCGTTTGAAGATGTCAGCGGCATGCAGCACGCCAGCATGGGCACCCGCGACACCCATAACGTTCAACTGCATGACACCGTGCACAGCCATGAATGACACCGCCTCACGCAAGCTCGCTTCAGCAAGAAGGCCAGGCCCGTCAACCGCTGGCTCGGGTCGCACCAGTGCACCCACAGTCTCCAGCGAGAGCCGTTTGATGCCCAGATCGCTGCGCCCCAGAAAGTCGACCACAAAGTCGTTGGCAGGCTGCGTCAGCAGCGCCATGGGTGAACCCACCTGCACGATCTGGCCCTTGTTCAGCAGCACGATTTTGCTCGCCAGAAACAGGGCTTCATCAATGTCATGCGTCACCAGCACAATGGTCTTGCCCGAGACTTTGTGAACGCGTTTCATCTCGCGCTGCAAGGCGTTTCGGGTGCCGGGGTCCAGCGCGCCAAAGGGTTCGTCCATCAACAGCACGTCAGGGTCAGCTGCCAACGCGCGCGCCACGCCAATGCGCTGCTGCTGCCCGCCTGAAAGCTGGTGCGGCATGCGTCTTCGGTACAGGTCTTCGTCAAGCTGAAAAAGCTGCAGCAGCTCGCTCACACGGGCCCGGATTTTGTCTTGGGGCCAGCCCTTCATCTGCGGCACCGTGGCAATGTTGCGCTCGACCGTCCAGTGCGGGAACAGGCCCACCGATTGAATCGCGTAGCCCATTCGCAACCGCAGGTCACGCACTTTGAATTTGTAGATCTCTTCACCGTCGAACAGGATCTTTCCCGTGTCGTGGTCTTCCATTCGGTTGATCATCTTGAGCAAGGTGGACTTTCCCGAGCCTGAAGGGCCAATCACCACCAAAAACTCACCCCGGTGGATGTTCAGGTTCAAGCCGTCGATCACCCGGGTGCCGCCGTAGGACTTTGAGATGTTGACGAATTCGATCATGGCGCCAAAGGGACAGGTTGCTGCGTGGTTTGCGTTGGGGCTTGCAGCAAAGTGATGGCGAGCGTGAACAGCGCATCCGCCAACACCGCCAGGCCCACGACGGGCACCACGCCCAGCAGCACCAGGTCCTGCGCACTGCTGAACAAACCTTCAAACATGATTGCGCCCAGCCCCCCCGCGCCAATCAGGGCTGTAATTGTAGCCATGCCAATCGCCGCAATCGTGGCGGTTTTAACGCCTGACAGCAGCACCGGCAGCGCCAGCGGCAATTGGACGCGTGCCGCAATCTGCAAGGGTGACATGCCCATTCCCAGGGCCGCATCCACCACCGCCTTTGGCACCTGTTGCAAGCCCGCCAGCGTGCCGCGCACCACGGGTAGCAGGCTGTAAAGCACCAATGCAATCACACCAGGTGCCATGCCCACGCCGCTGATGCCTGCACGCGCCAGTTGGGGAAACGTGGCCGCCAAAAGCGCCAACGGTGCCATCAGCAGACCGAACAGGGCAATCGAGGGAATGGTCTGAATGATGTTGAGAACGGGAAACACCGCCGTATTTGCCGACGGGTTGCGGTGCACCCACCAGCCCATTGGCACGCCGATGAGCAGTGTGGGCACCAGCGCCAGCATCACGACCTGCAAATGGCGCAAAACTGCAGGGGCAAAGGTGTCAGCGCGGTTGGCATATTCCTTCATGATCGACAACGCGTCGCAAGCGCCTGTGGCCAGTATCCCCATCACCACGCCCATCACGACCGCCCACAGGGCGATGCGAATTGACAACCCGGTGCCAAGGCGCTGCAAGCCATCTGTGGCCATCAACCAGGCTAAAACCAGCAAAACCCAAAACGCACCGCCAAGCGACGTGCGGGCAATGGCGGACTGCGCAAGGGCCATATGCTGGGCGTAGGCACCCGCCACAACCGGCAGCAGGACACTCAGTGCGCAGGCGGCACTGACCTGCACCCACAAAATCAGGCGTGACGCCTTCAACACTGACGTAACCACGCACAGAATCAGCAAGGCGCCCATCAGCCCGTTTACCATGGATGGCAACGGCATCATCACTTGCCAAAGCCCAACGGGCTCGCCGGTCATCATCCGGTTGGGGGCGCTTCGCACAAACGGCAGACCCGCAATGGCACTGGCCGCCAACAGCGACAAGGTGCTGGAGACCGGGTTCCAGGCGAATGAAAAAGGAACAGGGCCTATCACCATCAGGCGTTGCCCCGTTCAGATTACTTGATCAAGCCTTTGGACTTGAGAAAGTCGCCCGCGACCTTTTTCGCGTCTTGCCCTTCGATCTGAATCTTGGCGTTCAGGGCTTGCAGCGTTGCGCCGTCAAGCGCCTTGAACACGGGTGCCAAAATGGTTTGTATCTTGGGGTTTTTGGCCAGCACGTCGGCGCGCACCGTGGGTGCCGGCGCATAGATGGGCTGCACGCCCTTGGTGTCTTCCATGATCACCAGTCCCAGTGCAGCCACCGGGCCATCCGTGCCGTAGGCCATGGCGGCATTCACGCCCGACGTTTTTTCAGCGGCTGCCCGAATCGTGACAGCGGTGTCGCCGCCCGCCAGGGTCAGTACCTGATCGGGCTTGAGCTTGAAGCCGTAGGCAGTCTGAAACGCGGGCATGGCATCCGAACGCTCGACAAACTCGGCCGATGCCGCCAGCTTGAACGCTCCGCCGCCGTTGATCCATTTGCCCATGTCGTCCAGCGTCTTGAGTTTGTTGGCAGTTGCCACGTCTTTGCGAATTGCGATCGCCCAGGTGTTGTTGGCCGGGGATGGCTCCAGCCACACCAGCTTGTTTTTCTCCATGTCCAGCGCCTTCACGCGCTCGTAACCTGCCTTGGCGTTTTTCCAAACCGGGTTGGATTCTTCAGAAAACATGAACGCGCCATTGCCGGTGTATTCTGGGTAGATATCGATCTCGCCCGCCATCAGCGCCCCGCGCACAATCTTGGTGTTGCCAAGTGCCGTCTTGTTCTCGGTTTTTACCCCGCCGGCCTCCAGGGCCAGCACCATCATGTTGCCCAAGAGCTTGCCTTCGGTGTCGATTTTGGAGCCCACGCGCACGGGCGCAGTTTGCGACAACGCCACAGCAGAAAAAACGCAGGCCGCAAGTCCAAAACCAAGCGCCAGGACGGGTCTGCGGCGCACGACGGTCGATTGAAGGGATTTCATTTTCTGTGTCTTTCCAGGGTGGGAGGGCAACGGCTAAAAGCCAACAAGCCTGTGAGTATGCCCAAACATCGATCGGTGAATTTGGCGTCGATGTAGAAGCTATAAATAAAATAGCAAACTATTCACTATTTACGGGGTCGATTGGTCATTTTCACGATCAGTTCAACCACGAGGTCTCGCTGGGTCGCCCCGGTAAATTCAACGAAGCGGTCGCTGCAGGCGAAGACGCAATCAGCTTGCCCCGCCGAAACACCTTCAGCCGCGTAGCCCGAAGCCGGATCGCCTCAACCGGGTCACGCGCCTGCAGCAGCACGAAGTCTGCATGGCAACCGGCTGCCAGCCCATAGCCGTCAAGCTTCATGATGTGGGCCGGCGTGGTGGTCACAGCCTCAAAGCACTGGCGCATGGCGGCCTGCGATGTCATCTGAGCCACGTGCAGGCCCATGCTGGCCACATCGAGCATGTCGGCACAACCCATGGAATACCAAGGGTCCATCATGTCATCCTGGCCAAAGGCCACGTCCAGTCCGCAGGCCAGCAACTCGGGCACACGGGTCAGGCCGCGGCGCTTGGGGTAGGTGTCGTGGCGACCTTGCAGGGTGATGTTCACGCAGGGGTTGCTCACCACGCTAACCCGTGCCTCCGTCATCAGGCCCAGCAGCTTGCTCACGTAGTAGTTGTCCATTGAGTGCATGGACGTCAGGTGCGAACCGGTCACGCGGCCATGCAGGCCCAGGCGCTGGGCCTCGAACGCCAGACTTTCAATATGGCGTGAGTGCGGGTCATCAGACTCGTCGCAGTGCATGTCCACCAGCAGACCACGCTCGGCCGCAATCTCGCACAGCAGCTTCACGCTTTGTGCACCGTCTGCCATGGTGCGCTCGAAATGCGGTATGCCACCCACCACGTCCACACCCAGATCCAACGCTCGCTTCAGATTTTCCAGACCACCCGGCGCGCGCAGCACACCGTCTTGTGGAAAAGCCACCAGCTGAAGATCAATGTACGGTGCAATCTGTTTTTTGACCTCCAGCAGTGCCTGCACCGCCAGCAGGCGTGGGTCGCTGGTGTCCACATGAGAGCGGATGGCCAGCAGGCCCTTGCCCACTGCCCAGTCGCAATAGGTGAGGGCGCGTTCCTTGATGGCCTCTGCTGTCAGCAAGGGTTTGAGTTCGCCCCACAGCGCAATGCCTTCCAGCAGCGTGCCGCTCTGGTTGATGCGCGGCAGGCCATAGCTCAGCGTGGCGTCCATGTGAAAGTGCGCATCGACAAACGGTGGGCTGACCAACAGGCCTTGCGCATCGATCACTTCATGCGCCGGTGCGGCCAAGCCTTGGGTGACCTCAATAATCTTGCCGCTCTGCACGGCGATCGACATGTTGATTCGCCCGTCGGGCAAGGTGGCGTTAATGACCAGTAAATCCAGCATGTCTGTTCCTAAAACAAAAAAATCGTGGGCGCTATTGGGCAAGTTTCAGGTGGCGCGCCATCAAGCGCGCGCTGCGTGCATGTAGCCGTAGCGCAGATTCGTTCGCCCCTCACCGTGCAGGTCGTACTCGGCGCGTGCCACGCTCACCAGATCAGACTTCAGCGAGACGCGTTGCTCTGGGGTGAACTGATAGAGCCGGGCCGAGTTGTCGCCGAAGATGGCGTTTTTGACGGCTCCGTCGGGCGCCCCCAAAGGTGCAAATCCATACTTGCGCTGCATTTCCTCGGGGATTTCCAGGCGCCGAAGGGCTTCAATTTGCCACTGGGGTGCGCCTGTCCATACCGCGTCTGAACCCCAGACGATGTGGTCTGCCCCCAGCCCTTTGACAAGCTGGCCCATCATGGCCGCGCAAAGACGCGGGTCAGCCACCGTGCTCTGGGCAAAGATCTGGCCCAGGTCGCCATAG
>JANPAZ010000037.1:0-2801 GCA_031430225.1 Rhodoferax sp. | reverse complement strand
CCTGAGGAGCGCAGTCTGTCTTTATGCCTGGCGGCGCAAGGTCAATAGCAACCCGCCCATCGCCGCGAACAAGCTACCGGTCATTCGGTTGAACCAGCGGGCCCGCCCAGCCTGGCGCAACCACGGTGCGATGCGCGCGGCAAAGACGGTGCAAAGCGCAAGCACACTGAATTCAATGGCGATGAAAGTGCCGGCCAAAATGGCGAACTGGGGAGCCCAGGCGGCAGCCGGGTCCAAAAATTGCGGGAAGAATGCTGCAAAAAAAAGAAGTGCCTTGGGGTTGCTGGCACCCACCATCAGCCCTTGCAGGTACAGTTGCCGCGCACTACGCAGCGCTGGTTTGCGCGGTGCATCGCCTGGTTGCCCCGGATTGCCATCGGTTTGAGGTGCCGCGTCAAAGGTCGTGACCGGACTGCGAAAGGTTTTGACTCCCAGGTACACCAGGTACAGCGCACCGATAAATTTGAAAATGTTGAACGCAATCTCAGAGGCTGACAGCAAGGCCCCCAGACCCAGGGACGACAAAATCATGACGCCCAACACAGCCGTTACGCTGCCGGCGGCCGAAGCCATCGCCTTGCGTGCGCCATGGTTCACAGCGTTGGTCATGCTCATCAACATGGTGGGGCCAGGCGACAGCACCAATAATGCGACTGCGGCAAGGTACAAAGCGTAGGTAGATAGTGTCATGGTGCAGGATGGATTTCTGAAAGAGGGCAGGACGGGCCTCCCTACACACGAAAAGTGCGGGACCAGTCTCCAGCATCACAAAAAAGGGAGGACAAGCCTCCCTATGTGCGCGTCGATCCAGTCTAAGCCATCTTGCAGCCGGCGCCGCTGTCTGCCAACGCCTTGGAAGCGACGCCCAGCACTTTGTTCTCTTTGTTTTCAACCACACGCAGGTAAATGTCTTGTACCGGGTTGTGCGACTTGCTCATGGTCCACTTGCCGCGCGGGCTGTCAATGGCCGCACCTTCCATGGCGGCATACAAGGCCTTTTTGTTCGCCAGATCGCCTTTGACAGCAGTCGCGCCCATTGCGAGCAGCAAGCCCGCGTCATAGCCCTGAACCGCGTACACATCGGGCTGAAGGCGGAAGGTTTTGGCGTAGGCCAGACGAAATGCCTTGTTGCGCGGCGTATTCAGCGAGTCGCTGTAGTGCAGAGTGGTCATGACGCCGTCGGCGGCCGGGCCTGCTGCATCAAGTACACCTTCGGTGAGGAAGCCTGAACCATAAAGAGGAATTTTGTCTTTGAGTCCAGCGGCTGCATAGTCCTTCATGAACTTGGCCGCGCCTCCCCCCGCAAAGAAACAGGCCACGGCGTCGGGCTTGAGTGCCGCAATTTCCGTGAGCAAGGCCTGAAACTCCACGTTGGGAAACGGCAGACCCAATTCCTTGACGATGGTGCCACCGGCAGCGGTGTAGCTTTCTTTAAAGCCTTCAAAAGCCTCGTCCCCGGCGGCATATTTCCAGGTGATCCAGACGGCTTTCTTGTGGCCTTTGGCAATCATGGCCTGACCCAGCGCGCGGGTGGGTTGAGAATTGCTGAACGAGGTGCGGAACACATTGGGGGCGCACAAAGCACGGGTGGCCGCGTGAACGCCTGCGTTGGGAATGATGTTGAGCACGCCGGAATCACGCGCCACTTTATGGATGCCCATTTGTACGCCGGAATGAACCGTGCCAATCAGGACATCAACCTTGTCACGCTGCACCAGCTTGCTGGCGTTTTCGATGCCCTTGGAGGGCTCCGACTCATCGTCGACCTTGAAGTACTCAATGTCACGCCCTCCGAGCTTGCCGCCTTTTTCCTCGATGGCCATCCGAAAGCCGTTTTCAATGGCCACACCCAACTGGGCGAAGGTGCCGGTGTACGGCAGCATCAGGCCGACACGGACTTTGCCCGACTGAGCCCGGGCAATTTCAGGCAACAGCAGGCCGGTGGAAGCCGCACCAATGAGGGCGGCGCTGCGAGTCAGAACGAGGCGGCGGTTAGACATGAATACTCCTTTTTTTTAACAAGTGAACTCTAGTGCAGTTGATCGTTTTCAGCGATCACGTAAACCCGTAGCATTGACCGTCTGATGGATCAACTCATATCGGGTAGATCATTGAATTGAGGATCAGGTCGCTGTCAAAGACGCAATTGCGGCTCGTCAGTTGCCAGCCGTGTGCTGTTTGAGGCGCGCGCACCAGGGTGTCCATATAACGCCCTACGTTGTAAACATGCGTGACATCATCGGGCTTGGTACGAAACACGGCATAGCTGGCATGTGCACTGACCACGCCTTCCTGCACGCTGGTTACGACAGGCGCACCGACCACGTGGCGCTGGAAATACGGCTCGTAGTACAGCGTTTCGCGAATGCAGTAGACGCGGTCTTTGAGCATGCCGCGGCTCTCAAACGAGATGGTGGCCAGCGGCAGCTTGCGGTCAAAATTCTCGCGTGGCTGCACCTTGTACACGCACTCTTCCGTAAAAAATTCGGGCCATTCGTCCCAGGCGCCCAGGTCCAGGGTTTCGGCATAGCGCTGGTAAAACTGCAACAGGCTGATGTAGTCATCCGCCGACAGCGGCGTGTTTGCAGATGCGTTGCTCATACGCCCATCACCTCACGCCAATAGGCGTACATGCCGCGAATCAGTGTCTCGGTCACCAAGTGGTCCGTATCGGCGGCATCGCGTCCGCCCAGTTCGGCGATGGTGGAGGTGTTGTCACCCGCGTGCACCGCAAAACTGTCCTGGCTGAATTCAATCACTTCACCATCGTCGGCAGACACGAACCCAGCCGGTCCAAACAG
>JANPAZ010000036.1:0-3720 GCA_031430225.1 Rhodoferax sp. | reverse complement strand
AGATGCCCTGGGCCTTCAAATCATCCGGCTGATCGGGCTGAGTTGTCAGAGTGCGGATGTGGCAGTTGCTGACATTTCGGCGGTTGGCGTGTCCTCGTGCGGGCCATTTGTCTTGCGAGACGGTTGTGTGGAGCTGGCTGCTCCCAACATCTGCGGCGGCCTGGCCGGGCCCGCGCGCGGCCTGCCAAACACCTGGACCAGCGCCGTGCTTGAAGCGCCGTTGCGGGCAAAGTTCGGCAAAGTGCGGGTCGAGAACGACTGCATTGGCGCGCTGGAAGCCGAGCGCCGCTGGGGCGCGCTGCAAATCAACGGCCAGCCAATGGACCATTGCGCCTACGTGACCTGGAGCACTGGCATTGGCCTGGGTCTGTGTGTGGATGGCCACGTCTTGCGGGGCAAAAACGGCAATGCGGGGCACGCCGGGCATACCTTTGTATCGGACAACAACGATGCGTTATGCGGCTGCGGCAATGTTGGCGATGTCGAAGGCCTGATTGCCGGCAATGCGATTGCAAGGCGCTTTGCGGGAGCGGGTTACACCGATGCCGCTACGCTTTTAATAGCTGCCAAGGCAAATGATACGAGGGCCATCGCCCTGGTGGATGGTCTGTGTGAGGTGATGGGCCGCACTTTGTACAACCTGGTGGTCACGCTGGACCTGCAGCGCATCAGCCTGGGTGGCAGCGTGTACTGGCACCACCGCGAATACCTGTTGCCTCGCCTTCAAGCCTTCATGCGCGGCAAAATTCCCGCTCTAACCGATGGTTGTGATCTGGTCAGCGCCGGGCTGGGTGACAGGGTGGGAGACTTTGGGGCGCTGGCGCTGGTGGTGGACTGAAGCGCTAGTGGTAGTCGTCTTCGCGCTGGTGCCGAATGGCAGCAACGATCACCGTGTCACCCCCTGAGATCTCAAACAAGGCCACAAAGCCTGTTCCTCCAAAGGGAATAACGAGCTCACGGATGAACGGGCTTTGGCCCACTTTACGGCATGTAAAGGGTGAGCTACGCAAGGTGGCGAAGCCGCTTTCAATGGCCACGATGGCCTGTTCGGCCAAGTCCAGGTCACCTCCGCCTGCGCGATCGAGTTCACGTGCCAGCACAAAGTCATACAGACGCAGCAAGTCGTCCTCGGCCTCCCGAGTCAGCTTGACCTGATAGGTCATTGCTGAGCGGGCCGGGTCTGAAGCTGTAGTTTGGTGGCGGCCAGACGCTGACGAAGCTTGCCCAAAACGGCCTCTGCATTCACGTAGTCACCGCTGTTCCTGGTGGCTTCCAGAGACTGAATGCCTCGCGCCAGAAATTCGGCTTGATTGCGTCGGCGCATCACCGTGTCACGAACCGAGTTTTCGACAAATTCCGTCAAGGTTTCGGTGCCGTCAAGGAGTGATTCAACGGCTGTACGAAACTCTGGCTCAACGCGGATGGAAGGCAGGGTTGCAGTTTTCATGGCTTATTGTATTGCGTTTGCGATGCAAATTACATGTTTTGACGGATGGTTGTGTTCTGGTCAACCCCGCTGGCTAGGAGAAAAGGTGGGAGACTTTGGAGCGCTGGCGCTGGTGATGGATTGACTGGCTGGTGATGGTGTCGTTGTGTTGATGCTGAATGCAGTTGTATTACCGCGTCTTGAGCCCTTGACCGCGAACATTTTGTTACGGGACCCGTTGAGACAGCACAAGGGCTTTCGACCTTAAACATGGGCAAACTGCAGGCACAATGCCAAATTGGAGTTAGCCAAAAGCCACCTGCACTAGACAGTCTGCCACCAGGAGGTTTCCCCATGAATGCGGTTCAGTTTGTCGAACGATTTTCAGACGAAGATCTTGTAAAAATCATTGACGAGGGCATGATCTATATGTGCGCCTGCCCCGCGCAATTGGCTGAAGCACTTCGCAAGGTGCGCCAGCTTTATCGGTACCAGACGGCCTGCCTCATCGACCCCAAAAATGATGCTTCTGTCCACAACGCCATTGCAGAGTCTGCTGCCATTGCCCATCAGCAGCTTGAGGACTGCATGGAGCGCGTTCTTGACATGGAGAAATGGGACCGCGCCACTTTGACGATGCCGTCCGGGTTACGCCGCCGGCAGGCCGCGGAGATTGCAGGCGAATCCGGCTTTGCTGATTTGTCCACGGCACTGGGCGATCGGATAGATCCCCAATAAGGCGGGTGCCTTGCAGCAGCATCGGCTGGTCCGTGCGCCCGTTTTTGAGGGAAAACACCTGTATTCACTTTTCATTAATTAATGAATAATTAATGATATCGGGTCGCAAGGTGCTGGCCTGAACCAACGCTTGCCTCATCCCTGCTTTCAAAAAAGCACGGCGCTCGGGGCTGAACTCTGGAGACAACATGTTGAAACTTTCCCAATTGGCCGCGGCTGTGGCATTTGTCGTGGCCGGTGCCTCTGCTGTGGCGGGCGAGGTCGAGGTCCTGCATTACTGGACTTCAGGCGGCGAGGCCAAGTCGGTCGCCGAGCTGAAGAAAATCATGCAGGCCAAGGGCCATGTCTGGAAAGATTTCGCCGTGGCCGGTGGCGGCGGTGACAACGCGGCCACCGTGCTCAAGAGCCGTGTCGTCTCAGGCAACCCACCCGCTGCCGCGCAGATCAAGGGTCCGGCCATCCAAGAGTGGGCGTCTGAAGGCGTGCTCGCCAATCTGGATGCCACAGCCAAGGCCGAGAAGTGGGACAGCCTGTTGCCCAAGGTGGTGGCTGATGTGATGAAGTACAAAGGCAATTACGTGGCGGCACCCGTCAACGTGCACCGCGTGAACTGGGTCTGGGCCAACCCCGAGGTGCTGAAAAAAGCCGGTGTGGCGGGCATGCCCAAGACGTACGACGAGTTCTTTGCCGCTGCCGACAAAATCAAGAAAGCAGGCCTGACCGCCGTGGCCCACGGTGGCCAGAACTGGCAGGACTTCACGACGTTTGAATCCGTGGTGCTGGGCGTGGGCGGTGCCAAGTTTTACAACGACGCACTGGTCAAGCTGGACCCCAAGGCCATTGGCAGTGACACCATGAAGAAATCGCTGGAGACCTTCCGCAAGATCAAGGGCTACACCGACGCAGCAGCCCCTGGGCGCGACTGGAACCTGGCCACGGCCATGGTCATGAAGGGCGAGGCTGGTTTCCAGTTCATGGGTGATTGGGCCAAGGGTGAGTTCCTGGCCGCAGGCAAAGTGCCGGGCAAGGATTTCCTGTGTGCTGCGGCGCCGGGCACGGCCAGCGCCTACACCTTCAACGTG
This sequence comes from Rhodoferax sp., assembly GCA_031430225.1. GTDB lineage: Bacteria > Pseudomonadota > Gammaproteobacteria > Burkholderiales > Burkholderiaceae_C > JANYCG01. The sequence continues at coordinate 474 of JANPAZ010000036.1, read as the reverse complement.
GATTCCTTTGCCATGTTCAAGCTGAAAGCCGCTGATGCGCAAAAGGCCCAGGGTGACCTCGCCGCGGCCATCATGGGGCCTGAATTTCAGGAAGTCTTCAACCTGAACAAGGGCTCGATCCCCGTGCGCCTGAATATGAAGATGGACAAGTTTGACGATTGCGCCAAGCTATCCAGCAAGGACTTTGTGGACACCGCCAAAACCGGCGGCCTGGTGCCTTCCGTGGCGCACGGCATGGCGATCAAACCCGCTGCTGAAGGCGCGATCAAAGACGTGGTGAGCCAGTTCTGGAATGACGACAAGATCAGCGTGGCGGATGCCATGAAGAAGATAGCCGGGATAAAGTAACACCCCGTTGCCGCTCACTTGCGTGTAGCGGCCTCCCCCTCAAGGGGCGTCCCCAGTGGCCTGGCATAGCCAGTTCCACGGGGACCCTGGCCTGAGCAGTGCCGATCCAACCTCGTCAACGAAAAA
>JANPAZ010000035.1:0-4472 GCA_031430225.1 Rhodoferax sp. | reverse complement strand
ACAACCTGAAGTTACTATAGAGTCAAGACATTTCTGGAGCATTGATGAAAATCGGTGAATTGGCGCAAGTGGCGCAGTGCACGGTGGAGACGGTGCGCTGCGCCACTTGCGCCAATTCACCGATTTTCATCAATGCTCCAGAAATGTCTTGACTCTATAGTAACTTCAGGTTGTGTAATTGGTGGACTATATTCAGAAAGTCCCCATGTCAGCTCACCCACAGGAAGTGCTCACCGCAGTCATTCAAACGCCCATTCGCATCATGCAGATGGACTGCCCCACGGAGGAGGCGCTGCTGCGCAAGAAGCTGGGCGGTATGGCGGGCGTGGCGGGCATGGAGTTCAACCTGATGCAGCGGGTGCTGACGGTGACGCACGAGCCAGCGGCGATTGAACCCATTCTGGAGTCCGTGCGTTCACTGGGCTTCACGCCCGAGATCGCCACTGGCGCTGCGGCCCAGGCCGACACTACGCCGGAGCCCGCCAAACCCTGGTGGCCGCTTGCCCTGGCAGGTGTTGCGGCTGTGGCGTCTGAAGCCGCGCACTGGGCCGGCTTGTCCACCTGGGTCGCTGCTGCGCTGGCCCTGACGGCCGTACTAGCTTGCGGCATCAACACCTACAAAAAGGGCTGGATTGCCATTCGCAACGGCAACCTCAATATCAATGCGCTGATGAGTATTGCGGTGACGGGTGCACTGCTGCTGGGCCAGTGGCCGGAAGCGGCCATGGTGATGGTGTTGTTCACCATTGCGGAGCTGATCGAGGTCAAGTCGCTCGACCGGGCACGTAACGCCATCAAAGGCCTGATGCAGCTGGCCCCGGAGCAGGCGACAGTCTTGCAAGGCGACGGAGCTTGGCGTGAGTTGGCAGCAAAGTCGGTCGCCGTCAATGCGCGTGTGCGTGTCAAACCGGGTGAGCGCATTGCGCTGGACGGCACCCTTATCAGTGGGCGCTCTACCATCAATCAGGCACCGATCACGGGCGAGAGCCTGCCGGTCGAGAAAGCGCCTGGCGATAAAGTGTTTGCCGGGACGATCAACGAATCAGGTTCGTTCGAGTACACCGTGACGGCCACTGCGGGCGACAGCACACTGGCACGCATCATCCACGCGGTGGAGGAAGCGCAGGGCGCGAAGGCCCCCACACAAAGGTTTGTCGACAAGTTTGCCCGCGTCTATACCCCGGTGGTGTTTGCCATTGCTCTGGCGGTGGCCATTGTGCCGCCCTTGCTGCTGGGCGGTGACTGGTATGCGTGGATCTACAAGGCACTCGTTTTGCTGGTGATTGCCTGCCCTTGTGCGCTGGTGATATCCACCCCTGTCACCATCGTGAGCGGTCTCGCTGCGGCGGCGCGACAGGGCATTCTGGTCAAGGGCGGTGTCTACCTGGAAGAGGGACGAAAACTGAAGTGGCTGGCACTCGACAAAACCGGCACCATCACCCACGGCAAGCCTGTACAAACGGATTTCGTGGTGCTCAATGGCGCGCCAGAGGCGAAAGTGCGCAGTCTGGCTGCGAGTCTGGCGACGCGCTCCGACCATCCGGTGTCGCGTGCCGTCGCAGACGCGGCCGCGCGGGGTGGCATTGCGTTGCAAGACGTGGAAGGTTTTGAGGCATTGCCCGGACGTGGCACCCAAGGAACGATAGGCGGCAAGGTTTACCACCTGGGAAATCACCGCCTGATCCATGAGCAGGGCCGCTGCTCTGACGAGCTCGAGGCCCGGTTGTCGGCGCTGGAAGAGCAGGGCAAAACGGTCAACCAGCTGACCGACGCGCAAAGCGTGCAGGGCCTGTTCGCTGTGGCCGATACGGTCAAGGACAGTAGTCGCCAAGCCATTGCCGAACTCCACGCGTTGGGCATCAAGACCGTGATGCTGACGGGTGACAACGCCCACACTGCAAGGGCCATTGCAACGCAAGTCGACATTGATGAGGCTTTGGGCGACCTGCTGCCCGCCGACAAACTCAAGGCCATAGAGGCCAGAATGGGCAAAACCGGCAAAGACGGCAAGAACGGAACAATGGGTATGGTGGGCGATGGCATCAACGACGCGCCAGCGCTGGCCCGTGCAGACATCGGTTTCGCCATGGGTGCAGCAGGCACCGGCACGGCCATCGAAACGGCAGACGTGGCCTTGATGGACGACGACCTGCGCAAGCTGCCGCGCTTCGTCCGCTTGTCGCGCCGAACCCATGCGCTGCTGGTTCAGAATATCGTTCTGGCACTCGGCATCAAGGCGGTGTTTCTGGTCTTGACGCTGACGGGCGACGGCACCATGTGGATGGCTGTGTTTGCTGATGTGGGTGCGAGCCTGCTGGTCGTGGGCAACGGGCTCAGGTTGGTGCGGTTTCGAGGGTAGTGCGGCATCGTTTATCGATCTGGATGTGGTCTCCACTAAAGTTTCACCATCCTTGCAGCCCATGCCATCGATAGTTAAAGTGCTGATACGGCACCGCCAGGCAGGCAGTAGTGGTCCGTGCTGCCTGAGTCGGCGGTCAGAATCAAAAAGGGCTGCGGCATTCGTCGCAGCTCTCTGTTGATTCTGGAACTAGGCTGGTGTGACTGAACCTATCCAGGAAAATCAGCCAAGGGAGATCTTCATCGAACCACAGTCATCGCATCATGTCCTGCACTGATTTATGCGGTACCCTCCTCGCCCCCTTTTCTGTCTCATATTGCTTGATGGTTTCCACGGCACTCGTCTTGTCCTGCCGAATTCCGACAACGCTGGCGGCAAGTGTTTTGTCGTTGGTATAGATGCGGGTGTCATGGCTGGCGCGGGTCACCCCTACATAGAAGCTGCGATCAGCAAACACCTTTGCAACTTGTTGGAGGGCAGCTTCCTGCTGTCGCCCATTGCCAACCTCCGGCGTACGAATCAAAAGGATGACATTGTCCTGAGTGGATCCCTGGGCAGCGTGCACGGTTGAAGCGTAGGCGTGGTCCCAATGCTTATTCCTGGCGAGGTCAATCTGATGTGATTCGACTCTGTCACCTCGATCAACCTCCAAGGATGCCATGTCTCCACGAAGCGCTGCAATCTTTGCGACCGTGCCATTGGTTAGATCGCCTTCATTGCGAGTGATCCGAATCATGTCGCCCTTGGCGACGGCGCGAAGCTCGCTTTTGTAAACCTCAACCATGTTGTTTTTCCTGGGCTCCCAGTCAACGCGTTGGCCATCTTGCTTTTGCAGCACCACGATGCCACGTTGGGCGTGGACTTCCGCCACCCGGGTGTATTCCCCTTTGTCAAGATTGACTGTCTTATAGGTTTTGCCGGAACGCACCACGTCACCAGGTTTGTAATACTGGGCTTCCTTGATCGTCGCTCTTGTCTTTCCCCCCGAATCGGGCCTGACCAAGACCTCCCGGGTCTGATCAGGACCGCGCAGATCACCCGCAGTTCGCAGCCCTTCTCGAATACCGGCATTGATGTCTAGCCGATCTTTGTTAAAGGGCGTGATCACTAAAGTGCGCGCTCGCGCGTCGTTGTCCAGCCTGAGCACGTCCTCGACCACCGCGGCGACCAAGCCGCGACCCTTGGAATGGACACCCGTATCTGTAATTTCCTTGACCATTCCGGCCTCGTCCATGAACTTGAATGCGGCACCATTGCTGGCCAACTCAATGGCGTTCAGGCGCTCGCCCGGCTTGAGTCGGTCATGGCCGGTCATGATGGCAACGGCCCGTTTCATATGGGGCGTCTTCTGACGACTGATTTCAGTCATGAAGGCCGTCGTGATGCCATCAGCCTGCGCCAACTCGAATGGTTTGCCCGCATCCACACCCTGGAGTTGCAACTTGTCACCCAGATAGATCACCTTGGCACCGGCCTTGACCGTCAGTGAGTCTATGACGGCCTTTTGTTTTTGCGACAGGAAGGACGATTCGTCGACCACCCACATTTCGGCTCGGCGTCGAAAATCATCAGCGTGCTTCTGGGCGAAAGCAATGTCGGCCTGAAGTTTTCTTTCCTTCACATAAAACATGGAGACGGTGTCGCTGTGAATACCCGCCTCACGGCTCAAGGTCTGGCTGGCGGCCCCGGTCGGAGCCATGCCACGGACGGTATAGCCTCGCTCTTGCGCCATCGTGTTCAGGGCCTTGAGCATGGTGGTCTTGCCGGTGCCCGCCAATCCCTGCACTTCCATGTACCGGTCGCGGGTTGTCAAAGCCAGTGTCAGGGCCTCCTTCTGTCCCTCGCTGTAGGCGAAATGCTTTGGCGAGTGTCTGCTGATGGCTCGGGGGGTGTTCGCATTTCGGCTGGCTTCATCCGCCGCAATGCGCTGTGTTACTTCCTGTACCGACATCAGCGCTGGCGTGGAATTCTTGTGGGCCCGCGTGTTTTCCAGCGCCCACATTTCTGAGCCCAGCATTTTGCGACTGGTGTAGTTGCCATTTGGCAGTTGAATCAGGTCGCCGTCGTGCTCCAGCTTGGCAAAGGCTTTGAGAACTGCATCGGGGCCGACACG
>JANPAZ010000034.1:0-23714 GCA_031430225.1 Rhodoferax sp. | reverse complement strand
AGAAGCTCATTGGCCGCAATGGAGGTGCCTTCGGGGAACCAGATGTCAAGCATCACTTCGGGCCGACTCGAATCCGGGAAAAACTGTTGTTGCACCTTGCCCATGCCAACAATTCCCAAAGCGAATGTCAACAGCATCAGGCCAATCGTGATCCATCGATGCTTGACGCACCAGTTCACCAATTTCCGAAACGTGTTGTAGAACGCCGAGTCAAAGCTTTCATGTTGGTGCTGGATCACGCTTGAACCTTTGCCGACCTGCAGGCGCACGGTCTTGTCAAATGACTCCTGCCCCTTTGCGACTACAACGCTCGCGCCTTCCAGCGGGGGCAGTACCGTGACGTGCGGCGGCGTCTTTAAAAATACGGTACCGAGGTACGGCACAAAATAGACTGAAACAAGCCAACTCAAAACCAGCGCAAGCACAGTCACTGCAAAAATTGCAAATGTGTACTCCCCAGTCACCGACTTGGCCAGACCAATCGGTAGAAAGCCGGTAGCCGTGATCAGGGTACCTGTCAGCATGGGCATGGCTGTGATTTCATAGGCAAAAGTCGCGGCCCGCACCTTGTCGTAACCCTCTTCCATTTTGCGAACCATCATCTCGACAGCGATGATCGCGTCATCCACCAAAAGACCCAGAGAAATGATCAGGGAACCCAGCGAAATTTTATGAAGACCTATGCCCCAGTAATACATGCCGAGAAAAGTCACGGCCAAAACCAAGGGAATGGTGATGCCCACGACCAATCCCGGACGCATGTCAATGTAGTAGCGCTTGTACAGCGGCTGGTTTCCGGGTCGTTTGTGAAAGCCAAGGCTGATAAAACTCACCGCCAACACAATGACAATGGCCTCTATCAGGACCCGCACAAACTCATTCACGGATGAGGCGACTGCGCTCGGCTGGTCTTGAACCTGAACCAGTGAAACACCCGCAGGCATCACCCGGACAATCTTGTCAGTCGCCAGCTTGAGCGCTTTGCCGAGTGCGATGATGTCGCCGCCCTTGGCCATGGACACACCCAACGCGATCACTTCCCGCCCCTGATGCCGAACCTTGACTTGAGCGGGTTCCACATAGCCACGCTTGATGGTCGCGATGTCATCCAGCCGCATTTGATTGCCGGAGCTGCCACGAATCGGCATGCTTTGCAGCTCTTCAATGCGCTCAAATTGCCCGCCCACGCGGACCTGCAGAACGTCGAGAGGCGTCTGCATTGTTCCTGCGCCTTCGATGGCGTTCTGCTGCCCCAACTGGGTCAGAACCTGGCCCAGATCCAAACCCAGCTGCGACAAGCGCTTCTGGGAGATTTCAATGTAAAGCTTTTCGTCCTGAACCCCAAAGAGCTCTACCTTGCTGACGTCTTTAACCCGAAGTAATTCCTGGCGCACGTTATCGGCGATACCCTTTACTTCTGCGCTCGAAAAACCATCCGACTCAATGGCATAAATCACGCCATAGACGTCGCCAAAATCGTCATTGAAAAACGGCCCCTGCACACCACCTGGCAGCGTAAACCGCATGTCGCCGATTTTCTTCCTGACCAGGTACCAGGTGTTGGGCACCTCAGATGACTTGGATGCATCGCTGATCTGAAAAATCACGGTCGACTCACCAGGCTTGGAATAGCTGCGAATCTTGTCCGCGTAAGGCACCTCTTGCAGCGTGCGCTCAATCTTGTCGGTCACCTGTTCGGCAACCTGCTGCGCTGTAGCACCTGGCCACAAAGTGCGAACAATCATCACGCGGAATGCAAAAGGCGGATCCTCATCCTGCCCCAGCTGGAAATAGGTCGCAAAACCCAATGCCATCAGCACGATCATCAGGTAACGGGTCAATGCCGGGTGGAGCAGCGCCCAGCGCGAGAGGTTGAAGCTCTCTTTTGGTTGAGGTGTCATCATTGAAACCTTACTTGGAAGCTGAGCCGGCCGGCACAGCTGCGGGGGGGGGCAAGTTAGCTATCGGCTTTACTGCATTTTTCTCGTTGGATTCCGGCGACGGTGTCGATTTCTCCTTGTAAACGGTGACCTTTTGACCAGCCTGTAAAACATGCACGCCCGCTGACACGACCTGCATGCCCGGCACCAGACCGCTGGAAATAACCGCCTCGTTGCCATCGGCCGTGGCGATTTCTACAGGCTGAGACTTCAATGTCATGCTTGCGGTATCCAGCACCCACACCGCTGTGGTCTTGCCATCCTGCTTGAGCGCGCTGGTGGGGAGCTTGATGACCTGGATATTGCTCTGCGCAAATACCTGCGGTGAAACATACACGGTGGCTCCCAGAGGGGGTGCCACATTGGCATCCTTGATGTCCAGCGATACCTTGACCTGGTAAGTCCGGGTCACAGGATCGGCCGTCGCTGCCACCTCCCGAACGGTGCCCTTGCGGTTGCTTCCCGCTGCCCAGGAGCGTACTTCGACCACACTGCCCGGCTTGATCATGTCGACGCGGTCCTCGGGAACAGAAAACACGACATCACGGGGGCCATCCTGTGCAATCCGGACAACAGGTGTGCCTGCACCAACAACCTGCCCCGCTTCGGCCTCCACCGCAGTAACAATGCCAGAGACGTCGGCCACCAGGCTGGTGTAGCCCGCCTGGTTACGCTGCGCAGACAACTGCGCCTGCGCTTGCTCCAGCTGGGCCTGCGCGGCCTTGAGCGTGGTGTCCCGTCGCTCCACCTCGGCACCGCTAATGAAGTTTTGGTCTTTCAGTTCCTTGAAGCGCTTGTAGTCGGCCTCCGCAAGATTGCGGTTGGTTGCAGCTGCGGCAACCTGAGCTTTTGCCGCGTCCGCAGCCAGTCGAAAGTCCTGTGCGTCGAGTTGGGCCAGCAATTGGCCCGCCTTGACACGCTGCCCAGCCTCCACCGGTCGCTGGACAATTTTGCCAGCCACGCGAAACCCAAGGCGCGACTCGACTCGGGCACGAACTTCACCGGCAAATTCGGCACCCGACTGGAGGCCCGCGACGCCTACCGTCAAGACTTTGACTGCGCGCACTGGCTCTTCAGTGGGCGCAGGCTTGGAGCATCCCGATAGAACCAGCATGAGCAGCACCCCGAGTGGCGCAAGACGGGGCATAAAGCCCCGGCTGGACGATAGTCCGTAAAAACATGTTAATCGCGACAATACAGGTAACTGTGTTGACATGGCAGACCCGAAATTAATGCCCAAGACAAGGGCGACTCACTAAAACTGCAGCACGACCAGCTACTGACCGATTGGTCAATTGTAGCGATGATCCGCCTGTTATTGTCAAGGGTAACCGCGCCGCCGACAAGCGTTTGCGCCCTCGAACCCAGTTCCTCCCACGCGCCAAGCTTATGTCCCAGCCCTTTGTAAACAGGCCACCCGAGACACCGGATACCCGACACTACGAAAACTTCCCGGTTGCATCCTGGCTCTGTCCAGCCCGCCTGAGACCACCCATTGCCGCCATTTACGGCTTCGCACGCACGGCCGATGACATTGCCGACGAAGGCGACGCTCCGGCGCAAATCCGGCTCGATGACCTGGCTGACATGCGGCAAGATCTGGAGGCTTGCGCGAAGCGACAGGCAGACAGCGGGCGTTGGCCCCATGTTTTCGGGCCGTTGGCAGAGATGATTGCCAAATTCAACCTGCCTGTCTCACTGCTCGCAGACTTGCTCGAGGCATTCGAACAGGACGTCGTGAAGAGCCGTGACGCGGCTGGCTACGAAGGCCGCACCGACTTGCTCGCCTATTGCCGACTCTCGGCCAACCCGGTGGGTCGACTGTTGTTGCACCTCTACGGTATAAACGACGGGCGGTCCCTGGTCATGAGCGACAACATCTGCACGGCGTTGCAACTGATCAATTTCTGGCAAGACCTTGGAGTGGACATCGCACGGGGTCGCTACTATCTGCCCCGCCAGGATTGCGAAGCGCATGGCGTCAGCCAAGAGGAACTCAAGTTATTGAGCCAAACTCCAGAGGCTACTATTTTGATAGCTAATCAGGCCCATTATGCGAGGGACCTGATGCTAAAAGGCTCTAAACTCGCATTACAGATACCCGGCAGAGCCGGCTGGGAACTCCGACTGGTAGTGCAAGGTGGCCTGCGCATTCTGGACAAGATAGAGGCCATAAATTTCGCCACACTAAGTCGCCGCCCCAAAATCACTGCCTGGGACATCCCTGTGATGCTTTGGCGCGCCATGTGGATGTGACAATCGGACTATGACCCCCGAGCAATACGTCCAGCAAAAAGCCGCCGCATCGGGCAGCAGTTTCTATTACGCCTTTCTTTTCTTGCCCCGTCCACGCCGCGCCGCTATTACGGCGTTTTATGCCTTTTGCAGGGAAGTCGATGACGTGGTGGACGACATGGTGGACCCTAGCGTGGCCAGTACCAAACTGGCTTGGTGGCAGGCCGAGGTCGCCAAGTCTTTCGCCGGCAACCCCAGCCACCCGGTGATGAAAGCCCTGCAGCCGTTGACTGCGGTTTATCAGATTGAACAACGCCACCTGCTGGCCATCATTGAAGGCTGCCAGCTCGACCTGACGCAAACACGTTATCTGGACTACCCAGGCCTGCAGCGCTACTGCCATCTGGTGGCGGGCATCGTAGGCGAGGTAGCCGCCAACATTTTTGGGCAGTCTCAGCGCCAAACCACAGAGTACGCCCACAAACTGGGCCAGGCCTTGCAACTTACCAACATCATTCGCGACGTCGGGGAAGACGCCATGCGCGGACGCATCTACCTGCCGGTGAACGAGATGCAGCAGTTTGACGTGAAGGCGCATGAGGTGTTGAAGCGCATTTACTCTGATCGTTTTACGCGGCTCATGAAGTTTCAGGCGCAGCGCGCGCACGCGCTGTATGACGAGGCCTTCGCGCTTTTGCCATCTGCAGATCGGCGCACCCAGAAACCCGGCCTGATGATGGCCAGCATTTATCGAACGTTATTGCGCGAAATTGAACGCGACAACTTTCAGGTACTTCACCAGCGTGTGAGTCTGACCCCGTTGCGCAAGCTCTGGCTCGCCTGGAAAGTACAAGCCCTGGGCAAGGTTTAAGTTTGAAAAAAATCGCCATCATCGGCGCAGGCTGGGCGGGCATGGCGGCGGCTGTGCGGGTTGTACAAGCAGGTCACTTTGCTACAGTTTTTGAAGCATCCCGCGCAGTGGGCGGGCGGGCCCGGGCGGTAACTGATCACTTGCCGGACGGCATCCCCGTCACGCTTGACAATGGCCAGCACATCCTGATTGGTGCCTACACCGAATCCTTGAGACTGATGCAATTGGTGGGCGCAAGCCCAGACAGGGCGTTGATGCGTCTGCCCCTTACCTTGAAATTTCCCGATGAACTGGGCATGCAGCTTCCCAACTGGCCCGCACCGCTGGATGCACTCGTTGGCATCTTCGGTGCGCGCGGGTGGACCCCGAGTGACAAGATGTCACTGCTCAGGGCTGCCACTGGCTGGCAACTGGCAGGGTTCACTTGTCCCTCTTCGCAATCGGTCACACAACTTTGCTATCGCTTGAGCACCCGCGTGATGACCGAGCTCATAGAGCCCTTGTGCGTTTCGGCCTTGAATACCCCCGCAGATCACGCCAGTGCACAGGTCTTTTTGCGGGTGATGCATGACTCGCTGCTGGGTGGCAAGGGAAGTTCAAACCTGCTGTTGCCGCGGGTTGACTTGTCAGCCCTGTTTCCACAGCCCGCAGCCAAATGGATTGAAAAGGGTGGCAGCCAGGTGCGACTGGGTACGCGGGTGGAGCGCCTGCAGCTGGACGCGCAGGACAGACCAGGTCGCATGCAAGTCAACGGGGAGCCCTTTGACGCCGTCATACTGGCCACCTCTGCATCAAATGCGAAGAGTGCCCTCATAGAATCTGCATTGTTTGCTACACAATCAGTAGCAACTCAAATTGCCGCCTGGGTTCAGATCACGTCGGCGCTTCAGTTCGAAGCCATCACCACAGTCTATGCATGGTCCTCAACTGCGGCCCTGCGCCGCCCCATGGTCACTCTGCGCAGCCAGCCCGGTGTCCCTGCCCAGTTTGTGTTTGACCGCGGTCAACTGGGGGGTCCACCAGGGCTGCTGGCCTTTGTGGTCAGCGCCAGCACGGATCAACGCGAAGTGGTGCAAGCGCAGGTTCTAGCGCAGGCGCGCAGTCAATTGGGTCTTGATTTGAAGGCTGTGCAAACCATTGTTGAAAAGCGCGCCACCTTTGCCTGCACACCCGGACTTAAACGTCCGCCCATGCACATCGCGTCTCGACTACTGGCTTGCGGTGATTATGTGGATGGGCCCTACCCTGCCACACTCGAAGGCGCGGTACGCAGCGGACTGGCAGCGGCAGAAGCCGCCGTCGCCCTGCATTTTGGTGCCTCGCCATAAATCACTAAAAAAACGCCGTTTCCGGGATCTTCATTTTTTTAACAGCCATCACTCGGCGTGTGTTGCGCCAATCAACCCCTTCGCCCGAGGCACCTGCGCCAGCAAAGCACACAGCTCCGCCAGGTCTGCCACCGTAACGTGCGGGGTTGCGTCATGCTTCCAGTCGTGGTTGGCCCGGTTCACCCACACGGTTTGCATGCCGGCGTTCAGCCCGCCTATTACGTCCAACGCTGCGTCGTCGCCGATATGCAGCACCTCATGGGCAAGCACGCCGGCCGCCGATGCCGCCGCGTGAAAAATTCTCGGGTCGGGCTTGCCCACCCCAAACTCGTGAGCACTGATGCTTGCGTGAAAATGCGCACCTATACCGACCCGCCCAACATCTGCATTGCCATTGGAAAGCGCCACCACCGGAAACCTTTGCGCCAAAAATTCAAGTGAAGCCAGCACATCGGCAAAGAGCTCAACTTTCATGCGATGGTCAAAGAAGACTTCAAAGGCGTCTTCGGCAAGCCGAGCGTCTTCGTCGGACTCCTTCAATCCCTGTCGGATGACCTCGCGGCGCAACGCGCTCATGTCATGGCCCAGATCGGGTCGGGCACGCACCACCTGCTCGCGCAACTTGAGTCGTTTCTGAGCGTCGCCAAACACTGCAGCGGTAACAGGCGCATGCACAAATAGCCAGCTACTCAACGCCTTTTCAGCCCGTTCAATGGTGGGCCAGATCGGCCACAGGGTGTCGTCCAGATCCAGGGTGACAGCTCTTATCTTTGAAATATCCAGCATGCGTGTCCGTTTAAAAATAGGCCTGTCCAAAAATCAAATGCATCTGCGGGAGAATAGCGCATGCCCCCTCTTCTCAACTCCCCGTTTGCTCAAGAACCCGCTTTCAATCATGGTCAGGAACCTAAAACTGCCGTGCTGTTTTGCAATCTGGGTACACCAGATGCACCCACTGCGCCTGCGGTACGACGGTTCCTCGCCGAATTCCTGGGCGACCACCGCGTGGTGGAAATTCCGCGCCTGCTTTGGCTTTTGATACTGCACGGCATCATCCTGCGGGTGCGCCCAGCCAAGTCGGCCGCAAAATACGCCACGATCTGGACGCCCGAGGGCTCACCCCTCAAAGTCTGGACCGAAAAACAGGCCAAACTATTGCAAGGCTGGCTGGGGCAGCGCGGCCATCAAGTCAAGGTGTATTACGCCATGCGGTATGGCAGCACCTCCATCGCGTCTCAACTTGACATGCTCAAGACCCAGGGCGTGACCCGTATTCTGATTTTGCCGGCCTATCCGCAATATTCAGCCACCACCACGGCCAGCCTCTTTGATGCGGTATACACGTGGGCCGCGAAAACGCGTTTGATTCCCGAGCTTCGTTTTGTCAACCATTACCATGATGATCCGGGCTACATAGCCGCTCTGGCTGCCAGCGTGCGCAAGCACTGGCTGGCTAACGGCAAACCCGACCAGCTGGTGATGAGTTTCCATGGCGTGCCCGAGCGCACGCTGCACCAGGGGGACCCTTACCACTGCGAATGCATGAAGACTGCGCGCCTGCTGGCCGAGTCATTGGGTTTGACCAAAGACCAATACAAGATCACGTTCCAGTCACGTCTGGGCCGTGCAAAATGGCTGGAGCCCTACACCGAACCCACCTTGATCGCCATGGGTAAGGCGGGAGTGGGTCGCGTTGACGTGATTTGCCCCGGGTTCAACTGCGACGGCCTGGAAACCCTGGAGGAAATCAACCTGGAAGGTCGCGAGGCGTTTTTACAGGCGGGTGGCAAGGAATTTCATTACATACCGTGCCTGAATGACAACCATGACTGGATCAGCGCGTTGTGCAAGGTGACCGAGCAGCATCTGGGCGGCTGGCCTACGCAATCAGCCTCCGGCACTTCAGCGGCTGCGGGTGTCAAGGCACTGACCGCATCGCGTGAGGCTGCGCTCGCGTTGGGCGCCAAGCAGTAGTGCGGCAGGCTGACGACGCCCTATGAGGCGACCCGTCGCTGTGCGCGCCGCTTTAATCGTGAGCGCGCCTGAGAGGACTGTTCCGGCTGTCACTGCGACTCGAGAATTTTTGACTGTACATTCTTCGGTCGGCTTTTTTGAGCAGTGCTTCAGCATCCTGACCATCATCCGGAAACAGCGCTTCGCCCACGGAGCCGCCAAAGTCAGTATCGACCAGCAGTTCCATGCCCAAAGCCTCAAGCGGCTCGGTCAGCGCAGCCTGAATCTGCTGTCGGACCCGTTCCAGACTTTCCAGGCCATCGACCTGGTCCAGCAAAATAACGTATTCATCGCCAGACAAACGGGCCACCAGGTCACGGGACCGCACCGTGCTCCGAAGGCGCTCGGCAACTTCGATCAGTACCCTGTCACCGGTGCTGTGGCCAAATTGGTCATTGATTTGCTTGAACCGGTTCAGGTCAATAAACAGCACTGCAAAATGCTCCCGCCCCGGTTCACGCGACGCATGAATGATCTTGTCGCGCAGGCGAAGCATGAAGGCTTCCCGGTTGGCCAGACCTGTCAGGGCATCCGTTTGCAGGCGCTGTTGCATGGTCTCAAAACTTCGTGCAAGCTGCCCGATTTCATCCGGCCGCCGAACGCCCACGGGCCAGTTGAGCTGGCCATCACCCACTCTCAAAGCAGCTTCGGACAATTGCTTCAAATCGCCAGCCACCCAGCTCAGGATTCGCAAGCCAATCGCCAGGGCAACAAGGGCCGCCAGCGCCGTAAGAACGGCGGTACGAACGACGTTCTCCGTCACGCCCGCCATGAAGTCGCTGCGGGGCATGCCCACCACCGTGAGCCATTCCAGCCCGGCATCATCCTTAAGCCGGTCGAACCCGGCGTGAATGACCTGGCCATCGGGCATAGAAAAATTGAACGTCTGCGCACTTGGCTTGCGACCATCTGCTGCCAGGCGCGCCTGCACTTCTGAGTACAGCGCGGTGATCACCGGGCTACCGCTTTGCGCCGCGCTCACCCTCGCCTTGGTACCGTCAGACAGCGTCTTGACGTTGGGACTTGCCGATGACGCAATGAGATCACCACCCGGCTCGACAATAAACGCCAGGCCGTGTGGTGACACCTTGAGGCGCGTCACAAAGTCATTCAAGGCCCGCAAAGGCACATCGGTCGCCACCACACCCTGGAATTCGCCCGCAGAACCCAGCACCCGGCGCGCGCGGGTGGCCACCAGATCAGCGGTGGTGAAGTCGATGTACACCGAGGTCCAGGTATGAAGCCTCTCACTCTCGCCTGCTTTGTACCAGGGGCGGCTGCGCGGGTCGAAGTGCTTGGCTTCTTGCGAATGCAAGGCAGGTTTGCCATTGATGCCGGTGAACCGGTAGAAAGAGCGCAAGTCCTCAGCCTTGAGCTTGACGCGCAACTCTCCGTCGGTGCGTGAATGGCGATACAAGCCAAATCCCTGTCCCAAGCGGTTGCCAAAGTAAACGTAATTATTGGGATCCAGGTGCAGCGAGGTCGCAATCCAGAAACGGGTGCGCAAGCTGTCCAATTCCGAATCAATCATCTCGGGGACCGGCATCCCGTCGGGAAATGCCGCCTCAAGTACGGCACCGGAGCCAAAAATGTGCCGGTCAACCGCCTGTCCAATTCGACCCACCGTCTCGAGCAGCAAGTGCGACGATACGGTATCGACTGCGCGGCTGCCAGCCATGTACGAGAGCCCCACAGTGGTCAGCGCAAGGGCCAGAACCAGCACGACGTAGGGAATAGTCAGAACCTGCCGGAGAGACAGGCGAGATTTAGTCTGTTGAACCATTCGGTCTTTTCCACGACGCGAAAAGACCGTGATCGCAACGGCGCATCAGGCGCTGTGCAGAAGTCTCTCAGCTTATTGTTTTAGGTGTATATCAGCACCTAATTATAAGTTTAAGCATGCGCAACGGCCTCAAATATGGCGGGCAAATGTAAAGATTCAACACCCAGAATATTCACGGGCCAATCCTTGATGAACTTTACAAATACCAGCGCTCTACCCCCCGCAGGTTTTAGACTTTTAGCTATTGAATATATAGCAAATCAGTCGTTGGCGCGAACGAAAGACATCACGCGGGCCAACTGGTCAGGCACGTTCAACGCGGGTGCGTGGCCACAATTATCTATCTCCACCACTTGGGTCAGGCCCCTCGCCCCAGGACCCCGGCGCAGCATTTCGGTGGTGGCCTCGCGCAGTACCAGATCGGACTCGGCCCCACGCAGGCACAGCACCGGAACCTGAATAGCGTCGTAGTGTGGCCAGACAAGATAGTCGTCAGGGTAGCTGATGAATTGCTGCACCATGGCAGGGTCGTAGTGCGGTGTGACGCGGCCATCGGGCAGTCGGCGGGTGGAAGTCTCCGTCAATCGCCGCCATTGCGCATCACTCAACCAGCCGAATGGTTTGTAGACCTGCCGGTAAAAGGCCTCAAGCTCCAGCACCGTCGCGAAGGACGGCGGGTTGCCGGCGTACGCGCGGATGCGGGTGATCGCAGCATCAGCCAGTTGCGGCGCGTTGTCGTTGAGCACAAGGCTTTGAATGCGCTGCTTCATATCGGGCTGGAAGTAGCCCGAAGCGCACACCATGCCAATCGCGCCACCCATCGACGTGCCAACCCAATGGGCTTTTTCGATGTTGAGTTGAGTGCATAGTTCCGACGCAATCCGCGCATAAAACGCAAGGCAGTACTCCTGCTCGGGCACCGGACTCCACTGGCTCAAACCGCGCCCGATGGTGTCCGGGCAAATGACGCGATAACCGTCATCAGAGGCACTCAAGTGCCTGGCCAATTCATCCATGTCGCGGCCCGTGCGCGCCAAACCGTGCCAGGCGATAACAGTACGGCCGTGGTGCGCACCCCACTCGGTGAAGTGGATCTCGCGCCCCGCACAGGTGAGATAACGGGACGAAAAACTCATGCGGAGCCCTTCACAGAGCGTGCACGCAGCCGCCCCACCACGCCGGTGGGGAAGTAATAGACCGACAGCACAAACAAAACCCCCAACCACAGAAGCCACCGGTCAGGCGACAGCAACGCAGCTAGCCAGGGCAGACCCGCCGCAGCCTCGCTTCCCAGTTTGAGAAGGTCCTGCAAATAACTCTGCGCCACCAGGAACAATGCAGCACCAATGGCAGCGCCGTAAATGGTGCCCATGCCACCGATCACGACGATCAGCAGCACGTCCATCATGATTTCAAACGAGAGTGACGTATCCGGCCCGTTGTAGCGCAGCCAAAGCGCCAACATGGCGCCCGCCAAACAGGCAAAAAGTGCAGACAGAATGCTGGAGATGGTGCGGTAAACAACCACCCGGTAGCCAATGGCCTCAGCACGAAATTCGTTTTCACGAATAGCTTGCAGAACACGGCCAAAGGGCGAATTAACAATGCGCAGCATTGCCAGCATCAAGCCCAGTGCCACAAAAAACAGCAGGTAGTAGCACAGCAGGCGGCCATCCAGGGTGACACCCAGGAACGGCTCGTCGGCAAATTCGAAACTGGGTGAAATCAGCTCAGGCAGCTTGAATGTCAGGCCATCTTCGCCACCCGTCAGCCACGAAAGCTGCGAGGCCAGAGTCTGGAAGGCAGACGCCACGGCGAGTGTGATCATTGCAAAAAAGATCGCCCGTACCCGCAGTGAAAAAAGTCCGACTGCAAACGAGAGCACCAAAGACACCAGCAGCGAAAGTCCCAGCCCGGTTAGCACGGCCCCCCAGCCGGGCCCCAGGCGCGTGGCTGCTATCGCAATGCCATAGGCACCAATGCCAAAGAACATGGTGTGTGCAAAACTCACGATGCCGGTGTAGCCCAGCAGCAGGTCGAAGCTGGCCACCAACACAATGAACACCAACACCTTGGCCGCCACGCTCAAGGCCTTCACGCCGGGGAATATGAACGGCGCGAACGCGAGCGCCAGCAGCAGCGCAACAAGCAGCACAGCCAGCACGCGGTTGCGTGGCATGTCATTGGAGAGAAGTCGCTGGATCATCATCGATTCGCCACCGGATAAACGCCCTGTGGTCGCCACAACAAGATTGCGACCATCAGAAAAATGCTGGCGAACTGGGTCAAGGTCGGCAACAGGAATCCCACATAGTTCGTCATCAGCCCAACCAGCAAGGCACCAATGAGCGCGCCTCCGGTAGAACCCAACCCGCCAATAATGATGACGATGAAGATCAGCACATTGACCTGCGCGCCCATTTGCGGCACCAGGTTTTGTTGAAACAGGCCCCACATCACGCCGCCCAGCCCGGCCAGCGCACTGCCCACGACAAACACACCGATGAACAATTGCCCGATGCGATAACCCAAGGATTCAACCATCTCGCGGTCCTGCACGCCGGCCCGTATCAAAAGGCCAATCTTGGTACGGCTCAGCGTCCAGCTCAGCAGGCCAAATACGGCCAGCCCCACCACAACCGCCAGCAACCGATATTTGCTGATGGCGGCATCGGCCACAAAAATAGAACCCCGCAGTGCATCCGGCAACGGCATAGGCAACTGTGCCGGACCCCAGATCACCTTGATGAGTTCCTCGCCAATGATCATGCCGCCCATGGTGATAAGGATCTGCTTGAGGTGTTGGCCGTAGACGGGACGCACAATGAATCGCTCGAATGCCAGACCGACCGCTCCTGCCACCGCCATGGCCACCAGCATGGCTGGAAACACCGCCACCAGGTTGCGCCACAGCTCCTGTGAGCCAGTCCAGTCGCCCATGAGCCCCAAAACACTGCTGGCCACAAAGGCACCCAGCGCGATGAAAACACCGTGACCAAAATTGAGCACGTCCATCAGGCCGAATACCAAGGTCAGCCCCGAGGCAATGATGAAGATGATCATGCCCATCGCCAACCCCGCCACCGTGAGCGTAATCCAGGTCGACAGCGACCCGGTCAACGGCAGCGCAATCAGTGCCAGGGCGGGCGCCAGGGCGAGAGGCCGCCAGTCCATATCAAGCTTCATACCGCCAGTCCCAACAAAGAGTGCTGCAAAGGCACGTCAGCTGAAAATTCCGCCATGCTGCCGCTGTGCACCACGCGGCCGTTGTCCATCACCGCTACTGTGTCACCCAGGCGCTGGGCGAAATTGATGTTTTGCTCCACCAGCAAAATCGTTACGCCCTGCCGCTTGAGCTCGCCAAACGCGTCAATCATGTTGTTGATGATGACGGGCGCCAGGCCTTTGCTCGGCTCGTCAACAATCAGAAGCTCGCGCGGTTCCACAATCGCGCGCGCCACGGCCAACATCTGCTTTTGTCCACCGGACAACTTGCCTGCGGGATGGTCCCAGAACTTTTCAACCGCCGGAAACAGCTTGTAGATCCATTGCAGGCGGGCTTTATCCATCTGCCCCGCATGGCTGGCATTACGCGCTGCCAGCAGCATGTTTTCTTTCACGGTGAGATCCGAGAAAATGCCCATGTTTTCCGGCACGTAGGCCACACCCAGCCCGGCAATCTCGGGCGTACTCAGGGCCGTCATGTCCCGCTCACCAAAGCGTATGTCGCCTTGCGAAGCGTTCCACAGGCCCATGATGGTTCGCAGCGTCGTCGTTTTACCCGCACCGTTGCGCCCTAGCAGCATCGTCAATTGACCCTTGGGTACCACCAGATCCACGCCATGCAGAATGTGATACGCACCAATGTGTGTGTGCACGCCCCGCAACGTCAGCAGGTTCTGCGTCATGGTTGTTGCTCCTTGCCCGTGGACGGGGGAAAGTCAGGATGCACGGGAGCCACATCTTGCTCGTAAGCCTCCTTAGGGCTCACCCCAAGGTACGCCTCTTGCACGATCGGTGACGCTATCACTGCCGCCGGCTCCCCGTCCGCCACCAGGCTACCGTTGTGCAACACGATGATGCGGTCAGCCAGTTCACGCACTACGTCCATCTTGTGTTCCACCAGCAGAATGGTCTTGCTCTTGTCTTTCTTTAGCTGCCGAATCAGATCCAGAATGACCGGAGCCTCAGCGGTGTTCATGCCGGCGGTCGGCTCGTCAAACATGAACACGCTGGGTTCCAGCGCCATCAGCAGCGCCACTTCCAGTTTGCGCTGGTCGCCATGCGGGAGGCTGGCCACGGTGGCATTTTCTTTGGCCTTCAAATTGATACGCGTCAGCAGTTCGTCCGCGCGCTCGGTCAAGGCACGGTGATCGCTCCAGATGCTCCACAGGTTCAGGCCACGGCGGTGCGCGCCTGCACGTGTGGCCTGCACCGCCAACCGCACGTTCTCGATGACCGTGAGATTGGGGAACAAATTGGTCAACTGGAACGCGCGACCCAGTCCTGCATGGGTACGGGCTGAGGGTGAGAGGCCGGAGAGCGACCGCCCATTGAGCAACACCGTACCCGCACTGGCCTTGAGTTGCCCCGAGATCAGGTTGAAATAGGTGGTCTTGCCTGCTCCGTTGGGACCGACGATCGCCGTCAGCGTGCCCGGTGCAAAACTGCAACTGACATCGTTGACCGCGACGTGGCCACCAAAGCGGATGGTGAGCCCGCGCGTCTCCAGCATGGGGAGCTTAGCGCTTGTTCTTGATCGGAATCGTCATCTCTTCCGGCTTGATCTCTTTGATCAGTTCCGGAACGCCCCAGGCAAATGCAGGGTCCACCTTGATCTTGAAGTGGTACATCGACTGCATGGCCTGATGGTCTTCCTTGCGGAAGGTCATCTTGCCTTTAGGTGTGTCAAAGCTCATGCCTTCCATGGCGGCAATCAGCTTGTTGGTGTTGGTATCACCGGCTGTTTTCTTCAGAGCTGTGACGGCAGCCATGGCCACCGAGAAACCACCGGCTGTGAAGAAGTCCGGTGGTGATTTGAACTGGCTGTAGTGTTGCGCCACCATGGCGTCATTAATCGGATTTTTAGGAATTCCGAAGTAGTAGTAAGTAGCGCCCTCCATACCCGGAAAACGCTTGTACGCCGTCATACCCGGCAGGATGTTACCGCCAGTGCCGACCTCGATACCGAAGCGCTTTGAGAGATCAGCATCGGCCAGCGCATTGAAGGGAGGTGTTGCACTGGCCCAAACCACCACAATGATCTTGCGGCCGGGCTTGTCCTTCATCGCGTCCACAAGGCGCTGAATGCCAGCCGTGTAATCACTGGTGGCCGGTGGGAGGTACTCTTCATGAACGATCTTGGCTTTCTTCATGGCCGCCTTAAAGGCAGAAACGCCGTCGCGCCCAAAGGCCCAATCCTGCGCCAGCATGGCAATTGAGGTGCCTTCCTTGTCCATGGCCACCGCGTTGCTGATGGCGTCCTGGCTGGAATTGCGACCGGTACGGAAGATGTATTTGTTCCATTTGTCACCGGTGATCGAGTCGGCGACTGCTGGCTCAACAATCAGGATCTTTTTGTACTCTTCGGCGACTGGCAGCATGGCCAGCGCAACGCCCGAACCCGAAGGGCCAATGGCCAGATCGGCCTTGTCGTCCGAATAGGCCGCCGCTAGCAGCGATTTGCCCAGATCCGGTTTGCCCTGGTCGTCCTTCTCGATCAGAACGATTTTCTTGCCATTCACCATCATGGTGCCGCCTGTGGCGTATTCCAGGCCCATTTGCAGGCCCACCGCCGTTTGCTTGCCATAGGCCTCCAGCGGGCCGGTCTTGCTGTAGATGTGGGCAATGCGGATTTCTTTGGACTGCGCAATGGCACCCATAGAGGTGAGGGTTGTTGCGACAAGGGTTGCCAGCGCGATAAGGTTACGACGATGCATACAGGTCTCCTGTTGAAATGACTGAGCTTATGACTGAATATTGCACAGTTCATGCCAACCTGTAAGTCATTGATTTCAATGAATAATCGTTCAGCGATCTAGTTGCATTTTTTAAAATGTCTATTATTCATACATTTTATTTGTATGAATAATAGACATTTGTATTTTTTTCAATCAGGGTTTTCCAGACGTTCATAGAGCGTGGCGCGAGATATCCCCAGTAAACGTGAGGTCGCCAATTTGTTGCCCTGGGTTGCCGCCATGGCCGCCGTGATGGCGCGGCGCTCCAGTTCTGCAATCTGCTCACCCAATGGTCGCAGCAAGGCCTGGTCGCTTTCAGTCAGCGCGGGCACAGGTGGCGCAGTCGGCGCAGGCGCAATCAAATCCTGGCCCGCTTCCCGCAACAAGCGCTCCAGCTGCAACGCGTCAATCTGCTGTGAATCGCTGCGCATGGCGGCCTGCTCCAGCAGATTGCGCAGTTCGCGGATGTTGCCGCGCCAATGCTGTGCCATCAACAAAGCCAGCGCGTCGGGCAACACCTCGGGCTGGTGCATGCCACTGCGCAATGCCATGTCCTCGCCCAAAACCTCGACCAGGGCAGGAATGTCGCTGCGCCGGTCGCGAAGCGCGGGCACACGAATCGGCAGCACATTGAGCCGGTAATACAGGTCTTCGCGAAACTGGCCCGAGCGCACCAGTGCATTCAGATCCCGAGAGGTCGCGGCAATCACCCGCGCATCAAAAGGCACCAGTTTGTTGGAGCCAAGCGGTTCAATCTCGCCTTCTTGCAGCGCCCGCAAAAGCTTGGCTTGCAGGCCTAAGGGCATGTCTCCAATCTCGTCCAGGAACAGCGTACCGCCATCGGCCAACTTGAATTTGCCGTCGCGCCCTTTGCGATCGGCCCCGGTGTAGGCCCCGGGTGACACACCAAAAAATTCGGCCTCCAGCAGGGTATCTGGCACCGCGGCAATATTGATGCTGACGAGCGCCCCGCTGGCTCGCCCGGACGCTGCGTGAAT
Source organism: Rhodoferax sp. (assembly GCA_031430225.1). Lineage (GTDB taxonomy): Bacteria > Pseudomonadota > Gammaproteobacteria > Burkholderiales > Burkholderiaceae_C > JANYCG01. The sequence continues at coordinate 6,586 of JANPAZ010000034.1, read as the reverse complement.
GGCATGCGCCAGCAATTCTTTGCCGGTGCCGGTTTCACCCAACAGCAGCACCGGGCTGTTTGACTGCGCAGCGCGGCGTGCCTGCCGCTTCACCTCGACCGCTGCAGCACTGGTGCCGATGAAGCTGGCAAACGTGTGCTTGGAGCGGCGCTGCCCATGCGCAGAGTTTTTCAACGGGTTGTTGCGTTCGCTGGCCAGCTCGCGCCGGGCATCGTCCAGATCGCGCTGCAACAGTGAGAATTTTTCAATCAAGGGCTTGAGCGTAGTCTCGGCGTGGTCAAACAAAACAATGCCCAGCACGCCAATGACGTTGCCACTGCCATCGCGCAGAGGGATGCGGCTCACCACAAAAGTTCCAGCCTTGTTGGACAACAGATCGATCAAAATCGGCTTGCCAGTCTCGATCACCCGGTGCATCTGGGTGTTCTGCACCACCTGAGACACAGGATGCCCTACGAAATCTTCCACCCGATCAAAGCCCAATGCCGGCAAAAACCGCTTGTATTGCTCGTTGACCCAGACCACGCGTGCATCGCGGTCCACCAGCATCATGCCTTCGCTGGCATTGGCAAACAGGTCAAACATGGAGCGCGCCGCCAGCTCCAGAATGCTCTGGGCGTCACGCGGCAAAGTCTGTGTGGAGTCCATGGGCAGATGTTACCGCGCCCGTCGTTACCCACTCAAATTACTATGCTTTTTATAGCAAACTATTGAATATATACGTGGGCCTCTTGTAGATTCAGGCAACAAGCTTGGCCAGATCGGCATCACAGATCAATTGCACGCTGTTTTCTTTGGCAAAGCGCTGCGCCTTGTCTGTGGGCAAACTCAGGCCGATAAAGATACATTGATCTGCGCCCTGCGTCTCCCGCAAGGCTGCGAGTTCGCGCAAGGTTTCAACCCCCTGATTGGCCGCTTTCCAGCGCTTGGCGTTGAGAAGCGCAATCTGTCCGCCCTTCTCCAGTTTGAAATCGGCGACGCCTCCTTTGAGGCGAGCAACCATGTACCCATTGCGGACGAACGACTTTTCGACCAATTCAGAAAAATCTCCCCAAGACATCGCCGCCGCTTTCTCAAGGGCAGCGGCGAGGTGTTTCGGGTTGGGTGCGCGCAACTGGCGCCAGGCTGCCATGACGCCAATCAGCAAAAAGGGCATGCCGCCCATCATGCCGAAAGGCACATACGGGTCTGGCAGCAACGCCTTCGAAGCCAGGGCAATGACACCCACCAGGCCGATGCTGATCCACCACGGATTACGCAGCAGGATTGCGAACAGCGAGTTGGGAGCCATCTTGAATTTCATGGCGCCAGTTTAAGTGAACAGGGGACCGAACGAGGCTTGGACGAGACGGGAGCGAGACGTAAACGAAATCTAAGCGAGAGTCAGGCCCAGACCACCGCCCCTTTGCCTGAATACCAGCCATCGACCTGCACGGCCACCGCCGCCTCGATGCGGCTGCGCTTGATTTTCATGGTGGGCGTGAGGCAGCCGTTTTCAATCGACCACGGCTCTTTGGCCACCACAATCATTTTCATTTGCTCATAGTCGGCCAACCCACGGTTGGTCTCTTTCAGCAGCTCGGCCATGGCGGTTTCCACCTCGGTACGAACCGCGGGGTCGCTCAATTTGGGCCGCATCTCTTCAGACAACACGACCAGTGCGTACGAAGCTGACTGGCCCACGCCAGAGACCATGCTCGACTCAATCATGGGGTGCGAGTTGAGCTTGTTCTCAATCGGTGCAGGGGCTACATATTTGCCCTTGGCTGTCTTGAACAGTTCCTTGAGGCGACCGGTGATCTTCAGTTGCCCATCAGGGCGCCGCTCACCCTGGTCACCGGTGCGGAAAAAGCCGTCTGCTGTGAACACCTCGGCGTCCAGATCGGGGCGTTTGTAATACCCCACCAACTGACCGGGCGACTTGATCAGGATCTCGCCTTCGTCGCTGATGCGGACTTCCACGCCGTCGTACGGCACACCCACGTAGCCCACTTCATTGTGCGTCTCGGTCATGGTGTGCGAATACGCAAAGTCTTCGGTCATGGCGTAGCCTTCAACCAGGTTGAGGCCGAGCTTGCGGTACCACTGAATGAGCATGGGCGGCAAGGGCGCTGAACCACTGCCCGCCAGCTTGGCCTGATCCAGACCCAATTGGGTGAGCACCTTTTTGGCCACTATTTTGTTGAGGATCGGGATCGAAAGCAATAAGTTGAGCTTGGCGGGCGGCATCTTGGCGGACACACCCTGCTGGAATTTGAGCCACAAGCGGGGCACTGAAATAAACAGCGTGGGCCGCGCTCGATTCAAGTCCTGAACGAATGTGTCAAGGGTCTCGGCAAAAAATATGTGCGTGTTGCCGTCCACATAGGAGTAACACTCGACAAAGGCCCGTTCAAACACGTGCGCCAGCGGCAGATACGACAGGATTCGGTTCGAAATGCCCTGACCCAGGGTTTCAGCCATTCGTTTGGCAATACCCTCAGACACTTTGGTGATGCGCTCAAAACTGTGCATCGCACCCTTGGGCTGGCCAGTCGACCCCGAGGTGTAGATCAGCATGGCCAGGTCATTGCCGGCACGTTGCGGCTTGCCACCCATGGGTTGGGTGCGTTTAGTAATCGCGTCCCAGGTTTCCAACGACGTCTTGGGTGACAACGGGAACGCAATGCACGGCATGCCTGCAGGGACGCCCGGCACCTGCTTGTCCCAAGTGTCGAGCTTGCCTACAAACAATAGGCTGGCACCACTGTGCTCCAGTACGAATTTGACCGTGTCTGCACCCTCTGTGGGGAAGATGGCCACCGTGGTGTACCCTGCCATCCAGATGGCGAGCTCGGCCATGAAAAAGTGGGCGCAGTTTTTGGACAGAATGGCAATACGCGCGCCAGGCTCGAAGTTCAAACCCTTCAGGTGCGCTGCCATGCGCCTAGCCTGGCCCATGGTCTGCGCCCAAGTGTAATCCGCCACTTGGCCCTTGCCCAAGGGCTGGGTCAGGTAAACAATGTCTGGGTGCTTGGACTCGTGGTCATAAACATAATCGAGCAGCGTCTTTGGGTTGGGCATGGCCTGGTCTTTCTTGGTTTGGCGGGATTTAACGACAGTTGACGAGAGTACGGGCAGTCCGTGCCGCTGTCTTTAGGCGTTTTCCCGAGATCAGCCCTGTGTCACCTCTTTTTTCTTCGACCAAGCCTTGGCCACCCGTGGCAATACCAGCACGGCAATCACGACCACCAGCAGCGCCAGTGACATGGGTCGCTGCAAGAACACCATAGCGCTGCCTTCGCCAATCGACATGGCGTTGCGCAACTGCGCCTCGGCCAACGGCCCCAGGATCATGCCAACCACGACGGGGGCGGTGGGGAAGTTAAAGCGGCGCATCACCAGCCCCAGCACGCCAATGGCATACAACAGGAACAAGTCAAACGCGCTTTGGCGCATGCCATAGGCACCCACCGTGGCAAAAATCAAAATGCCGGCATAGAGCTGTGGTTTAGGCACCTTGAGCAACTTGACCCACAAGCCGATCAGCGGCAGGTTGAGCACCAACAGCATCACGTTGCCGATATACAGCGACGCAATCAGCGCCCAGACCAAAGCCGATGAGCTGGTAAAAAGTTGTGGCCCCGGCTGGATGCCATAGTTCTGAAATGCCCCCAGCAAAATCGCCGTGGTGTTGGAGGTGGGAATACCCAGCGTCAGCAACGGAATCAACGCGGCGGTCACCGTGGCGTTGTTGGCAGCTTCGGGGCCGGCCACGCCCTCAATGGCACCCTTGCTGCCGAAATCAGCCTTGTTCTCGCCTTTGGCCAATTTCTTTTCAGTGGCATAACTCAAAAAAGTCGGTATCTCAGTGCCGCCCGCGGGAATGCAGCCAAACGGCGCGCCAATGGCGGTGCCACGCAGCCACGCCGGGATGGACCGGCGCCAGTCGCTTTTCGTCATGGTGACGCGGCTCAGCTTGTTTTGCGACTCGACCACCTTGCCTTCAAACAACACGGCATGCAGGGCCTCGGCCACGGCAAACAGGCCAACGGCCACCAGCACAATCTCAACGCCATCGAGCAACTCGGGCACGCCACCGGTGTAGCGTGCCTGACCGGTGATCTGGTCCAACCCGACCAAGCCGGCCGCCAGACCCACAAACAGCGCGGTCAGCCCGCGGACAGTGCTTTGACCCAGCACGGCGCTCACCGTGGTGAACGCCAGCAGCATCAGCATGAAGTACTCAGGGGGGCCGAGCTTGACAGCGTACTCCGCCACGATGGGCGCAAACAAAGTGACCAGCACCGTGGCGATGCTCCCCGCCACAAACGAGCCAATGGCTGCAGTGGCCAGGGCCGCGCCCGCCCGTCCACTCTTGGCCATTTTGTTGCCTTCCATGGCCGTGACCATACTGGCGGTTTCGCCCGGTGTGTTGAGCAGAATCGAGGTGGTAGAGCCACCGTACATGGCCCCGTAATAGATGCCGGCGAAGAAAATCATGGAGGCTGTGGCATCCACCTTGGCCGTGATAGGCAGCAACATGGCGACCGCAGTGGCGGGGCCAATACCGGGCAGTACACCCACGGCGGTGCCCAAGGCGCAGCCGACAAAGGCCCAGAGCAAATTGACGGGCGTGCCCGCGGTGGCAAACCCCTGCATTAACTGGTTCCAGATATCCATCACAGCCACCCGCTTTGTGTGAGACCCGGCAAATTGATGGCCAGGAATTGCGTGAACATCCAGTACACGGGCGCGGCAATCAGCAATCCTGTGACTGCATCATTCACCCACGACTTCAGGCCCGTCCCCGGCTGGCCCGCAGCATTGCGCAAACCGCGCGACGCCATCACAAAACACAGGGCACAACTGAAGATAAAGCCAATGGTGGTAATGAGCGCCGCGTTAGCCAGCAGACCCGCCGACATCCAGACAAAACCAGGCCAATAGGGTTTTTCTCCATCGGCCTCGTCCATGTCACGAAAGCCGCCGGTGCGGGCCTCGTAGACCATGAAGGCGCCACATAACAGCAAAGCCCCAGACACCAGCCAGGGCAGAAAGTTAGGGCCGACACCGGCATAGCCTGCCGCCGACGGAATGCTGACCGCACCGGCCCCAAGCCCCAGGGCCAGCAGGACGACGCCGCCGCCAACCAGGGTTTGCAGCAGGATTGATGAAGGGGAATGTTGAGTCATGTTGTGCCTTGCACTCAGATGAAAAAAAGCCGATGTTTCCGGGTTGCAGAAAACATCGGCATGGTGGCGTGGCCCGCAGGCTTAAACCATGCCGGACTTCACCATGGTGGCGCGAAGTGAGGCGAAATCGTCATCCACGAACTTTTCAAAATCAGCACCGGTCAGCAATGCGGCCGTCCAGTTGTTTTTTTCCAGCGCTTCAGCCCACGCTTTGGACTTCACGGCCTTGGCCAGAATTTCAATCAGTGCCTTGCGCTGGTCTGGCGTGATGCCAGGAGCGCCATACACACCGCGCCAGTTGCCAATTTCAACATTGATGCCCTGCTCTTTAAGCGTGGGCACGCTGACACCCTTGAGGCGCGCGCCCGAGGTCACGGCCAAGGCACGCATCTTGCCGCTGGCGATGTATTCGGAAAACTCGCTGTAGCCGCTGCCGCCAATGGTCACGTTGCCACCCAAAATGGCCGCCGTGGCCTCACCGCCTCCCCGGAATGCCACGTAGTTGATCTTGGCAGGGTCCACACCCACTTCGCGGGCAATCATGGCGGCGGCAATGTGTTCTGTAGAGCCGCGTGAACCACCGCCCCACTTCACGCTGCCGGGGTCTTTTTTTAGCTGCTCCACCACGTCTTTCATGGTCTTGAAAGGCGAGTTGGCAGGCAAGACAAACACGTTGTACTCGCTGGTCAGGCGTGCCAGCGGCGTGGCGGCACTCAGCGACACCGGTGGCTTGCCGGTAATGATGCCGCCCAGCATGACAGCCCCCATCACCATCATGGCGTTGGCATCGCCCTTGCTGCCGTTAACGAACTGGGCCAAGCCCAGCGCACCGGCAGCACCACCCTTGTTTTCGTAGGTCACGGTATCGGCCACCTTGGCATCCTGCATGGCCTTGCCCAGGGCACGACCTGTGGTGTCCCAACCGCCGCCCGGGTTGGCGGGGATCATCATCTTGACGTTGGTAGCAGCCAGTGCCGACAGGGGCAAGGCACCGGTGGCAGCCAGGGCCGCCATGGATTTGATAAAAGTATCGCGACGCATGAATGTCTCCTGAGGTTATTCAACCCTGTGATGATGCGGTGTTTAGCTGTCAAATGGCTGTCCCGGGACCCTAGGGAAAACCCCTCATTGGGCTTTCCGACGCCGAAGGCACTGCCATTCGCCGTGCTATGGTCATGCCATGAAACTGCTTCTGGTCGAGGACGACCCCGCGTTGCACACCTCACTGCTGCGTGCATTGACACGCCTGGGCTGGGTGGTGGAGGTGTGCACGGATGGCCGCGCGGCGCTGGTCCGCTGGAAAGACAGCCAGCCCGACGTGGTCCTGCTGGACCTGACCCTGCCCGGCCGCGATGGCCTGCTGGTGCTGGAGCAGGCCCGCGAGGACGGCCTGACCACCCCGGTGTTGATAC
>JANPAZ010000033.1:0-5776 GCA_031430225.1 Rhodoferax sp. | reverse complement strand
GCTGTTGATCGCCGCCAGCATTCCTTTGGGGTGGTGGGCCAGCACGGTCACCGCACGCAACATGCGCGTGCTGGATCCGGGCAGCATCGTGTGGGACGAAGTGGTGGCCTTCTGGCTGGTGCTGTGGCTGGTGATGCCTGCGGGGTTCTGGGGCCAATTGGTTGCATTTGGCTTGTTTCGTTTTTTTGACGCCGTGAAGCCTGGGCCGGTGGGTTGGGCTGACCAGTTGTTCCATGGTGTGAATGCCGACACGGATCGCCATGCCTGGACCAAGGCCGGGTTTGGCATCATGTGGGACGACCTGGTGGCGGCGGCCTGCACACTGCTGGCGATTGCGGTCTGGAGGTTCTTATGACGAGCCTATCCGCACCGGGCAAGACAGCATCCGGATTGCTATTTAATAGTGAGCAAACTATTGAATTGATGCGGGGGCAATTGGCCACATTTCTTATTAATCACCAGCTGATGCTGGCCACAGCCGAGAGCTGCACGGGCGGCATGATTGCAGCGGCCTGCACGGACCTGGCAGGCTCCAGCGCCTGGTTTGAACGCGGCTTTGTCACCTACTCCAACGACGCCAAAACTGAACTGCTGAGCGTGCCCGCGGACCTGATTCAGGCGCACGGTGCGGTGAGCGAACCCGTGGCACGCGCCATGGTGCAGGGGGCCATCACCCATTCACCTGCAAAGGTCGCGGTGGCAGTCACTGGCGTGGCGGGGCCAACCGGCGGCAGCGCAGAAAAACCGGTGGGCACAGTGTGGTTTGGTTTTGCCACGCCAGCAGGGGTAGTGACTGAAATGCGGCAGTTTGACGGGGATCGTGCTGCCGTGCGGGCAGCGACGGTACAACATGCCTTGCTGCGGCTGCTCGAGATCTTGGCACCGAATCGCTCCCGCTAAAACGTAAGACGCCTCAAGTCTGGGCTCGCCTCAACGACGCTCGGTCGACGAAGCGCCGCTCAACAGATAAATCCCGAACAACAACACCATCGCGCCATCCGCAAACAAGGCCGGGCGAAAGGCCTGCAGCGCGGGCTCGTTCCATCCCATCACCACAATCACGCACAGGCCCAGCTTCTCGACTGCAGCGGCGATCACCACCGGACGGCGCACTTCAACATGGCTGGCCGAATACACCAGCAGCGCGCCAAAGCAAAACGCCATCAGCCCCCAATGTTTGGCAAAGGCAATGCCGGCTTCTTTGCCCGCGCTCATGCCCAGCAGGCCCATGGTGGCCCACGGCAGGAAGAACATGACGATGGGCAACATGGTGAGGATGCCGGTGATGTACAGAATCTTCGTGAAGTGCTTGACGACCATGGGATCTCCAATCAGGTTCGGCTAAAAATATATGAAAACTTTCAAAAGCCGCTCTTACCCATAGTTTTTACCACGCATCGATCATCATCACGCCAGAGGGCGCCTCAACCCGTGATGATTGCAGACCGCGCAGTAGCCAGTCGCGGGTGTGAGCCGGGTCAATCACCGCATCGATTTCCAGCATCGTCGCCATGTTGATGGCGCTGCCGTTCTCATACTGCTTGGCGACCAGCGATTGGTAGAGCACGTCGCGCTGCGGGCCTTCAGGTACCGCTTCCAACTCCTTGCGATAGCCTAGGCGCACGGCCCCTTCCAGCCCCATGCCGCCGAACTCGCCGGTGGGCCAGGAGATGGTGAAGACGGGGGCCAAAAAACCACCTGCCGTCATGGCCATCGCGCCCAGCCCATACCCCTTGCGCAGCACCACGGCAAACAAGGGCACGCGCAGGTGCGCAGCCGCTACAAACATGCGGCTCACGTGCCGCACCTGGGCCCGCTCTTCAGTGTCGGGGCCGACCATAAAACCGGGTGTATCGACAAAGCTGACCAGCGGCAGGCCATGCGCGTTGCACAGCTGCATGAATCGCGCGCATTTGTCCGCCGCGTCTGCGTCAATCGCGCCGCCCAGGTGATGCGGGTTGTTGGCAATCAGCCCTACCGGCCGCCCGTCAATTCGGCCCAGCGCCGTATGAATTCCTTTGCCAAAGCCGGTGCGCAAAAACAGCGCACTGCCTTGGTCCACCACACCGGTGATGGCCGCGCGGGTGTCATAAACGCGCAGCCGGTTCTCGGGCACCACCTGGCGCAGGCGGACTGCCTCAGGTGCCGCTGCAGCTTGCGCGCCATCGCCCGTCGCGCCCTGAAAAAAGGACAGGTAATGTTTTGCGGCAGCAACGGCCTGGGCCTCATCGTCCACCAGAATGTCGATCACACCGTTGGCGTGCTGCACATCGCTGGGGCCAATCTGCTCAGGCTTGAAAACGCCCAGGCCGCCCCCCTCCACCATGGCCGGACCACCCATGCCGATGTTGCTGTCTTGGGTGGCGATGATCACGTCGGCACAGCCCAGCAGTGAGGCATTGCCGGCAAAGCAGCGCCCGGCTACGATGCCCACCACGGGCACCTGCCCGTTGAGTTTGGCAAAGCTGGAAAAGGTGTGGGTGTGCAGCCCGGCTACTGTTGCCGTGTCCACGTCGCCGGGGCGGCCACCACCCCCTTCAGCAAACAACACCACGGGCAACTTTTGTTGCAAGGCAATACCCAGAAGGCGGTCGGTCTTCTGGTGGTTACGCTTGCCCTGCGTGCCGGCCAGCACGGTGAAGTCGTAGGCCATGACGACGCAACGCGATTCTTTTGCGCCAAACTTGTCGGCGTTGATGCTGCCAATACCGGTGATCATGCCGTCAGCCGGGGTGTTGGCAATGAGGTCGTCCATCGCACGACGCCGGGTTTGGGCCGCAATGGCAAACGCGCCGTATTCGATGAAGTTGCCGGGTTCGTTTGCCAGGTCACACAGATCGGCTATGTTCTCGCGTGCGGTACGGCCCCCTGTTTTTCGACGGCGCTCTATGGCGTGTGGGCGATTGGCATCGAGTGTGAAAGCGGTGCGGTCCAACACCTTTTGCAGGTCGGCGCGGATCAGGTTCGGGTCTGCGGACTGGCCTGCCTTGACTTGCACGGCATCCAGATCCAGCGGCTCCAGCCAGATCAACGGCTGGTCTTGTGCCAGAAAGCTGCCCACCACCGCCTTGACCGCCACAACACGCCCTGCGCTGCTCGCCAGCAGCAGGTGTTCCATCTTCATGGCTTCCAGCACGGCGATCTGGCTGCCCGGTGCCACCACGTCGCCCACCGATACGTCGAGTTGGACCAGGCGCGCAGGCATCGGCGCCGGCAACGCAACCTGCCCTGAAGGAGTCTGCGCAGCATCTTCAGCATTAAATTGGCTCTTTCCCCACGAATTTATTGGCTTATCTGCTATAAATAACGAAGCATTTTGACGGTCAACCGATTTTGAAAAGCCAAGCGCAGCCGCCAGCAATTCGGCGCGGTGCTCATCCACAAAGCGGGTGTGCACCGCCTGCGGCACAAACGCCGGGTGCGCGGTGAGCGCCTGCAGAAAGTCCAGATTGCAGCGCATGCCTTCAATGCAAAACTCCTGCAATGCGCGCTGCCCCCGGCGCACCACATCGGCAAACACAGGGCTACCTGAATGCACAACCACCTTGGCCAGCAAGCTGTCGTAATGCGGCGATGGCGTCGCGCCATTGAAGCCGTGGGTATCCACCCGCACACCCGGGCCACTGGGGACATCGAAGCGCGTCAGCGTGCCGCTGCCAGGACGCGTCTGGCCCTGTGCATCCATGGTTTCGGCATTGACCCGCCACTGCACTGCAAAGCCGCGTGGTTGGGGCGGCGTCAGTGGATCAAGACCCAGGGCGGCGAGACTGGAACCCGCTGCAATGGCAATCTGCAACTGCACCAGGTCCAGGCCGGTGACGGTTTCGGTCACCGTGTGTTCCACCTGCAATCGGGCGTTGGCTTCGATGAACACAAAGGGGACGTCGCTGGACTGCTCGTCCACCAGAAACTCGAAGGTGCCCAGGCTGCGGTAGCCCACCGCTTGCGCCAGCGTGAGCGAGGCCCGCGTGATCTGTTCGCGAAGGGCTTGAGGCAAAGACGGGCTGGGCGCAATTTCGATAAGCTTTTGAAAGCGTCGCTGCAACGAGCATTCCCGCTCGCCCAGGCTCATGGCGACGTTGCCGTCGCCAATAACCTGGATTTCAATGTGGCGGGCTCGCACCATCAGGCGCTCGACATACACGCCGTCCACACCGAAGCCGGCGCGCGCTTCAGATACGCAGCGGGCATAAGCCTCGGGCAAGTCGTTTGCCGCCAGCACAGCACGCATGCCACGTCCACCGCCGCCACCGATGGCCTTGATCACGATGCCTTGAGGATGCAACGCAAAGAAGTCCTGCGCTTGCGCCAGCGTGACCGAACCGGGACTGCCTGGCATGAGCGGCACGCCATGTTGTTGCGCCAGTGCACGCGCGGCGGCCTTGTCACCAAACAGGGCCAGGTGCTGGGGGCTGGGGCCGATGAAGACCAGGCCCGCATCGGCACAGGCCTGGGCGAAGTCGGCGCGCTCGCTTAAAAAACCATAGCCTGGATGGACCGCTTCGCAACCGGCCTGCTGCGCCAGCGCAATGAGGCGCGCGAAGTCGAGATACGCTTGCGGCCCGGTCTGGCCCAGTGCCAACGCTTCATCTGCACTGCGCACATGCGGGGCGAGCGCATCATCCTGCGCGTATACCGCCACACTCGCAACACCCATGTCGCGCACGGCACGAACCAGTCGCAGGGCAATTTCGCCACGGTTGGCGATGAGAATTTTTTTGAACATGCGCATTCCTAAAAGCCCGATCGCCGACCCGGCCTGGGGCGAAGCGTCATGCGCAAAATATACCTGAGGGTACGGACGTTCTTGGGCTCACGTTCAATCGATGGTTGCACCCGAGGTCTTCACAATTCGCGCCCATTTGGCAATGTCCTCCTTCAGTATCTCGGCAAATTTCTCAGGCCCCACTGGCTTGTCCACAGGGGCTGCCAGTTCTACACCCTGTTGCTCCAACTTGTCTCGCAGGTCCTTGGCAGCCAGCGTGCGGTTCATGCCGTCTTGCAGCTTGGTGATCACGCTCTGAGGCACGCCGATTGGCGCAAACAGGCCAACCCACAGTGTCCCGCTGTAGCCAGGTACGGTTTCGGCCACCGTGGGCACATCAGGCAGGGTCGGCGAGCGGGTCTCGCCACTGACCGCCAGTGCGCGAAGCTTGCCGCCCTTGATGTGCGACAACGCCGACGGCAAGCTGGCGAACAATATCGGCAGCTGACCACCGAGCACATCATTCAATGCAGGCCCAACGCCCTTGTAGGGCACATGCTGCAAGTCGATGGCGGCCATGCTATTGAGCATTTCACCGAGCAGGTGGTTCAGGGTGCCATTGCCCGCTGATGCATACTGGTACGAACCAGGCTTGGTTTTGGCCAGCGCGATCAGTTCGGTGAGTGTTTTCGCAGGAAACGTCGGGTTCACCAAAAGCACGTTGGGAACCGAGCCAATCAGGCTGATGGGCTTGAAGTCCTTGACAGGGTCGAAGCCCGCATTTTTGTACAGGGCCGGGTTGATGGCTTGGGCGCTGCTGATCGTCATGAGCAAGGTGTTTCCGTCGGCGTTCCCTTTGGCCACCTGCTGCGTGCCAATGTTGCCCCCCGCGCCGGGTTTGTTCTCCACGACCACGCTGGCACCCATCACTTCGCCCAACTTCTGGCTGACCAGGCGCCCCACGATGTCGTTTGTACCCCCCGCCGCCTGCGGCACCACCATGACAATGGGTCGAGTGGGCCATGCACCTTGGGCATGCAATGACGGCGCGCCACCGGCTAAAACCAGCAA
>JANPAZ010000032.1:0-5726 GCA_031430225.1 Rhodoferax sp. | reverse complement strand
TCCGGCAGCACCTGCTGTGCCGCCCGTCGTGGTGGCGGCCCCCGCGCCTGTCGCCATTGAGGCGGCACAGGAGCCGGGCACGATGATCATCAGTGCGCTGGGACTGGTCGATCCGAAAGACCCCAAGTTCAAGGGTGACGCCGGTGCAGCCCAGAGTGAGGCGCGCGCAGATGCCAACCGTCAGCTCGTCGAGAAGGCGTTGGCCTTGTACATCGACAAGGCTTCGCTCAACTCCAACTACCGCGTGATTGAGCAAAAGTTGTTGTCGCAATCAGGAAGCTTCATCAAGTCGGTGATTCACGAGGGCGCGCCGGTCAATGGCAAAGACGGCCTGATTGAGACCGAGACTCGTGCCGTGGTCAAGGTGCGCGATGTGCAGAAGTCGCTCAACCAGTTGTCCAAAGAAGAGCGCATTGATTTCATCCGCAACAATGGCGACCCTAAAGTGTCGATCACGATGCTGATTGGCAATGCCGAGACCTCCCAGGCCTTGCCCACTGCGCGTTCCGTGCTGGCTGAAAACGTGCTGAAGGAACGGATCAAGTCTTTTGGTTTTCGGGTCTGGTCGGCCGAAGGGGAGACTCCCACCGGCCCCAAAGCCCAGGTGGCTGACTTCTCAATTCAGGGCGAAGCCAAAGTCAAACAGCTGTCGGCCAAACTCGCCGCCTCGGGGCTAACCATCACCAAAACGGTTTTGACGTCCTGGACGATCAAGGCGATCGACAAGGCCAGCGGCGAGGAAATTTACCTCAATACTGTCCTGCCGAAAGGCCAAAGCTGGGCCACTGAAGACCAGGCGCTGGCCGATATTGGCAAAGCCGTTGGCGATGAGTTTTCCAAGAACTTCTTCTTGCAGCATTTCAATTTTGGAACTCGCAAAACCAGTCTCAAGATCACGGGTTTGCCAGACAAGCAAACGGCCGAGTCAGTGCTGAGGGAATTGCGCGGCATTCGCCAGGTACTGGATGTGCAGATGCTTGGCGATTCGGGTAGCTACCAGTTGCAGTTACCTGAAGGCAATGCGGCTGACATCATCCAGGAAACAGTTTTCAAGCCCCTGAACACCAAGCTGGGCCAAAGCTGCTTTTCACTGGCGGGGGCTAGCGGCACTGAAGTCAACGCCAGTTTTGCCGGTGCTTGCGCCGAGCAAACCGTGCGTGGAAAGCTGGATTCTGTGCCGCCGGCTGGCTTGTTGAATGCGCCCGACTCACGCGGCAAGAGTCTGTTGAAAGGCTTGAAGACGACCTGAGGCGACCTGGGCTGCCGGTAGCGGGCCCCGAGCCGGACTCTTTAGCCCTGAACGGTGAACTCAACCACTTCGTCGGTGCTGTCACCCACACTGTGACCGAAGGCAATTTTGCCGCTGCCTCGAAGCATCACTTCTTCTCGACGAAGGCTGATTTCGGGTTCGCCTTCCACAGCAACAAAGGTACCGTTGGTACTTTGATCAATCAGGAAGAACTTGTCGCGGCGGCGCTCGATGCGGGCATGCTGGCGTGAAGCCATGCGGTCAGCCACCACAATGGCGCAACTCGCGTCGCGCCCCAGAATGATGCCCTCATTGGCCTGCTCCAGTAGATGTGCCTGCCCCGCATGGTGCAAGTGCAGTTGCACGTTTCTGGCTGCTGCAGACAGTGACGGCGTTGCCATCGTCATTTCTTCGGAGGCTTGCCAGATGATCTCGCATACTTCAACATCATCGCCTTTGCCTTTGACAGACAGCGCAGCGATGGGACGTGTAGAGCCGCGCAGCATGGGCGACAGCCTGTCAACGGTAGCACGCGTGGTCATGATCTGCGTACCCTTCGCAAGCCCTGCCATCCGAGCCGCCAGGTTGACGGTGTCGCCGAAAACATCATTGTTTTCTTCAATCACAGCGCCCACATGAAACCCCGCCCTGATGGCACGCTTAGCGCCAGATACGGCAGGTAGTGCCGATATTTTCAGCTGCATATCGGTGGCAGCCAGGCAAGCACTGTCTGCATCGGGCAGCACACACATGACTTCATCGCCAATGGTTTTGACCACCCTGCCGCCATACTGCTCTGTGACACCGCGCATGAGGTCAATGCAATCGTCGATCATGCGTTTGGCCTGCGCATCGCCCAATGTGTCGTACAGCTTGGTGCTTCCAGCGATATCCGCGAACAGGACAGCCAGCACTTTGGGTGTTTTCAAGTCAGCCGCTCCGCTGAGCAGGGTGGGATTGGATGATGAGGACATGAAGATATTGAACTGTTTCCATCAAACGATTTGCATAGTATCCACCATCCGCTGCGCCCAGTCAGAATCCGACAGCCTGCCCATCGCGTCGGGCGTCGCTGGCAGCAACATAACCCTGCACATTGGGTTCGCCCGCGCGCCAGATAAATTGGCCGGCCCCGAAGTCCTGGTAAGAGTCGTTAATCACTTCCATGTGATGGCCACGCTCGCTCAGGGCCTGCACCGTTTGCGCGGCCATGCCCGCTTCAACGTTGATCTCCAGACCTTGATTGAAACGCCAGCGGGGCGCATCACAAGCCATCTGAGGGCTCTGCTGGTAGTCAAGCATGCGAACCAGGGTTTGCATATGCCCCTGCGGTTGCATGTTGCCACCCATCACCCCAAAACTCATCTGGGGTTGCCCGTCTTTGGTCAAGAATGCAGGAATGATGGTGTGGAACGGCCTCTTGCCCGGCGCCACGAGATTGGGGCTGCCAGGCTGAAGGCTGAAGCCATGACCCCGGTTTTGCAGGCTGACGCCAAACGTCGGTTCTACACAGCCTGAACCAAAACCCATGTAATTGCTCTGGATAAAACTGACCATCATGCCGGACTCATCCGCAGCACTCAGGTAAATCGTGCCACCTTTGACCGGGTTACCAGCCCCAAAATCCTGAGCCCTTTTCATGTTGATGAGCTTTGCGCGCGATGCCAGGTAAGCGTCATCCAGCATTTGTTCCACGGTGACCTCCATGGTGGATGACTCGGACACATAGCGATAGACATCAGCGAATGCGAGTTTCATGGCCTCAATTTGCAGATGTTGGGCATCCACGCCATCAGCGTGCAGACCGGAGAGGTCAAATTTATCCAGAATCCCCAATGCGATCAATGCGGCGATTCCTTGACCATTGGGTGGAATCTCATGCAGCGTGTAACCCCGGTAGTTTTTGCCGATGGGTTTGACCCACTCGGGCTTGTAGGCCGCGAAATCACTGGCCATGAGACTGCCACCATGCTGAGTGGAAAATTTCTCCACGGCGGCAGCAATTTCTCCGGTATAAAACGCTGCACCTTTTGTAGCAGCAATGGCTTTAAGCGCGCGGGCTGCCGCCTTGAACTGGAACAATTCACCGACCAAAGGCGCGCGCCCACGTGGCAGGAATGTTTCGGCAAAGCCTGGCAGCGATCCCAACTCTTCTACGGGTGCCGCCCATTTTCCCTGCACGATGGGGGGTACCAGGTAGCCACGCTCAGCAATGTCGATCGCAGGTGCCATCAGATCGGCAAAGGGCAGCTTGCCAAAGCGCTCACTCAGGGCCACCCAACTGCTCACCGCACCAGGCACGGTCACAGAATCAAACCCTCGCTTGGGTGGCGTTTTGGCATCGGCCCCATGTTTCGCGGCAAAGTAGTCCGGCGTCCAGGCCTTGGGTGCGCAACCCGAGGCGTTCAGCCCATGTAGCTCTTTGCCGTCCCACAAAATGCAGAACGCATCGCTGCCAAGCCCATTGCTGACAGGCTCGCAAATGGTCATCACAGCCGCGGCGGCAACGGCGGCATCTACCGCATTGCCACCTTTGTAGAGCATGCTCAAACCTGCCTGCGCGGCCAGGGGGTGAGAGGTAGAGACCACATTGCGCGCAAAAAGCGGAATGCGGGTAGACGAGTAGGGGTTGTTGTAATTGAAGTTCATAGGTAATCAGTAGTCATCTTGTGATCGGCATTGGTCTATTTCCATTTGGCAGCGTCGGGACATCATGCTGGCATCCCATGCAGGCCGCGCAGAAAGGCTCAACAACTCGAAAAGGAGACGTTTCATCCCCTCATTTTGTCAGGCTTTGAGCACCCTGTGGTGCAGCCTGCGCAGGGACCACCAGACACCCATCACCACCAACGGAATAGCGCCTGCGGCCGTCGTCTCAGGGCTCCAGGGCCAGCCCAGCCCTTGGGCACCTTTGGCTACATAACTGATCAGCCCGACGATGTAGTACGTGATGGCAGCCACCGACAAACCTTCGACGGTCGATTGCAGCTTCAGTTGGACATCTTGCCGGGCATTCATGGTGGCCAGCAGTGCCTGACTGCTTTGCTGTTGCTCAATTTCGACCCGCGTACGCAGCAGGTTGCTGATGCGGGACACCCGCTGCGACAGCGCGTCCTGCCGCCGCACGGCCCATTCGCACGTGCTTCGCGCAGGCGTCAGTCGGCGATCCATGAAGTCACGAATCGTCTGAAGGCCCGCCAGGCGCGACTCTGCAATGTCATCAATGCGTTTGTCAACCAGCTCAAAATAGGCGCTGCTGGCCGAAAACCGCGAGTGAGTGGCAGCGTGCTGGCTTTCGACCTGACCCGCCAGTTTGGTCAGACGGTCCAGCAACAAAGGCTCGTCGTCACGCGTGGCACTGCGGATGGATTGGGCGAGTTCAGCGAGTTCCCGCTCAGCCGACGACAACACGTTAGAGGCTTCACGCGCAGCAGGCAACCCCAGCAAAGCCGCCATACGATAGGTTTCGATCTCCAGCAGGCGTTGCACCAGGCGCCCCAGCCTGCGTGGTGTCATGCTCCCCGCAAACAGCATCATGCGCGAGAAGCCATCGGCATGAATGGCAAAGTCGGTGTAGACCTCGCCCAGGCCGTCGGCGACTGTGGAGGCCACCAGGGTGTCTTCGTCCAGCAGATGCTTGACCAGCGGGCCGGTTGTGAAGGAATTGTTGGGCAACACCCATAGATGCAGACTGGCCAGACATTGCCCCGGCAACCCGACAAACCAGTCTTGCGGCACGGATTCGATGGCGGGTCGTGGGTCATGGCTCGCTTCGCCCGCGCGATCTGAGGCCAGGTCACGCATGAAGGTCCAGGTCACAAACTCGGTGTGCAGTTCCCAACGGATTCGAAATTGCCCGACATCCATTCGAAAGTGAGTGGACTGAGCATCTGGTTGCGGCAAGTGATGGTCTCGCAACAAAGTTGCAATGTGGTGGCGGCTGGCTTCGCGCTGCGCCGCATCGCACACCATCACCACGTGTGAAATGGCCAGCGGCACAGACATGGCTTCAGGCGGGCGGGCGTGAATCTCGTTGTGCAGGGCGGCACGCTGCGGATGCTGGTTCGGACGGTGTGTGGTTTGCATGCCAATCCCTGGGCTTGATCTGGCTTTGATTGTGACGCACCCGGGTTACCGTGCAGTTACCGTCAATTCACCATCGCCTCAAAAAAAAAGGCACCCGAAGGTGCCGAAGTGTTGCCTAAAAAGGCAGGCCGCTACTCTTCGACAAACGCCTCTTCGCGCTTGTTCTTGACCGCTGGCAGAAGCACAATGATCAGCATCAGCGCTGCGGCAGCCAAGAGACTGGCAGACAGGCCACGCGTCACAAATACGGTCCAGTCACCCCGAGACAGCAGCAGCGCCCGTCGCAGGTTTTCCTCCATCATGGGCCCCAGAATAAAGCCCAGCAGCAAAGGCGCGGGTTCCATACCGAGTTTGACAAACAGGTAACCGATGAAACCGAACCCTGCCACCA
>JANPAZ010000031.1:0-14952 GCA_031430225.1 Rhodoferax sp. | reverse complement strand
ACTCGACCGGGGTGTGTTTGCCTGCACCGAAGGGCCGCGCTTTGAGACGCCTTCTGAAATCCGTGCACTGCAGCGCGACGGTGCCGACATCGTTGGGACACCGATGGTGCCTGAGGTGGTCTTTGCGCGCGAGGCCGAGATGTGTTTTGCATCCATTGCCCCAGTGATCAACTACGGTGCCGGCATGGCACCCGCTGTGATCCATGTCGGGCCGGGCAGCATGAACGACCAGTACTACGCTGATGGCCTGCATGACCGGATAGAGCAGGCCTTGATCGATGCCGTGCGCCACCTGCCTGAACAGCGCGGTTGCAAGTGCGGGCATGCGCTGCGGAGCGGCTTCCACGGCCAGCGCCCCGGCTGGCTTAAAAATTGCAGTATTGACAGCCAGGAGGTGTCCACGTTGCCTGCTGCGCTGGCCGACAAACCGGATTGATCCAAGGCACCACTTTCTTTACTTTCAAGGACTTTTGATCATGCGCAAGATATTGTTGAATCTCGGGGTTGGAGCTACTTTGCTCGCATCGACTGGCTTCGCTTTCGCGCAGACGACGTCTGCGGCCTGGCCCACGGCCAAGCCGATATCGATGGTGGTTCCGTTTCCGGCCGGGGGCGCGGTGGACTTTGCAGCGCGCCTGGTCGCGAACAAGCTGGCGGAGCGGCTGGGCCAAGCCGTGGTGATGGATAACGTGGCGGGTGCTGGTGGAGTTGTGGGCACGACCAAGGCAGTGCGTGCTTCGCCTGACGGCTATACCTTGCTGGTGGCCCCCGACAGCACCATCGTGATCGCACCCCTGGTGACGCCTGACACCGTCAAATACGACGCGCTCAAGGACCTGATCCCCGTGGGCCTGATCAACGTTACGCCGTTGATTCTTGCCGCCCGCCCGGACTTGCCGGTCAGCAATGTTGCCGAACTCCTTCGCTACGCGCGCGCGAACCCCGGCAAGCTCAATTACGCCAGCCCCGGCGTTGGCAATTTGCTGCATGTGGCGATGGAATCCTTGCGCCAGCAGGCCCGCATTGACATGGTGCATGTGCCATACAAAGCCGCGCCACAGATTGTGAGCGACCTGATTGGAGGCCAGGTTGACCTGGCCTTGCTGGTGCCATCCACCGGGCTGGTGCACATCCGGGCTGGCAAGATCAAGGCCCTGGGCGTGACCGTCGTAGATCGGCTGGCCGCCAGCCCTGACGTGCCCTCGCTGTCTGAAACACCAGATCTCAAGGGGTTTCACGTCACCAGTGCAATTGGGCTATTTGTACCCGCGAAGACGCCCGCAGCCATCGTCGAGCGGCTCAACCGCGAACTCAACGACATCCTGGCATCACCCGACGTGCGCAAGACGTTTGAAGACCAAGCCGCAAGTGTCGGCAAGGGCTCTTCCGCCGAATTTTCCGAGTTCCTGCGAAAGGAGCTGGCGCGCAATACGGTGGTTGTGAAGGCGGCCAACATCAAGGGTGAGTGAAACGCAGCGCAGCCGGGTGCTCTGACGGCGCACAGCTGCCGCGTCGCGCGATTGACAGCAGCCCACTCATGCGCACCAATTTCGTCCTTTCATCCATTCTGCTGTTGTTGTTCGGTGTCCCGCTTAGCTGGGCCATCGCATCGATAACTTCGAGCGCTTTCGACATCCAGGCCTGGCAACGTTTTTTTGCTGATCCACAAACGCCCAAGGCACTGGCGCTCACGCTTTGGACAGGTCTAGCCTCGACGCTGCTCAGCGTGGGCCTCGCCGCCTGGATGATTTCACGCAGCTTCCCCGGCCCGACCTGGTCAAGGCTGGTGCGCCTGCTGGGGCCGCTGCTGGCCGTACCACACGCTGCCTTTGCCATTGGTCTGGTCGCGCTGATCGCCCCCAGCGGCTGGCTGCTAAGGCTCGTGTCGCCCTGGGCCAACGGGTTAATGGTGCCCCCGGCCTGGGCCACCACGCAAGACCCGTGGGGCCTGGGATTGATTGCCGTGTTGGTGGCCAAGGAAGTGCCTTTCTTGCTGTGGGCTGCCGCCACGCAATTGCAGCGTGCCGACGTGGCGCAGCGGCTTGCCAGCGAAATGAATGTGGCGCGAACGATGGGCTACACCTTTGAGCGGGCCTGGTGGCGCGTGCTGTGGCCACAACTCTGGCCACGTTTACGCTGGCCCATGCTGGCGGTCTTGGCTTACGGACTGACCGTGGTGGACGTGGCAATGGTCATCGGACCCGCGTCGCCGCCGACATTGGCGGTCCTGGCCTGGCAATGGCTGCTGGATGCCGACCTGGCGCGCAACGCGTTGGGTGCGGTGGCGGCATGGTGGTTAGCGGGCATGCTGGCACTGACCTCTAGCTTGCTCTGGTTTGCCAGCAGACTCAGCGCCTGGCGCAGGCGATGGACAAGTGGCCAACGCGGGCGCAGCACACAGGCGCGCCGAAACGCGCTAATGCGTTTAGCAAGAACAGCGCGAGCAGTGGCGTTGCTACCGCTGCCGGCACTCTACGGCGCAGTCATGCTGGCATTGGTGATAGGCAGCGTATCAGGCGTGTGGGCATTTCCAGCGCTGGTGCCACAAGCTTTTACAACAGAGGCATGGACCGCAGTGTGGGGCAGTTCAGGCACACTGGGCACGACTTTGACACTCGGGTTGGCCAGCAGCCTGGCTGCACTGCTCTGGTCAGTGGCGTGGCTGGAATGCGCCCCGCCGCGCTGGGACACGGTGCTGCGCCGTTTCATCTATCTGCCGCTGGTGTTGCCGTCGGTGCTGTGGGTGGTGGGCGTGCATGCCGTGGCATTGCGTTGGGGCGTAGACGCCACCTGGGTGGGTGTATGGCTTGCACACACGCTGGCCACGGTGCCTTACGTGCTGATTGCGCTCAGCCCGGCCTACCTGGGTTTTGACACGCGCTATTGGCATATCAGCGCGTCTTTGGGCAAGCGGCGCGGTGTGTTTCTGATGCAGGTGAAGTGGCCGCTGTTACGTGCCGCGCTGGCGGCTGCTGCTGCCGTGGGTTTTGCGGTGAGTGTGGCCCAGTACCTGCCCACGCTGTTTGTGGGCGCAGGCCGATTTGCCACGGTGACCACCGAAGCCGTCACATTGGCCTCAGGCGCGCAGCGATCCCTGACCTCGGCCTACGCGGTGCTGCAATGGCTGCTGCCCGTGCTGGGCTTTGCGCTGGCTGCCTGGGTGGGCAGACCAAGAAAGTTTGCTAACCGCCCAACCTGAAACAGGTCGGCGTGGCATTCAGCGCAGCGGCATAAAGGAGGAGGCCGAAGGCCGGGGGACAGCCGCGGAGTCTGAGTGCCGCGTCGACCTGCGTCCATAAAGAACTAAAAAAAGATCATTAAGATACAAACATGACCCTGCCCACGACGCCCTTGCAACGAATCCCCGGCCACCGCTTCCTTCACGCGCCCGGCCCCACTCGAGTCCCCAATGAAGTGATGGAGGCCATGAGCCGCCAGCCGATGGACCTGGCAGACCCGCGCGTGGACGAGATGATTGCCGCGTGCGAGAACGGCCTCAAAAAACTTTTGCACACGGCAGATGCCGATGTGTTCATGTACGCAGCCAATGGCCACGGTGCCTGGGAAGGGGCGATTGCCAATTTGCTGGCACCCGGGCGCACCGTGTTGATTGCAGGCACGGGGCACTTTTCAGAATCATGGGCGGTGCAGACGGAGGCACTCGGCGCGCGCGTGGTGCGCACGCCCTGGGTCGAAGGCTTTCCCATTGACGCCAGCGTGGTGGAAGCCGCCTTGCGGGCCGACAAGACTCACGACATCGTCGCTGTATTCACCGTGCACACAGACACTGCCAGCGGCATGACGAGCGACATGGCCGCCGTACGTGCCGCGATTGACGCAGCAGGTCACCCTGCCCTGTTTGTGGTGGACGTGGTGGCATCCTTAGGTGCGGTGCCGTTTGATATGGATGCACTGCGCGCCAACGTGGTGGTGGGTGCCTCCCAAAAAGGGCTGATGTGCCCGCCAGGCTTGGGATTTTGCGCAGTCGATGCCAAAGCCATGGCGGTGGCCCGGGCCAACCCCAACCCGCGCTTTTACTGGGACTGGGAGCGGCGCAAAAGTGATCTGGGTTATCGCAAGTTTTGCGGTACGGCGCCCCAGAACCTGTTGATGGGGTTGACCGCTGCGCTGGAGCTGATTTTCCGCGAAGGTGAGGACGCCGTTTTTGCACGCCACGGTTCAATAGCCCGTGCCACACAGGCGGCAGTGAATGGCTGGAGTGGTGCCGGTGCACTGCGTCTGTTTTGCCAGGTGCCCCAGGCCTGTTCAAACTCCATTACTGCCGTCGCGGTATCGCCAGGCGTTGATGTAGAGGCACTTCGCACCGTGGCACGCGAGCGCTTTCAGGTGGCGTTTGCAGGGGGCCTGGGGCCGCTGGCCGGGCGCGTGTTTCGCATCGGGCACCTGGGTGACATGAATGCAGCCATGATTCTGGGTTGCCTGGCCGGCATTGAGGCCGCCATGACCGTGCAGGGTGTGCCTTTTACACCAGGCGGCGTGGATCGCGCCATTGCGAGTCTGGCTGCAGGCTAACCCAAAAATTCGTTCAGCAAACAATTGAAAGAAGATTCCATGCAATACCGCCAACTTGGCCGCTCGGGTCTGTCTGTTTCGCCGCTGATGCTGGGCTGCAATGTGATGGGCTGGACGGCTGATCAGGCCACGTCCTTTGCCTTGCTTGATGCCTGGGTGGACGCGGGCTTCAACTTCATCGACACGGCCGACGTGTACTCAAAATGGGTGCCGGGTCACACCGGGGGAGAATCAGAAACGGTGATTGGCAAATGGCTGCGCCAAAGTGGCAAACGCAATCGCATCGTGCTGGCCACCAAGGTCGGCAAGCCTATGGGGCCCGATCTCAGTGGTCTGGCGCCAGCGTATATCCGCCAGGCGGTAGAGGACTCTTTGCGTCGCCTGCAGACGGACCATATTGACCTCTACCAGTCACGCGACGACGACGCGGCCACCCCGCTGGAAGACACGCTGGGCGCTTATGGTGATTTGATCAAGGCCGGCAAGGTGCGTGCGATTGGCGCTTCCAACTACACGGCGCCGCGCCTGGCGCTGGCGCTGGAGACCAGTCAGAAGCACGGTCTGCCACGCTATGAGAGTTTGCAGCCGCTGTACAACCTGTATGACCGCGCTGTGTTTGAAGATGACCTGGAGCCACTGTGCTTGAAGCGCGACGTGGGGGTGATCAATTTCTATGCACTCGCCTCGGGCTTTCTGACCGGTAAATACCGCAGTGAGAAAGATGCTGAAAAGAGCGCACGTGGCAAGAATGCGGTTGCCAAATATCTCAACCCGCGTGGATTGAAAATTCTGGCGGCTCTTGACGAGGCGGCGGCAGGGCACAAAGCCACTGCAGGTCAGGTCGCCATTGCCTGGCAAATGGCCCGACCTGCCATCACGGCACCGATTGCCAGTGCCACTTCGCTGAATCAAATGGCGGAGTTGGTGGCGGCGGCTCAACTGGTGTTGAGTACTGCTGACATTGCGTTGTTGAATGAGGCTAGCGCCTGATCTATCGAGCAGATTGATTAAGGGTGCCGTTCATGTTTTAACTGGGCTGCGGGGGCCGCGGAGTCTGAGTGCCGCGCCGGCCTGAGTCCGCCCAAGAAAGACTACGCCACTCCGTGAACGCCAGTTATTTGCTGGCCGGTTTTGCAGGCGCAGCAGTCGCACCACTTGCAGGCGGTGTCACACCAAGGCGTTTGCCAATGCTCTGGTCCAGCGCCTTGACTTTTGGCTCAATGAGACTGCGCGTCTCGGCCACCAGTTTCTCACCCAAAGACTTCTGCAACTCGCTGTTCATTTGCCCGAACTTGCGATTGACGGGCGACTCCATGATGGCGACCAATTGACGCAGCTCTTCTTCAGTAAATTTCTCGTCCAGCAGCGTGCCAATGGTGGTGGGCGCGATTTTGAGGGCGCGCTCGCGAAGCAAAGGCACAGCCTCATCCACGTATTTCTTCAGGTCAGCCTGAATTTCCTTGCCAATGGCTTCACGCTTGTCTGGTGCCACGCGCGTTTGAAGCGCCATATTGGCACCTTGCATCATCTGCGCCGCCGGCTGTTGCGCCAGCGCTGTGGCAATGCCTTCAATGGCAGGGCGCTGCAATTGAAGGATCTTTCCGATCAGTTCATTCTTGGCGGCCGTGGGTTCGGCTTGGGCAAGGCCCGCTGCGAGCATCAGCGCGACGATGCCTGCGAGGGCCAGAGAGTCGACAACGGATTTCTTGAACATGGTGATTCCTGTACAGGTGAATACCCTATTATCCCCCGCCTGAACCTGTGCTGGCCGCCACGACGAATTCAGTCACAATGTCACGAATGCCAGTCAAACGCTCTATTTTTCATAGCAAACTATGCCCGTTATTCTTGGGCCTGTACCCTATATGACGCTTGAAGTTCGGGTCCGCACCCTGCAAACGGCCACCACCGTGCTAGTGCGCGACCTGTATCTGCAGGTTCCTGCGGGCGGCATCCACACCGTGATGGGTGCCAGCGGCTCTGGCAAGTCCAGCCTGCTTGCCGCCATTTGTGGCACCTTGCCAGACGCCTTGCGTTTTGACGGCGAGATCACATTGGATAACCAGCGCATAGATGACTTGCCAACCGAGCAACGACGCGTTGGCATTCTGTTTCAGGAAGACCTGCTGTTTGCCCACATGACCGTTCGGGAAAACCTCCTGTTTGCCGTGCCGGCTTCAAAGTCGCCAGATCAGAAAATGGCACCCGAACAGTCGCGCGAAGACAAGGTGCGACAGGGTCTTGTCGATCTGGAAATGTCTGACTTTGCCAATGCCGACCCGGCCACTTTGTCGGGAGGGCAGCGCGCTCGGGTGGCGCTGATGCGCGCCCTGTTGGCCCAGCCCCGGGCCCTGATGCTGGACGAACCGTTTTCCAAGCTGGACCTGGCATTGCGCGAGCGCATGCGGGCCTTTGTTTTTGCGTTGGTCGCCCGCAGAAATATTCCTGTCTTGCTGGTGACACACGACAGTGCCGATGTCGCAGACCAGTCGCGCGTGACGCGTTTGACCTGACCCGGCTTCAGGTCATCGGCCCAGAGTAAACTGAAATTATGGCTCACCTTGTTGATGGAATTGCAGATCTGCTTGCCTTGCGGGATCGTCATGCGCTCGATCGCGCGTTGACTGTACTTGTTTTGTCGCAGTTGGCACAACCTCTGCACTCCGTGGCAATTCATCAACGGGTTGGCGATCCGCGTGATGAGCGCTGGCTGACCAGTGCCCAGGCAACGACTGAGAATTCAGGAACGCAGGCACCCGCCAAATGGACGGCCCCGGAAAACCTGCCATTGCTGGGCGATTTTCCCCACCGCTGCCACGCGCTAGCCTCCACGGCACCCATGCAGATTCAACCCTCACCATCAACCGAAGCCAGGGGTTACGCATGGCATCTCACGCTGTTTCCCATGCCAGAGCAGTACGCGGTTCCAAGCGTGATGGAGATTTACTCGGCCCAGCCGCTCCCCGCTGAGTCGCTCGGACTGGTGACCAGTCTGTTGCGCGTCTACCGTAACTTCCGCAGCCTGCTTGACTATGGCGAACGTGACACCCTGACTGATCTCCTCAACCGCAAGACGTTTGAAGGCGCCTTCATGAAGGCCTTGACGGAAAAGCGCGACCTGGAACTTGAGCCGCCTAACGATCGTCGGGTCGCCGGCACCCTTGGCAGTAACTGGCTGGGCATGCTGGACATAGACCATTTCAAGCGGGTCAACGACAACTTTGGTCACTTGATTGGCGACGAAGTACTGTTGCTGATGGCCCGCCTGATGCGCGCCAACTTCCGCTTTCACGATGAGCTTTACCGATTCGGCGGCGAGGAGTTTGTGGTGCTTCTGCGCCACGTGAATGCACCAGATGCAGCACACGTGTTCGAGCGTCTGCGTGTACGCACCGAAGGCTTTTCCTTTCCACAGGTGGGCAAGATTACAGTCAGCGTTGGCTACACCGCGATGCGCGCCGAAGACACACCTGACATCGCTTTTTCCCGGGCCGACCAGGCGGTGTATTTTGGCAAAGGCCACGGCAGAAACCAGGTATGCCACTATGAGGAGTTGATCGCTCAAGGCAAACTGGTTGAGACAGACGCCAACGTTGGCGATATCGAGCTTTTTTAGAGCGTACACCATGCCGGACCGCGCAGCCGCATCCCTGATTCACCCCGTGGTCAACGCCACTGCGCGAAGGTTTCTAGAAATTACTCTTGATTTACTGCTTTACGCCAGTACGCCATTGGCATCCCGACCATGAATGCATGGGCGCAGTCTCTACCGGGGGCGCTGGTGCTTGCAGGTGTCGTTGCACTCGTGGTGCTCATGGCCGTTTGGGTCATCAAGCGCATCAAGGCCCGCCGCGTGTATGCGCGCTGGGCCCATTTGAAGCCAAAGCGTTTTGACCGCAACCTCGTTGTGATTGGCGCAGGCGCAGGCGGTTTGGTGTCGGCCTACATCGCCGCAGCGGTCAAGGCCAAGGTCACGCTGGTGGAGGCCCACAAGATGGGGGGCGACTGCCTCAACTATGGGTGCGTACCCAGCAAAGCACTGATCAAGTCGGCCAAGTTGGCGCACCAGATGCAAAACGGCGAGCGCTATGGGCTCAACAGCAGCCAGCCCGCGTTCAGTTTCCGTGCCGTGATGAAGCGAGTGCGCGACGTGATTGCCGCCATAGAGCCGCATGACAGTGTGGCGCGCTACACCAGCCTGGGCGTGGAAGTGTTGCAGGGCCATGCCCGCATCACCTCGCCATGGACCGTCGAGATCACGCTGCTGGACGGCAAGCAGCAAACTTTAAGCACACGCGCCATCGTGATCGCCACTGGTGCACGGCCGCTCATTCCCCCGTTTCTGGCCACGGCGGCCGGTATCGCGTCCGGCTATGTGACCAGCGACACGCTGTGGGACGAGTTTTCGAAACTGGGGGAAATTCCCAAACGCATGGTGGTGCTGGGGGGTGGGCCCATTGGCTGCGAACTGGCGCAAAGCTTTGCCCGGCTGGGCGCAGAAGTCACCCAGGTTGAAATGGCCTCACGCATCATGGCGCGAGAAGACGAAGAGGTCGGCGGGCTGGCGCGCGCTGCATTGCAAGCTGATGGCGTGCGTGTGTTAACCCGCCACAAGGCGCTGCGATGTGAGGTTGTTCAAATGGCCCCCGAAGGCGGCAAACCGCTCCCATCGGGCTTTGGCGATATTCACGATGAAACGGATGCGCCGTCCACTTCCAACTTTGAAGAGTCAGCCTGGTCAAGCACCTTTGGCGGATTGCTGGAAAGCGAACAAGCCCCTGTTGACATGCCTCCAAAAATTGTGAAATTCATCGTGCTGGAACATGATGACCGTGAAGTATTTGTCGAGTATGACGCCTTGATCTGCGCTGTGGGCCGGGTGCCCCGGCTTGAGGGCTTCGGCCTTGAGGAGTTGGGTATTCCGGCCACTCGCGCAGTGGGCGGAACCATCCAGACCAATGAGTACCTGCAGACGCTGTACCCCAATATTTTCGCCGCAGGTGACGTGGCGGGACCCTACCAGTTCACCCACGTGGCCGCTCACCACGCCTGGTACGCCTCGGTGAATGCACTGTTTGGAAGCCTCAAAAAGTTCAAGGTGGACTACTCGGTGATACCGTGGTGCACCTTCATCGACCCCGAAGTAGCTCGGGTGGGTTTGAACGAGCAGGAAGCGCGTGCCCAGGGCATTGCCCATGAGGTGACTCGGTACGACCTTGACGACCTGGACCGCCAGATTTGCGACGAGGGTGCCGACACCAAGACGCATGGTTTCGTCAAGGTTTTGACGGTGCCCGGCAAAGACAAAATCCTGGGCGTCACCATCGTGGGCACCCACGCTGGCGACCTGCTGGCCGAGTACGTGCTGGCCATGAAGCACGGGCTGGGGCTCAACAAAATTTTAGGCACCATCCACACCTATCCGACCTTGGCCGAAGCCAACAAATATGCCGCAGGCGAATGGAAGCGCGCGCACCAGCCTGAGCGCCTGCTGGCTTGGGCACAGCGCTTTCATGCGTGGCGACGGGGATGAACGCGGGCCAGCATGATCCGCATCATTGATTTACTTCTATATTCATAGCAAACAAATCAATGAATACTTGGGCCAACAGCCGGTTTTTCTTAAAAATTATGGTGAACCTGCTCTGGGGCCTGTTGCCAGGGGCTCATGCACTTGCCGCTGAGCCACTTCCCCCGCTTGCGCGATTTTCCGCTGCCGCCGACTCGCAGGTGCCCGCTCCCTGGCGGGTGGTGGGCCTGCCCAAAGGCAAGGCTCCACTCGCGCAAATTGACATTGCCAACGTGGACGGCGAGCGCGTGTTGCGCCTGGCCACCGATAAATCCTATGGCACGCTGACGCATGTGCTGCCCGATCTGGCATTGCCACCGCAGGTCACCCTGCACTGGAAATGGCGCCTGGATCAAGCCCTGTCCCGTGCGGACCTGCGGCGCAAAGACGGCGACGATGTGGCACTGAAGGTCTGCGCCATGTTTGACCTGCCTCTGGAAAAACTGGGCTGGGTCGAGCGCAGCCTGCTGGCGCTGGCACGCACAGTCAGCGGCGAGCAATTGCCTGCGGCTACTTTGTGCTATGTGTGGGACCAAAATCTGCCCCCGGGGACCGGGTTGCCCAACGCCTACACGCGACGGGTGCGCTTTGTGGTGCTGAACTCGGGCGACGCGCCGCTCAGGCAGTGGGTAACGCACGAGCGCAAACTGAGCGCCGATTTCCTCAAGGCATTTGGCTCCGACACCGACACCGTACCGCCTCTGGTTGCCATCGTGGTGGGCGCAGACTCCGACAACACCGGCGGCGCCAGCCTGGGCTACGTCGGCGACATCACCATGAAGCAATGACGCCATGAAACAATAGCGCCATGAACACAGGGGCCTTGAACACGGCAAAGCCAAAACATCTTGTGCTGCTGGGTGCGGGTCTGGCCCACGTACATCTGATGGCCCGCCTGGCAAAGCGTCCACTGCAAGGCATCCGGGTCACGCTCATCTCGTCCAGATCGCACTGGTTCGACGCCACCCTCGTCCCGCGATTTGTGGCCGGGCTGGGCACCGTTGAAGAATGCTGCATTGCACTGGAGCCGCTGGCGCAACGGGGCCAGGTGCGCTGGGTGCGTCGCAACGCGATGGATGTCAACCCACAAACCAAGGTCATGCTGATGGACGACGGCAGCGAATTGCCTTTTGACTGGCTCAGCATTGACACCGAGCCCGTTCAGCCCCGCGACAAAATCCAGCTGGCCATGCCCGGTGCCCGTGAAAATGTTCTTTTTACGCGGCCCTTGGAAGCGTTTTGCAACCTGTGGCCGCGGGTGACCGGCCTGGGTCAGGACGGCGCCATTCGAGTCACAGTGATTTGTGATGGCTTTGAAGCCGGGCAAGACTTCGGTATGGAGCTTGCCATGGCCGTGCGCAAACGCCTGCCCCACGCCGCAGTGACATTGGTCACCGGGGGCGCCCGGCTGGCCGCAAGCCACCCGCCCGTTGTGCAGGCCTTCTGGGCCAAGGCTTTGCGTGTGCGCCGCATCACCGTACTGGTCGACCAAGCCAGCGGCGTGGCGCGCGGCGAAGTACTGCTGGGCAGTGGCGCGCGCCTGGCTTGCGACGTGCCCATTCTTGCCACCCGCGGCCAACTGCCGGCCTGGCTGGGTCGATGTGGCCTGGCCATGGACGACGGCGGTGCCATTGCCATTGATGCCTGCCAGCGGTCTACAAGCCATCCCCATGTGTTTGCGCCAGCCCCTGGCCACCCGGCCGCTGCGAAACTGCTTGCAAACCTGACCACTGTTATGGCGGGCTTGGAGCCCAAGCCGCGATGGGCGATTGCAGAAGGGTTGAATATACTTGCGTGCAGTGATGGCAAAGCCATTGCTGCGTGGGGCGCCCACGCTGCACATGGGCGCTTGCTGGGTTGGCTCAAGTACAGTGTGGACCGAATCCGCATTGCAAAGTACCGCACCCCTGGAGACCCGCATGAAACCCGTTACACAACCAACCCGTGACACCGGTACAGCGACGCACCGTCGCGTAGACGCATTGCTGGCGCACTACGAATCCAGCCACCTGAACCCCACCAATGAGCTGATTCACTTTGCAGCCATTCCGCTGATCATGCTCAGCCTGGTGGGCATGATTTACTGGGTTCACCCCTGGTTGGCCTATGCTTTTGTGGGCGCAAGCCTCGTCTACTACGCGCGGCTGTCGATGGTATTTCTGGCGACCATGGCAGTGGGCTCAGCGCTGATTTTTGCACTCGTGATGGCCATGGGCCCATGGGTGCTACCGCTGAGCGCCGCCATCTTTGTTGTGGCCTGGATCCTTCAGTTCATCGGGCACAAACTTGAAGGCAAAAAGCCGTCATTTCTGGAAGACGTTCAATACCTATGGGTCGGTCCGCTGTTTGTGCTAAGCAAGCTTTTCACCAAGCTGGGCGTGCGCTGGTAGCGCCTGCCGATCAAGTGCGACGCGTGATGCGGGCACCCAACCCCAAAAGCTTTTCTTCAATGCGCTCGTAGCCGCGTTCAATCATGTTGGCGTTTTGAACGGTTGACTTTCCATGGGCGCACAGTGCCGCACCCAACAGCGCCATGCCGGCACGAATGTCGGGCGACGTCAGTGTGGTCGCAGTCAGCCGGGAACGGCCACTGATGACCACCCGGTGCGGATCACACACCACGGCATTCGCACCCATGGCGATCAGACGGTCCACAAAATACAGCCGCGACTCGAACATCTTTTCGAAAAACAGCACGTTGCCCTCAACCTGCGTGGCAAGGGTAATCATGCAGCTCATCTGGTCCGTCGCAAACTGGGGCCAGGGGCCGTCGCCAATGACAGGAATGGAGCCATCGTGGTCGCGCGTCACGCGCAGCTCCTGGTTGCCTGGGAGCAGGATATGGTCCTTGTACAACTCTATCTTCACGCCCAGTGTGGCAAACACCCGGCGACACATCCAGTAAGAATGAAGGTCGGTGCCTTCGACCTTGATCTCGCCTCCGGTGGCGGCGGCCAGGGCCAGATAGGACGCGGCCTCGACATGGTCGTGACATACCCGGTGGGTTGTCCCATTTAGCGACGCTACACCCTCAATGTTGAGCTGGTTGGTGCCAATTCCACTGATCTTTGCGCCCATGGCGTTGAGCATGAGAGCCAGGTCCTGCACATGGGGCTCGCAGGCCGCGTTGCGGATCAGCGTGTGTCCGGCACTGACGGCGGCAGCCATCATGATGTGCTCGGTACCAGTGACTGAAGGCTCGTCAAAAAACATCTCTGCACCGGTCAAAGGCGTGGGCATGGAGAACTCGTAGCTGCCATTCACGACGGCGCTGGCACCGAGCTTTTGCAGACCATAAAAATGGGTATCCAGCCGCCTGCGGCCAATCACGTCGCCACCTGGTGGGTAGAGTTTCGCTTTACCCATGCGGTGCAGCAATGGGGCTACAAACATGATCGAGGTACGCACCTTGTTGCACAGCTCGCGGCTGATTTCACTGCTGTGAAGACCGGCCGCATGAATGCTCACGCGTTCGCCGCTTCGCTCCACCTTGCCCCCCAGCGCGGTGACAACCTCGAGCATATGACGCACATCAATGATGTCAGGCACGTTCTCCAGCACCATCTCCTGGTCGGTGAGCATGCAGGCCGCAATCATCGGCAGAATGGCGTTCTTGTTGCCCGAGGCACGCACAGTGCCCCGCAGCGGAACGCCGCCTTCAATTTCAAAAATAGACATGTTTTGGGTGGTTTGACGGTCAGCAGGGGTGCCGCGCGACCCGTTGAGTGACACCAGGTGCCAGAGATTTTGGGCGCGGAGCCTTAATTTTGCCACCTCATGGCGCGCCAACCGTAAAAAACACTATCGTCGCCATTGAATCATTTGAAAGCTGGGGGAACCATGCTGTTAGCACTCTCTCTAATAGAGTGCTAATATCATGCTATTGACAAAAGGAGTTCTGGTATGACCTATCAAACTGCAGTCTCAGGTGCCTCACTGGCCGTGGCGAACCCATGGTCTGTCGTGCCCTCACTGGGAAATCTCGATGCCTACATTTCGGCATCCAACCGCATGCCCATGCTCACACTGGAGCAGGAGCAAGAGTTTTCACGCAAGTTCAAATTTGACAATGACATTGACGCAGCCGGTAAGTTAGTGCTTTCTCACTTACGTCTGGTGGTGTCCATTTCCCGCCAGTACCTGGGCTACGGACTGCCGCATGGCGACCTGATCCAGGAAGGCAACGTGGGCTTGATGAAAGCCGTCAAACGCTTTGACCCCGACCAGGGTGTGCGGTTGGTCAGCTACGCAATGCACTGGATCAAGGCTGAGATCCACGAGTACATCCTGAAAAACTGGCGCATGGTCAAGGTGGCTACCACCAAGGCCCAGCGCAAACTGTTTTTCAACCTGCGCTCGATGAAACAACGCTACCAGTCGGATGACGCGGCCGCTGACATCGGCACGCATCGCAACACCCTCAGTGACGACCAGATTAATTCGATGGCCTCCACGCTGAAGGTCAAGCGCGAGGAAGTCATCGAGATGGAAACCCGCCTGTCGGGGGGCGACGTGCTGCTGGACCCCAGTCCGTCAGACGACGGTGAGGAGGCTTATGGCCCGATCGCGTACCTGACCGACACCACACACGAGCCCACCGCGATGATCGAGTCGCACCAGCGTGACGTGCTGGCCAGCGATGGCATCGCGACCGCCTTGCAGGCTCTGGACGAACGCAGCCGTCGTATCGTGGAAGAGCGTTGGCTCAAGGTGAATGACGACAATTCGGGCGGCATGACGCTGCACGAGCTGGCCGCAGAGTACGGCGTGAGTGCCGAACGCATTCGCCAAATTGAAGTGGCGGCCATGAAAAAGATGAAGAAGACGCTGGCTGAATACGCCTGAACGCT
>JANPAZ010000030.1:0-4859 GCA_031430225.1 Rhodoferax sp. | reverse complement strand
ATGTGGGATCAAGTCCGCCAAAGAAC
This sequence comes from Rhodoferax sp., assembly GCA_031430225.1. GTDB lineage: Bacteria > Pseudomonadota > Gammaproteobacteria > Burkholderiales > Burkholderiaceae_C > JANYCG01. Next base: position 4,833 of record JANPAZ010000030.1, on the reverse strand, counting down.
TGCTTGGCGATGACCGCTGCGAGCGAGCCGTATAGATAAAAGTCGTACCACTCAAAAACGGTACCCAACGACGAGGCGAAGATCACCTTCTTTTCTTCGGGCGTCATGGGCCTTGAGGCCGCTGCTGTTGCCATAGTTATGTCTCCAAAAGGTTGAGGCCCCCAAGTCGGGAGCTGCGTGCATTGTTGGAGATGGCACTGACCCTGCTCTGACATGAAACCAACCACCGCTTACAGCAAACTGAACTGGTGCTGACAAACTAGGGCCTAACCCTAGGCTTTGATTTCGCAATGTGGTTTTTTACGATTTGGGCCGCGAGACGCCAACGCGAAGCTGACTGGCGGCCTGCCAGGCCGGGCCGTCAAACCAGGCGTCTCCAGCCAGGTATGCAGCCAGCAGGGGCAACGCGTCTTGCCCCCAAAAAAACTTGTCGTCGACGGCCATGGTGGGCACGCCAAACACGCCTCGCAAAATGGCTTCGTCGGTATTGGCTTTCAAAAGCGCCTTGACCTCATCGCCAAGGACGTCACATCCGGGGCTGAGTTGCGCTGTGATCGCCTCCAAGCGTCCGGCGCTCGCGGCTTCTTCGCCCGAGCACCAGACGTGACGAAAAAGGCTCTCGACCACGTAGCGGCTTGACGCGCCGGGCACCAGGCCCGAAGCGCCGTCGCCAAGTCCGCAGGCAACCGCAAGCCGCAACAGGCCCAAGGGGTTGAACGGATGCGTCTTTGGCAGCTGCAGGTCTACACCCTGGGTGTGTGCCAGCCATTGCACCTGGCGGTAGGTCCACTCACGTTTTCCCGGAATTTCTGCAGGACCCAATTGACCGTGGTGTTTGAGCAATGCAGCAAACAGAATGGGTTTGTAGGTCACGCTATAAGTCTGACCCATGAGCGACTGCGGCAACTGCTCAAATGCCAGCCAGGCATAAGGCGAGATGAAGTCGAGGTAAAACGTGATGTGCTTCATGACCCGACTCCTGGTGCCACGCGGCTGTCAATGCGCGCCCAGATCACACGTTTCGCGTCGTTGTCCATGCGCGACCAGTTTGCGATCTCGTCAATGGTGCGATGGCAGCCTGAGCACAGGCTACTTGACGCATCCATTTGGCAGACACTCACGCAAGGTGATGGAATAATTGAACCACTGGCCCACGCAGAATCTACATAGTTAGCTATTATTTTAGGAGCGATCATGGGTGCATCCGGAGAAAATTCCAAGCGTTTCAATCACGGTTGCGCTGGTTAAGCAACGCGGTTGCGGCACGGGAGTTGGGCTTGCGGTCCAGAAAATCGCTGATGAACTTGCCAGCGTCAATCAGTTTTTCAAGGTCAATGCCTGTGTCAATGCCCATACCGTTGAGCATGTAGACCACGTCCTCTGACGCCACATTACCCGTAGCGCCCTTGGCGTAAGGACACCCACCCAGCCCGGCGACCGAGGTGTCGAACTGCCAGATGCCCATTTGCAATGCGATCAGTGTGTTGCCCAGCGCTTGTCCATAGGTGTCATGGAAGTGGCCCGACACGCCGTCCAGGTCGTAGTGTTGAAGCGCAGCCTCCATGGCGCGCTGCACCTTCAGGGGGGTACCGACGCCAATGGTGTCGGCCACGCCAATGTGCTGTACGCCAATCCCCTTGAGCAGGCGCGCCACCATAGCCACACGTTCGGGCGCAATCTCGCCCTCATACGGGCAACCTACCGCACACGAAATGGCACCCCGCACATAGATACCCTTGTCGCGCGCGGCTTGGGCGACCGGGCGAAAGCGTTCAATGCTTTCTTCAATGCTGCAATTGATATTGCGGTGGCTGAATGCCTCGCTGGCGGCGCCAAACACCACAATCTCGTCGGGCCACTGCTCACGCGGCGCAACCAGAGCGGCCTCCAGGCCCTTGAGGTTGGGCGTCAGCACTGAATAGCGCACCCCTTGCTGGCGCGTGATGCCGGCCATCACCTCCGCGTTGTCGCCCATCTGCGGCACCCACTTGGGCGACACAAAACTGGTGACTTCGATTTCTTTGAGCCCCGCAGCCTGCAAGCGATGAACGAGTTCAATCTTGACGGCGGCTGGAACCGGGTTTTTCTCGTTTTGCAAACCGTCGCGCGGTCCCACATCAACGAGTTTGACGATGGCAGGCAGACTCATTTCCAATCCTTCATTTTCAAGTTCATGCTTGATACCAGGCGGGCAACATCAGTACCCGCGCGCCGTACCCACAATACCGGCAATCGGCTCGCCCCGCTCCAGCGCCAGTATCTTGCCCGCAATTTGTGCAATGGTTTCGTCGCGCAGCGTACGTGCCGACGTGTGCGGCGTGATGGCGATTTTGGGATGTTGCCAGAACGCATGGCCTGCAGGCAAAGGCTCGGTGCGGAACACATCAAGTGTGGCCCCTGCAAGATGCCCTGTATCCAGCAGGGCAATCAGGTCTTCATCCACCAGATGCCCGCCGCGCGCCACGTTGATCACATAGCCCCCGGTTTGCAATTTTGATAGGTTGCTGTGGTTCATGATGTTTTGCGTGTCCGGCGTGAGCGGCAGCAAACACACCAGAACCCTGGTGGCCTTGAGAAAGTCGTCAAACTGATCTGGCCCCGCAAAACACCGCACGCCGTCAACCTGCTTCGGCGAGCGACTCCACCCCAGAACGGGGAAATCAAACTGCACCGCCGCTTTGGCCACTCGCTCGCCCAGCACACCCAGCCCCATGATGCCAACCGGATACTCATTGCGGATACGCGGTTTGCGATAGGACCACTTGCCAACCGCCATATCGGCCTCATAGCCGTCCAGATCCCGGAAATGGCGGATCAACGCGTGGCAGACAAACTCGGCCATCTGAGCAGACATGCCTGCGTCGTTGAGGCGCACCACTTTCAGATGCGGCGGAATATTCAGCTTCATCAGCGCATCAACACCGGCACCCATATTGAACATGGCCTTGAGACGGGGGGCACCATCAACGGTCAGGCAAGCAGACTGCTCATCTACAAACTGCTGGGAGGGCGCCCACACCACCGCATGGTCTGCACCGGAGTCACCTGGCGACCAGGGTTCAATCACGGTGCCGTTGGGCAGCAGGGCCTGAAAACCCGCAATCCACGGTTCAAGCTTGGTGTTGTCAAAGGAGAGGCTAATACGCAGTGTCATGAATTTGTAGATGTAGGAATTGCCAAAGCGTGGATTGCCACGCTACGCTCGCAATGACAGGGTGGGTGCTTCGGCAGTTGCGGTCTCAATTGTGAGCAATGTCAAACCGAGAGTTTAAGCAGCTCGGCACCTTCAGGCACCTGATCACCGGGCGCGAACAGCAGCTCGGCCACGATACCGTCGATGGGTGCTGCAATGGTGTGCTCCATCTTCATGGCGTCCATGATGGCAAGCGGTTGGCCCCGGGTCACCTTGTCGCCTGCCTTGACCGCGAAAGACACCACTTTGCCAGGCATGGGTGCGGTCAGACGCCCCACATCGGCTTGCCCTTCGCCCGCATGCATGAGGAAGTCAATTGCTATTATTTGTGTAGCACCTATTGCACTGAATACGTGGGCGACATCACCCTTTTTATAGACACTGAGCAACGCGCGCTGTCCGGCAAACTGCACGTCGATCGCGCTACCTTGCGCCTCGAACGCCACAATACCCAGCGCATCACCAACGGCCAGTCGCATCGCGCCATCATGCAGATACGTCAGGGTCGCCGTATGGGGTTCGCCGTGAAACTCAAAGTCGAAACGTCGGGCATTGAGCCCAAAGGCCTGCCAGCCATCACGCCGGGACAAAGGATCAATCCAGCCTGTGGCCGCTTGCGCAAACACCTGCGCGCGCTCCCGCAAAAGAGTCTGCGCCACAGAACCCGCCACAGCCATAGCCAACCCAACTTTCTCCTGGCTGAACAGCACGCCGGCTTCACGCGGGATCAAGGCGGTGTCTAGATTGGCTTGCGCAAAAGACGCACTGGTCACCACATGGCGTAGAAACTGCACATTGGTGTTCAGACCGACGATGTGGGTGTGGGCCAGCGCAGCGTCCATTCGGGCCAGGGCTTCCTCACGCGTTGCGCCATGCACAATCAGTTTGGCAATCATCGAGTCGTAATAGGGCGAGATCGCATCACCCGCGCGCACACCAGAGTCCACACGCACGCCCGCCTCAGCCCGCTCAAAAGTGACGCAATCAGGCAAGCTGTAGACGTGCAATGTGCCGGTGGCAGGCAGAAAATTATGGTCGGGGTTCTCTGCACAGATGCGGGCCTCAATGGCATGCCCGTTGATGCGCAATTGGTCTTGCCTTAAAGGCAGTGGCTCGCCGCAGGCCACGCGCAGTTGCCACTCGACCAAATCAAGCCCGGTGATGGCTTCGGTCACAGGGTGCTCCACCTGAAGTCGCGTATTCATCTCCATAAAGAAGAAGCTCATCTCAGCGCCTTCGCGCTGCTCCACAATGAATTCAACGGTGCCCGCCCCCACGTAAGCCACGGCCCGCGCGGCCGCCACAGCCGCCTCGCCCATCTGCTGGCGCATCGCTTGCGTCATGCCGGGCGCCGGCGCTTCTTCCAGCACCTTTTGGTGGCGGCGCTGCACCGAGCAATCCCGCTCGAACAAGTGCACGCAAGCGCCCTGGCTGTCGCCGAAGACCTGGATCTCGATGTGCCGCGGGCGCAGCACGTAGCGCTCGACCAGCACGTGGCTGTCGCCGAAGCTGGACTGCGCCTCGCGCTGGCACGAGGCCAGCGCGGCGGCGAAATCCTCGCCACGGTCGACCCGGCGCATGCCCTTGCCACCGCCACCGGCGCTGGCCTTGATCAGCACCGGGTAGCCGATGCGCGCGGC
>JANPAZ010000029.1:0-12518 GCA_031430225.1 Rhodoferax sp. | reverse complement strand
AGGTGCGGCTCGCAGCCCGCTGTAGCACCCGCCACCACATCGCGTGTGGCGTCTCCCACCACGGGCACACCTTTGAGGTCAATGCCGTAGCGCTCGCCAATTTGCTCGAACAGGCCCGGCTCCGGCTTGCGGCAATGGCATTTGTCATCGGGCGTATGGGGGCAATAAAACACGGCGTCCACCCGCCCGCCCACCGCCGCGAGCAACTTGTGCATCTTGGCGTGCATGGCGTTGAGCGAATCCACGTCAAACAGCCCGCGCCCCAAGCCCGACTGGTTGGATGCCACCACCACGTGCCAGCCGGCATGATTGAGACGCGCGATAGCCTCCAGCGCACCCGGCAAAGGCTGCCACTCATCCGGCGTCTTGATAAATTCAGTGCTGTCGGCGTTGATGGTGCCGTCGCGGTCGAGGATGACGAGTTTCATGGCTTGGTGCTTTTTGCCTTAGTGTTTGTCATCGTATCGCTGAGGGTATCTATCGTTAGCTGGCGAGCTTGGACAAATCCGCCACGCGGTTCATGGCCTGGTGCAGGGATGCCAACAGGCCAAGCCGGTTCAGACGCAAATCAAGGGCTTCGGCGTTGACCATGACACCCTCAAAGAAAGCATCGACCGGTGCACGCAAAACAGCCAGGGTTTGCAGCGACGCGGTGTAGTCGCCCGCTTCAAACTGGGCCGCTGCTTTGGGTGCCACGTCTTTCATCGCGGCGTACAGAGCGATTTCGGCGGGCTCCTTCAGCAGGACCTCGCTGACATGCGGGTCCACTTCCTGGGTCTTTTTCAGGATGTTGCTGATGCGTTTGTTGGCGGCGGCCAGGGCGGAGGCTTCGGGCAACGCGACGAACCCGCGGACGGCCACGAGACGCTTGGGCACCTCACCCAGATTTTTCGGTCGCAACGATATCACCGCATCCACCTCTTGCGCGCTATAGCCCTGCTCCCGCAACGAACCGGCCAGTCGGTCATAAATGAAATCGACAAGCACGCTTGATGCGTCCGTGATCTTTTCGCCAAATGCGGGTGCCGCGCTGGTCACCAACGCATGCAAATCAAGCGGCAGGTCTTTGTCAATCAGCATCCGGATCACACCCAGAGCATGACGACGCAATGCAAAGGGATCTTTGTCACCTGTTGGCAAGTTACCAATGCCAAACATACCCACCAGCGTTTCCAGTTTGTCAGCCAACGCCACGACCAGCCCGACCTGATTGCGAGGCAACTCATCGCCCGCAAAGCGCGGCTTGTAGTGGTCTTCAATCGCGCATGCAATGTCTTCGCTCAGACCATCATGGCGGGCATAGTAGCCGCCCATGATGCCCTGCAACTCGGGGAACTCACCCACCATGTCGGTCACCAGGTCGGTCTTGGCGAGCTGTGCCGCCGTGTCGGATGCTTTGGCGAGCAGTTCACCGCCTAACGCCAGACCTATCGATCTGGCAATGGCGCGTACCCGCAGCACTCGCTCGCCCTGCGTGCCCAGCTTGTTGTGGTACACAACCTTGGACAGGCCCTCAACCCGCGACTCCAGCGTCTTTTTGCGGTCCTGGTCAAAAAAGAACTTCGCATCGGCCAACCGGGGGCGCACCACGCGCTCGTTGCCACTGATCACCAGGCTCGGGTCCTCTGGTTTGATGTTGCTGACGACCAGGAACTTGTTGGTCAACTTATTTGACGCGTCCAGCAGCGGGAAGTACTTTTGGTTGGCTTTCATCGTGAGGATGAGGCACTCTTGCGGCACGTCGAGAAACTGCGGCTCGAACTCGCAGACCAGCACGTTGGGGCGCTCGACCAGCGCGGTCACTTCGTCCAGTAATGCGTCGTCTTCAATCGGCCTGAGCGCTCCGTGCGAATCAGAAGTCCCGCTCCCGCCCACCTTTGCAGCCGCTGCGCCCAGCTGGCGCACGATCTCCGCGCGGCGCTCGGCAAAGCTGGCGATGACGGCGCCGTCTTGCCTGAGCGTGGCGGCATAGCTGTCGGCGTCTTGAATGACGACCGGCGACACCGCCGCCTCAAAACGATGGCCCTGCGTGGTATTGCCCGAGTGGAGCCCCAGCACTTGCAGCGGCACTACGTCAGCGCCATGCAATGCTACGAGCCCGTGTGCGGGACGCACAAAACTCACACTGGTCCAGCCGGGCAGCTCGCAGCCGGTTTCCAGCTGGTAGCTCATCACCTTGGGGATGGGCAATTTGGCAATGGCTTCTTCCAGCGCTTTTTGCAGACCCACGGAAAGCGTTGCACCCGTCACTATGCTCTCAAAAAACAGGGCTTCGGCCTTGCCGTCCATGGCGCGCTTGAGTCCCGCCACGGCATCAAGCCCGGCACCCAGAGCCTGCAGGCGCTTGAGCAGCGCCGGTGTGGCATTGCCCGATGCATCCAGCCCCACCATCACCGGCATGAGCTTTTGTGACACCGACTTGTCAGCCGCTCGGGGGCCGACTGCCGTTACGTGCGCCGCCAGCCGACGGGGTGACGCAAAGTGGGTCACCACCGCATCCTGAGCCGCCAACCCCTGGGCTTTCAGTGAGTCAGCCAGGGCTCCGGCAAACGCTTCGCCCAGTTTTTTGAGCGCCTTGGGCGGCAACTCTTCCACGAACAATTCAACAAGAAGGTTTTTGGTTGTCATCGTCATGTCTCTCACGCGGCCTTCTTCGTCATCTGCGCCACCCACTCGCGCGGGGCCATGGGGAAGCCCAGGCGCTCGCGGCTCTCAAAATAGCTTTGCGCCACGGCACGGGCCAGGTTTCGAATGCGGCCGATGTAGGCGGCGCGCTCTGTCACGCTGATGGCACCGCGCGCGTCCAGCAGGTTGAAGCTGTGCGCGCACTTCAAGACCTGTTCGTAGGCGGGCAAGGCCAATTGCACTTCGATCAAATGCTTGGCCTGCTTTTCATGCGCAGTAAAGGCGGTGAACAGAAAGTCTGCATCACTGTGCTCGAAGTTGTAGGTGGATTGCTCCACTTCGTTTTGCTTGTAAACATCACCATAACTGAGGCCTTCAGTCCACGTCAGGTTGTAGACGTTGTCCACCCCTTGCAGGTACATCGCCAGGCGCTCCAGGCCGTAGGTGATTTCGCCGGTGATGGGGCGGCAATCAATGCCGCCGACCTGCTGGAAGTAGGTGAACTGCGTCACTTCCATGCCGTTGAGCCAGACTTCCCAGCCCAGACCCCAGGCGCCCAGCGTGGGGTTTTCCCAGTCGTCTTCGACGAAGCGGATGTCGTTCTTTTTCAGATCGAACCCCAAAGCTTCCAGCGAGCCCAGGTACAGCTCCAGAATGTTGGCTGGCGCGGGCTTCAAGACCACCTGGTACTGGTAATAGTGTTGCAGGCGGTTGGGGTTTTCGCCATAGCGGCCATCTTTGGGGCGGCGGCTGGGCTGCACGTAGGCAGCCTTCCAGGGCTCAGGGCCGAGCGCTCTCAAAAACGTAGCTGTGTGCGATGTTCCCGCGCCGACTTCCATGTCATAGGGCTGCAAAAGCGCGCAACCCTGCTTGGCCCAGTAGTCTTGCAGGCGGAGGATGATTTGCTGAAAAGTAAGCATGTTTTTTTCGGCCAAAAGTAAAGATTGGCTTGCACCTGACGGGCGTCGGGTGTGGCACGCCGGGATGGGGTCTTGTAAACCCCTAATTCTACGGGGCGGCAGAGGCTACCCACTCAGCTGATTTGCACCCGGGCAGTTGGATTGGCGCTCGTGGCCGCAAAAGAATGCCGGATCCGTCTTTCACTGTCTTTATATACCTAAATCGACCCATAGCCCTCGTAGATATTTAACAGTTTGCTATTATTTACATAGCGACGATCACTGGCAAATTTTCTGGGGGCGTCGCCAGGCGGCCAGCAACACGACACCCGTGGCGACGATCCACAGTGGCCACAGGCCAAACCGTGAGACCCACCAGGCAAAGGGCGTGATGCCCCCTCCGTCTTCCACATTGCCACCGCGCCCCTGTACCTGACCCAGCAACACGCCACGCGTGTGCCGGGGCAAAGAATGGGTCACACGCCCGGTGTGGTCAATGATCACCGTCGCGCCCGTGTTGGTCGCGCGGATGAAGGGGCGTTCAAATTCCAGGGCGCGCATGCGTGAAATGGTCAGGTGCTGGTCAATGGCGACCGTATTGCCAAACCAGCCGATATTGCTGATGTTCACAAAAATGGTGGGGGCCGTGGCCGGGTCCATAAAACGCGCACCGAGCTCCTCGCCAAACATGTCCTCGTAGCAAATGTTCGCGGCCAGGCGCTGCCCCTGCCATTCGAAAGAGGGTTGCCCCACGGCGCCCCGATTGAAGTCGCCCAGGGGGATGTTCATCATCTGCGTAAACCACTTGAACAGCGGCGGTATGAACTCCCCAAAAGGCACGAGGTGATGCTTGTCATAGCGATACGCCTGCACAGGGCTGGAAACCGTGGCGGGTGCGGCATTGGGCTTGATACCCACAACAGAATTGGTGTAGCCCTGCGAAAAGCTACCCAGCGGTATGCCGATCATCAGCGCCTGCTTGCCGTCGACGCCGCCTTGAGCGAATGGCTTGACCATGCTCTCCCAATAGCCTTCGGGCAATTGCTGCGGTAACAACGGTATGGCGGTTTCGGGCGCCACGATCAGCGACGCTGAATTCAGCGTCAACTGCTCGCCATACCAGCGCAGTGAATCGGCAATACCTGTGCCGGGCTGGAATTTTTCATCCTGGGCAATATTGCCCTGTAGCAACGCGACATCGAGAGAGGCGCCTGCCGTGCTGAATGAGTGGCGTGAAAAGTCACCGGGGCGCTCTACGGCCAGGGTCATGGCTGCGGCCACCGCGACCGCACCCAAAGGGTCTAAAACGAAGGGCCGACGCATCAGGCTTGCAAACAGGCAGGCCAAAAAAGCAGCCAATGCACAAACACCGTAGGCCCCCACATAAGGTGCAATTACGGCCAGCCCGTCCACATGGGCATAGGCTGCCGCACCCCAGCCGAAACCTGTGAACCAGACACCACGCGCCAACTCGGCCAGCGTCCAGAGCGCTGCAAAAACAATAGCAGACCACGCTTTATTGACGGGAGCCAGGGCCACAAACAATGCACAGGCAGCGCTGTAGTACACCGCCAGCACTGCCGCCAGGCCCAGAGTCGCCAGCACGGCCAAGGGCGCGGCTAGCCCACCGTAGGTGTGCATCGACACGTACAGCCACCAGAAAGTGCCGCACAACCACGCCGTGGTGAACAACCAGCCCAGCCAGGCTGCCTGTTTCGGCCCGGAGCAGCGCTGAAGCTGCCACGCCAGTGTGCCCAGTGCAATCAATTGAAGCCATGGCAGGGGTTGTCCATTCCACGGAGACCCCATCGATACCGCATGCGCAAGACCGGCAATGACGGCAGTGACGGCCATTGCCGCGCTAGGCAACACGGTCGCGACGCTTCAGGTGTTTTGCGGAGAAACCTTGAACCATTTGACGGCGCCTCCTTTGGTGTGGAGCACCACGAAGTCCAGACCCGACAGTGAGTGCTGCTCGCCGCGTTTGGGCACGTGGCCCATCTCATGGGCGATCAATCCGCCAATGGTGTTGAATTCGTCGGCAGGGTCAACCCCGACCAGTTTGACGCCAAAAGCTTCGTCCACACGCTCGATTGGCGTGTCGCCACTGACACGGTAGGTACGGTCGGCCAGCGCGAAGATGTCACCTTCGTCCTCCGGAATATCAAATTCGTCTTCAATCTCGCCGACGATCTGCTCCAGCACGTCTTCAATCGTGATGAGCCCGGCCACGCGGCCAAATTCGTCAATCACGACGGCCAGGTGGTTGCGGTTGCCCCGGAAATCGCGCAACAAGTCGTTCAGTCCCTTGCTTTCAGGCACAAAGACTGCAGGGCGCAGCAAGGCGCGGATGTTGAGCTCGGGCGCACGCTGCAGCTTGAGCAGGTCTTTGGCCAGCAGAATGCCGATGATGTTCTCGCGTTCACCCTCAAACACGGGAAAACGCGAGTGAGCGGTGTCAATCACCACGTGCAGCAACTCATCAAAAGGCGCGTTGATGTTGATCAGGTCCATGCGGGTGGCTGCCACCATCACGTCCCCTGCGCTCATGTCCGCCATACGGATCACACCTTCAAGCATGACCCGAGATTCAGCGCCGATGATGTTGTTGTCTTCTGCCTCGGCCAGGGTTTCGATCAACTCCGCCGTGGAATCGGGCCCGGGGTGAATAAACTCGGCCAGCTTTTGCAGAAAACTGCGCTTGTCTTCCCTGTCTGGCATGGGGCCGGACAGTCGCGCGGGTTGGGTGTCTGACACAGACGAAAGCGCATCAAGCGCCGTTGTTGAGGAACCGTAAGGATAGCGGATTGCGCAAACAGGTCCTTGCGCATGCGCAAGCCAGGCCCTCAGGCGTTTGTCTTGTTGCGGGCGTCCCTGACACCACGCCGCACTTCCTGCATGGCACCCAGGAAATCCCAGAACTGCTTTGCCTGCACTTTGATACGGTAGTCGGCCTGGGCCAACTGCTCTTCCAGTACCTCCACCATACGGGTGTCCAGTGTGGCGGGTAACAGCCGAAGAAAGGCCTCTGATTCGGAGCCATCGCGTTCGACAACGGCACCGGCATTGCGGGCAATCTTGAGCATGGCCGTATTTTCACTCAGCGCGTGGATGAACATCAGGTTCACGCCGTCATTGCGGGCGTGCATGGCAGCGCGGTCAAACAGGCGCGCACCATAGCCACGGCTCCGTGCATTCTTCAGAACTGAGACTCCAAATTCCGCACACGACTCATGGGCCTTCTCGGGTGCATAGGCCAGATGGGCCATGGCCAGTAGCTCGAGCCTGCGGTTATAGATGCCAAAAATCTCATCGCGGTCAAAGTTCAAGCCATCGACATAGCGCTGGATCTGCTCGTCATTGGCGAGGTAGCCAAAGCGCAGATAGCGGTCGCGGTCATCCAGCGCCATCAGGTGTGCAGCGATGCGCTCGCGGTGGTTGGCGCCCAGTGAACGAATCGGCACCATCAGGGGCGTCGCTCGGGAACTTTCGTCAGTCGCCGGGCGCGAGTGCGGGGGACGCAGGAACTCTTTGCCTGCTTCCATCGTCGCCTTCAAAATCGTTTTAGTTTCAACCATGGGGACAATATAAGGGTTTTCCCTAGATGACCATGCCAAATCTTTGGAAAACAGCCGGATTTAATAGGGGAATGCCTCCAACTTGACGTGGGGGCGAGCACCGTCTGAAGACATCAAATGGGCAATGCAGTCGTTGCTTTTACCCGATCCAGAACAAAGCTGGTCTTGCAGTCTTGAACACTAGGATGCTTTAGCAGTGTATTCATGACAAAGTGTGAGTACGCACTCATGTCACTCACAATCACGCGGAGCAGGTAGTCCATTTCACCGCTGAGGGCCGCACATTCGACCACTTCCGGCCATGTTTGCACACTGGCGCGGAACAGGTCCATCGGGTTGCGCTTGTGGCTCTCGGTGTGCTTCTCCAATCGTACGTTGATATAGGCCATCAAACCCAAGCCAACAGCGCCTGGCTTGATCAAAGCGACGTAGCGGTCAATGACGCCACTGTCTTCCAGCCGTTTCACGCGACGCAATACGGCACTGGGCGACAAGCTCACCGCCTCCCCGATCTGGTCGTAAGTGGCCCGGCCATCCGCTTGTAGGCTGCGCAATATCTGTTTATCTAGCTTATCCAGTGCTTCCATTTCAGAGATTTTGCAGGTTTCATGCAGGATTTGCAAATTTCGAGCCATGTCTTGCAGGATTTTTCACGTGTGGCGCTCATAAACTGGTTGGCTTGCAGCGTCATTCGTTGCGCCAACAGAACAGTTACCGCACTGAAAGGCACATGATGGAAAAGTGGGACAACCCGATGGGCACTGATGGTTTCGAGTTTATTGAATATGCCGCTCCAGACCCTGCGGCAATGGCCACACTGTTTGTCCGTATGGGCTTCAAGCCCGTGGCAAAGCATCGCCACAAGGACGTAACACTGTACCGTCAGGGTGGCATCAACTTTCTGATCAACGCAGAACCAGACTCTTTCGCGCAGCGCTTCGCCCGGGCCCATGGGCCGAGCATCTGCGCGATTGCGTTTCGCGTGCAAGATGCCAAACTGGCCTATGAACTGGCGCTTGAGAAGGGTGCATGGGGCTACGCGGGTAAAGCAGGACCAGGCGAGCTCAATATTCCGGCGATCAAAGGGATTGGCGACAGCCTGATTTACCTGGTGGACCGGTGGCGCGGCAAAAATGGTGCAAAGGAAGGCGACATTGGCAACATCGGTTTTTTTGACGTCGACTTCGAAGCCCTGCCGGGCCTGGACGCCAAAGACGCCTTGAATCCAACCGGCCACGGGCTTACCTACATCGACCATCTCACGCACAACGTGCATCGCGGTCGCATGGGCGAGTGGTCCGGCTTTTATGAGCGCTTATTCAATTTCCGTGAGGTTCGCTATTTTGATATCGAAGGCCACGTCACCGGCGTGAAGAGCAAGGCCATGACCAGTCCATGCGGCAAGATCCGTATCCCCATCAACGAGGAGGGTAACGAGACCGCGGGCCAGATTCAGGAGTATCTGGACAAGTACCAAGGCGAAGGAATTCAGCATATTGCAATGGGCGCCAGCAACCTCTTGTTGACGGTTGACGCACTCAAAGCCAGCGGTGTGAAACTGCTGGATACGCCGGACACCTATTACGAGTTGATTGACAAACGGATCCCGGGGCACGGTGAGAACGTTGCAGAACTTCACCAGCGAAAAATTTTGCTGGATGGGAAGAAAGATGCGTTGTTGCTTCAGGTGTTCAGCGAAAACCAGTTGGGGCCGATCTTCTTTGAGTTCATACAGCGTAAAGGCGATGAGGGCTTCGGCGAGGGCAATTTCAAGGCCTTGTTTGAGAGCCTGGAGCTGGACCAGATCCGTCGCGGTGTTCTGGAAAGCGCCAAGGCCTGATCATGGCGATGAATCCCGTGGTCTATGGTGCCAGTGAGCGGCCACCCCGTGGCGACTACTCGCGCGCGCGAAGTGACTACAGTTGCGATCAAAACTACGCCGCCTATAGCAGCGCTGATCACGATACCTACCGCAGACTGTACGAACGGCAGTCAGCTTTGCTACCAGGGCTGGCCTGTGATGAGTTCATGACGGCACTGCCGTTACTGGGCGCGCCACACCGGATACCGCGTTTTGAGTCAATCAATGAGCGCCTTCAAAGTGCCACGGGTTGGTCGCTGGTGGCTGTGCCAGGCCTGATTCCTGAAGTCGCTTTTTTTACGTTACTGGCGGCGCGAAAGTTTCCGGTGACCGACTGGGTTCGCGCACCCGAAGAGTTCGACTACATCGTCGAGCCCGACCTGTTTCATGATTTATTTGGACATGTGCCGTTGCTGTTCAACCCGGTTTTCGCTGATCACATGCAGGCCTATGGCAAAGGAGGCCTGAAGGCTCATTCAGTCGGTGCGTGCCAGTGGCTTTCTCGTTTGTATTGGTACACCATCGAATTTGGTTTGATAGCGCAAGGCGACGGTCTTCGCGCTTATGGGGCGGGAATTCTAAGTTCAGAGGGAGAATTGCGCCATGCGCTGACAAGCGGTCTCCCCCATCGTATGCCGCTTGAGGTCATGAGAGCGATGCGGACCAGCTACAAGATCGATAGTTACCAAAATAACTATTTTGTGATCGACAGTTTCGAAGCGCTGTTCGATTTGACCGCACCTGATTTCACCCCATTTTACGAACAGCTTCAAAGTCAGCCAGACATCGCTGCTGGTCAAATGTTGGTTAGTGACTCATTCATCACAGCTTGATCAAAAGCTAACTCCACATGGGCGGCACCCATGATCAGCCTGTTGTTCGCGCCAGGTAACGTCGCTGTCGAGGCAGGAAACACGATGTTGTCGCAATTTGAAAAAAAGCAGGTAAACAGTTTGTAGCGTTCTGGCGGCTCATCGGCCTGCATTTGCTGAAGCCAGCGACTGCCCAACTGCATTTGGTGACCGTTGAGGGATGAGGCAAAACGGCCTAACCAAGTACCTTGATGGGGCGTACCGATGGTGATGATGTGATGAACTCGCGCGTCGTTTCCCGGCGCTGACCGCAACCACGCGCGCACAGCCAACCCCCCCATGCTGTGGCATACGATCAATGGAGGCAGCCCCGTTGTGATCGTCACTCTCGACACAGCCTCGTCAATCGTTGGAGCGTAGTGATCAATCGACCCAAACACGGGTTCAAGATTGACCGCAGCGAAGGAATGGCGACGGTTTTTCAAGTCACGTAGCCAGGGCGTCCACAAACCGCGGTTACAAATAAAGCCGTGGATAAATACGACGCCGCGTCGACCACGTTGATCCAACAGGTCTTCAGTCGCATCAGGGATTGCGTTCCAGAAGAATGGCTGGCGCCAGAAAAATATCTGAAAAACAAGAAGTGTCTCTGCCCACAGTGCGCGAAACAAATTCTTCATGCTGGCATGTGGAACAGGATCATCACGATTGATTTTCCGCATGACTAAAAATTGGAAGGCCAGAATCAGCGCAAATAGAAAAACGACACCAAAAACCCCTGTCAATGCCAGCAGCGGTGAGCTTCTCCACATGAGTCCGAGCCATGCGCCTGTAACGATGACACTGGAAAAGATAGCGAATCGTAGGAGGCGTGCCAGCATTCGCGTCATTCTAGCGATGGCGCGTCATGGGGTCGCTAGCGGGCTGACGCTCAGGGTATACCGAGATAGACTCATAAATTTCGCGATCTTTCCATGGATGCTGCTCAAACCATTCGCAATGCTGTTGATAGAGTTTCCTTGCTACGACAAGAGGGCCAGGCGAATCCTGTCCTCCACAGGGCGATCATGGAAATCAAGGCGTTCCAGGCTTGGCGGTTTAGCCAGACGTACGCCGACGAATTGAAGGCAGGGCCGTACCAAGGCGCAGCTCAATTTTTTCTGACTGAGCTTTACAGTAACAAAGACTACACACAGCGGGATGCGGAGTTTTCTCGAATTGCGGGCGCATTGCAAAAGGTCTTCTCAAAACAAGTGGTTTTGACCGCGGTATCACTCGCTCAACTGCATGCATTGACCGAAGAACTGGACCACGCCATGGGCAAGGCTTGGCTCAAACTTGACTCTTCCCCAACTGATACCGATGCGCGTCGATACGCACAGTCTTGGCAACGGGTTGGCCGCCAGGCGGATCGAGAATTTCAGTTGGAAACGGTTATGGCTGTTGGCCGTGAACTTGATAGTCTTACCCGAGCGCCTGGTCTCCGTATGCTGTTGAAGATGATGAGGCGTCCGGCTCATGCGGCGGGGCTCAGTTCTCTTCAGCAATTTCTTGAGTCCGGGTTTGACACCTTTGCAAAAATGAGCCGAGGCGGTCGGGGTGCTACCGAGTTCCTTGCATTGGTTCATGAGCGTGAGTCACATCTTCTCGAAATGCTGAGCTTCCAGAATACTGTGGCATTTGAGACTGAATTCAGGATTATCTAACCCGGTAAATTGTGAGTGGCTGGGCATCCCATATTGGGCACCCAGCGGCCGATCCAGCACGCATCCGGACGACACGCGTTAGCATTAAAAAACCAAGCACCGGAAAATCCATGCCCACCATCCTCACCCTCACCATGAACCCCGCGCTGGACATCGCCACGTCCACCGACCGGGTGACGGATACCCACAAACTGCGCTGTGGCCCGGCCGTTCTTCACCCGGGCGGGGGCGGCATCAATGTGGCGCGTGTCGTGCACCGGCTTGGCGGCGATTGTCAGGCGCTGTTTCCGGCGGGCGGCGTCACAGGTCAGCGCCTTGTGGAATTGCTGGCTGCAGAGAAGGTGCCGGGTTACGGCGTAGCCATTGCGGGCGAGACACGCGAAAGCTTCTCTGTGTTTGAGGCGTCCAGCGGACGAGATTACCGTTTTGTGCTGCCGGGCCCCACGTTGTCAGAGAGCGAGTGGCGGGCCATTCTTGCGCAGTTGCAAGCGCATTTGGCACAGGGCCAAGTTCGCTATCTGGTCGTCAGCGGCAGCCTGTCACCAGGAGTGCCTGTTGACTTCTGTGCGCAACTTGCCGATGTGGCACGCCATCATGGCAGCCGTCTTGTGTTGGACACGTCTGGCGCGCCGCTCGCGGCTGCGCTGGCCAAAGGCGTGTACCTGGTGAAACCCAGCCTGCGAGAGCTGCGTGACTTGGCCCGCCTGCCGCTGGCCACTGAAGCCGAATGGCTTGCCGCCGCACGGCAGCTGGTTATCTCACATCAGGCGGAGGTGGTGGCACTGTCGCTCGGTGAAGACGGCGCAATGTTGGTCACTGCCGAACGCACCCTTCGCGCCAAAGGCATTGCAGTGAAAGTGGCCAGTTCGATTGGCGCGGGTGACAGCTTTTTGGGTGGCCTGATCTGGTCACTGAGCCGCACTGCCGACCTGGAAAAAGCTTTTCGTTATGCCATGGCTGCGGGGGCCGCAGCACTGCTGAGCGCCGGCACCGCACTTTGCCAGCCCGCCGACGTCGAACGGTTTTGCAAAGACGTC
>JANPAZ010000028.1:0-22594 GCA_031430225.1 Rhodoferax sp. | reverse complement strand
GGCGCATGTTGCTGTCGTTCACGTACTCGCCGAGGCCCGAGGCGAAGGATGGTTCCGGTGGCAATTGGGAGCGTGTGTCGTATCTAGAAGAGGGCGAGTTTTATCTCGTGTTCACGATGAGCTCGCGCACGCAGAAAGACTTCAAAGCGTCGGCGAAAGCGTACGAAAAACTGGTGCGGGCGTATCGCGAGAAACTCTGATCCGCTGAGCTTCTGCACTATGCCTGCGTTGATCATCGACAGGTGCATGCAACGTGCGGCGTCGCGGCTACGGTGCTTGCGCGTTCAGTCGAGGCGTTTTTCGCTCGCGCCATCAAACACATGCGTTTTTTCGGCTGCGATTTCCAGGTGAACAACGTCGTCCGGTTTGACTGCGGTACGACCGTGTATCACCACTACCAACTGCGCACCGCCGACTTCAAGGAGTAGCTCAGTCTCCGCGCCTGTAGGTTCGACCACAATCACTTTGGCTGGAATTCCGCTGCCCGTGGCGGACAGCGTAATGTCTGTTGGTCGCACCCCGTAATGCACGGCCTGGCCATCGTGTGCTTGCGCATGCGTGAGCGTCGGCCAACGTTGATCCTTGGCTTCGATCCATGCGCGCCCGTCGGCCTGACGCAGCGTTCCCTTGAGTACGTTCATGGAGGGGGAGCCGATGAACTGCGCGACGAAGAGGTTGCCGGGCCGGTCAAACAACTCCAGCGGCGTACCAATCTGCTCGACGATACCGTCATGCATGACGACGATGCGATCAGCCATGGTCATCGCTTCGATCTGATCGTGCGTCACGTAAACGGTGGTGGTCTTCAGGCGCTGATGCAACGCCTTGATTTCGGCGCGCATCGCCACGCGCAGCTTGGCGTCGAGGTTCGACAGTGGTTCGTCGAAGAGAAATACTTTGGGGTCACGCACGATGGCGCGGCCCATCGCCACGCGTTGCCGCTGGCCCCCAGAAAGCTCTCGCGGATAGCGATCAAGTAGCGGATCGAGATTCAGGATACGAGCTGCATTAGCCACCCGCATGTTGGTCATTTCGGCGTCGGCTTTGCGCAACTTCAGGCTGAACGCCATGTTGTCGCGCACCGTCATGTGCGGATACAACGCATAGCTCTGAAAGACCATGGCGATGTCTCGGTCCTTGGAGTCCAGATCGTTGACCACTTTGTCATCTACAGCAATCTCGCCGCCACTGATTTCCTCCAGGCCTGCGAGCATTCTCAGCAGCGTGGACTTGCCACAGCCAGACGGGCCGACGAGCACGACGAACTCACCGTCATGGATATCAAAACTGATGCCATGAATGATCTTGACCTTGCCAAAGCTCTTTTCAATATTGCGAAAGGATACGGTTGCCATGGGGCTTGTGCCTTTTGTCTTTAGATGAATCAGCTTTTCACCGCGCCGGCTGTGAGGCCTGACACCATGTAACGCTTGAAGGTGTAATAAATAGCAGCTGGCGGCAGCGCGTACAGGAAACCTGTTGCCATCAGCAATTCCCACGGCGAGTCATCAGCCGCCAGAAAATTGCCAAGTGCCACAGCCAGGGTCAGGTCTGTCTCCTTGGACAACAACAAGAAGGCGTAGAGGTATTCATTCCAGGCAAGCAGCAAGGCATAGGTGCCGACAGCGACCAGCGACGGAACCATCAGAGGCAAATACACCAGGCGAAACAGTTGAAGCGGTGTCGCACCATCCATACGGGCCGCTTCATCGAGCTCGAAGGGAAGCTTGTCTGACGCCTGTTTGAGCACCCAGATGCAGTAAGGTGAAGCAATGGTGACCATCGACAAAATCAGCGACCAATGGTTATTCAAGAGTCCATAAGTGGCCATGGTCTTGTACATGGGAACCGCCAGAAATGCCGCCGGAATGAAATAGGTAAACAAGGCCATGTTCAGCACCGTTCGGCCGCCACGCACTTTGAGCCTGCTAATCGCAAACGCTGCTGTGGTCGCGACAACGAGGGTGATGGCCCCCACAGCAAATGCAATCCAGAGCGAGTTTCCGATTTGCTGCCAGAAATGATTCAAGTAGAAGTGTTTCTGGTTAAAGACATGGTCAAAATTTTGCAGCGTCGGCTCCTTGGGCCAAAGCCGACCCGACGTGGCCGTGTCCCGCGGTGAAATGGCGAAGAGGAACATGTGATAGACCGGAATGATGGTCCACAGGAACACCGGGATACCAATCAACAGCAGTTTGGCCTCGGTGGTCACTTTCTTGAGAGTGAGCTTGCTCATTTCGAAAGCCTCTTCATCATGAAATACACCAGGGGAAGTACGGCCGGCAACGCCACAACGATCGACGCCATTGCAACGTCAAGCTGATCCAGCCGCAAGTAACGTATGCCAAGCGTCGCCAGTACATGAGTCAGGTCGGCCGGGCCACCGCCAGTGAGCAGGTAGACACTGTTGAAATCACCCAGGGTCCAGATCATTGAAAGAATGGTCGACGTGACGAACAGGGTTCGCATGGACGGCCAGGTAATGAAGCGGAATTTCTGCCATGTGGTGGCACCGTCCACGGCCGCCGCCTCATATTGCTCGGCCGGTATCGACATGCGTCCGGCTACCAGAATGAGCGTCCAGAAAGGCAAGGACTTCCAGATGTGCATGAGCATCGAAAACGAAAGCGCCAGCGTAGGATCATTCAACCAGTTGGGACCATCCAGCCCGGTTGTTTTGAAGATCACCTGATTGATCACGCCCCATTCAGGATTAAGCATGAAACGCACCGACAAAATAGTCGGGATGGACGGAACTGCCCAAGGCAGGATGAACAGCACCGAAAGGATTTTGATCCACCAGCGAGTCTGAACAAAGAAGCCCGACAAAAACAGTGCAATCGCCATTTTCAGATTGATCGCCACAACCAGAAAGATCACGGTGTTGACGGCCGTACGGAAAAAAATCGGATCGGCAAACAGTTTGGCGTAGCTTGCGGGGTCACGGGCCAGCCAAAGGCCATAGGACACAGGAAACAGCACCAGGACCAAAAAAACCAGCACATAAGGCACAACAAATACCCGGCCCCAGAACTCCCACTGGGAAACTGAGGACGATTTGCGCACCGAGCCGGGTGGTGTCGGGGTTGGCAAGACAGGGGAGGCAACAGCCTGGTTCATAGGTAAGTCAATCAGATGCATGGTGACTGCAGCAGTGCAATGCTGCAGTCACCACTACCTGCTCAGACAAAGTCAAAGAGCAGGCGGGCCAAAACGAAAGGCATCAATTGGCAACCACTTTGATACGGGCGATCATTTCATCGACGGCCTTGTCGACGGGGACTTTTTCAGACAAAACACGGTTCGCTGCTTTGGCCCAAACATTTTCATTGTTCAACACGGTGAACTTGTAGTTCTGTGTGAATTCAAACGCGTTGGTGCCGTTCATGAACTGGTTATAGACCGCAACCCGGTGAGAGTCGCTCTGCCAGAATTTGCTCTGTTGGGCAGCCTTTGTGACCGGGAACCAGCGACCCAATGAACCCTCGACGTAAGGCGTCAGATTCGCCTCGTCCAGCATGAAGGCGACAAATTTCTTGGCCGCATCCTTGTTCTTGGCGTCCTTGAAGATCACGCCGGTTTTAACGGCGGCACGGTAAACCATCTTGGTCCCGTCAGGCTTGTTGGGGAAACCTGCGGTGGCAATCTTCTGCTCATAGTTAGCCTTTGCGATAGCACGCTGGTCAGCCGTGAGTGTCTGATTGTTCATGTCGTCGAGCCACTTGGCCGCGATAGAGATCGTAGCGTTGTGCGTCAAAACCGTGGTCTTGTTGTGAAACGCAACGTTGTTATCCGGATCCTTCCAGTTAGTGCTCGACGGCGGCGTGCAGCCCCGTGTGTAAATGTTGGTGTAATCCGTGACGGTTCTGATCAGCCCGGCACGCACCTCTGGGTCATCCACGTTGAGCTTGCCGGACACACTCATCAATTTGACATTGTGGGCATCCATGAACGTCAGGAAAGAGAAAAACGAGTCGCTGGAGTCCACACCCAGCGGCTGGCCGATGCCAAAAGCCCGGTTGCCCGATTTCTGGCGATAAGCAGGCTGCACCTTGTCGCACCAGAAGTCCCAGTAACCTTTCCAGTCCTTTGGAATGTCTGACTCTTTGAAACCAGCATCAGTGAGCATGTCTTTCCAGTACTGGATGTGCATGGTCTGCTGTTTGATCGGGTAAGCGTAATAGGCACGCTTTTGCGTAGCGTTGTTATAAAGGAACGTAGTTGACAGCGCCCGTGGTTCAAACTTGGCATTGATCGGGTCAATGATGCTGGTGACATCTTCGAGCTTGCCGTCATAGGCCCATTTGGCAGTGACCTGGAAGTCAAATACGTCACCATAAGCCACGTCGGGCGGATTGCCAGCATCGAGTGCTGCCACCGACTTGGGAATCATTTCCTGAGGCGCATACAGCGAAAGATCAATCTTGATTTTCGGATTTTTGGCTTCGAATTTCTTGATGGCGGCGAACAGTGCATCGTCTTCTGCCTTGTAGAAGCCTTTGCCCCACCAAACCGTGAGTTTGTCCTGCGCAGCCGCATGACCAGACGCCAGAAGCGCCGTGGTCACACAGGCCGCAGTAGCGAGTAGTTTGAATTTCATCTGCATGTCTCCTTTGAGGTTAATTGACGAGGGGGAAATTAAGAAAAGAAATCGCTGCTCAAGCCGCCTTGAGGTGCATGGCGGCTTCGTTGACTTGGGGCAAGCGGCGTCGGGTGCCCAAGACTTGCTCAATATCATCATGGGCGCCGTCTATGAGAACACATATGGCGCGCTCGGCCTTCAAAGCGTCGCGCGCGATCACGGCGTCGAGAACGGCACGGTGCAGTGGCAGGGAGTTTTTGGGGCCATCTTTTTTGCTGGTCGACAACTCGAAACTGGTTCGCAAAAGTGCACTGAGTGCCTTGCTCATTTGAACCAGCATGCGGTTGCGTGACGCCTGCAACAGGCCCTGATGAAACCGTAAATCGTAGGTAATGTAATCGCCACCATGGATAACGGCATTTTTCATGCCTGCATAGGCGGCTTCGATCACCACAATGTCTTCGGGTGTGTGGCGCACGGCGGCCAGCTTGACAGCTGCAGGCTCCACCACACGCCGCAAATCCTGCAGGTCGCGAATGAATTCCGGCGTCAAGCCCGCAATGGATTGCCACGCAATCACATCCGCGTCAAACCAATTCCATTGGTCGGACGGCAGCACCCTGGTGCCGACCTTGGGGCCGGTGACGATCAGTCCTTTGGCCACCAGCGATTTGATGGATTCGCGCACCACGGTGCGACTAACGCCAAGCTCATCGCACAGTACCGGCTCGGGCGGAATGGTGCCGCCAACCCCATACCGCCCCGCCACAATGGCTTGGCCCAGAAAATCGACCGTATTGCCGTGCACGTTTTTGATCATGGCAGGTGATTTTTTGGGGTGAGTTCAGCGCAGCAAACGGGACACAGTACCTACTGGCACTCTGGCACAGGTGTCAACAAAGGCTGGCCTTCAAGACCCGCTTTCATGTTGGCAAACGCCAGATCCGCCATGGCCTGGCGGGTCTGGCGGGTGGCACTGGCCATGTGCGGGGTCAGAACCACATTGGGCATACCCCAAAGCTCCTGCGGAACGCTCGGTTCACTGGCAAAAACATCCAGCGCTGCACCGCCAATAACACCACCCTGCAGTGCCTTGACCAACGCCACTTCGTCGACAACGCTGCCGCGCGCCACGTTGATCAAAAACCCCTGTGGCCCGAGTGCAGCCATCACGTCAGCATTGATCAAATGTTGCGTGCCAGCGCCGCCAGGTGTGATGACCACCAGGAAGTCAACCTCTGCCGCCAGTGCTTTGGCACTGGGGTAGTACTTGTAGCCCGATTGCGGCTTTTCGGTGCGGGCGGTGTAGGCAATCGACATGTCGAAAGCTTTGGCCCTGCGTGCAATGGCATTGCCGATTCGCCCCAGACCCACGATGCCGACCCGCGCACCGGTCACCTTGCGGCCCAGCGCATAGGCACCAGCCGGCCAGCGCCCAGCTCGTACAAACTGATCTGCCTGTGGAATATGCCGGGCAATCGACAGCAACAAACCCATTGCAAGGTCAGCGACGTCATCGGTCAGCACGTCTGGCGTGTGAGTCACCGGAACGCCGCGCGCCATGGCGGCCTTTGCATCGACGCCGTCATATCCCACGCCAAATACCGAGACTACTTTAAGTGCAGGCAGTTGCGCCAACAGTTCAGCCGAAACTCGCGACTCGCCAGAAGCCGCAATACCCACCAATGTCGGGGCCAGCGCTGCAAAGGCGACTGCATCACCTTCGTGAGCACGGTCGTGCACGGTGTACTCGCTTTGAAGTGCCGCCATGAAAAACGGATGCAACTTGGCAACAGCCAGAATGTCAGGTTTGGACAAGTCAGTCTCTCAATCAGAAAAAAATATCAGCTTCAAAATCCGGGTTAGCCCCAAGCAGGATGCCGGGTCGTACCGCTAAACTTCTCTCTAGTCGAGTTCAATCATATTACGATAATATAAACCCATGATCGGGGTTTTCCCGGTCTGACCACTCAACCCCAACCCAGTCCATCATGAGCGAAACCCCAAAAAAACCACCCATAGCACTTCGCAGCCAGCAATGGTTTGGCCGCCAGGACCGTGATGGCTTTGCGTACCGCAGCTGGGTCAAGGGCAAAGGCGTGCCGCATGACCAGTTTGATGGTCGCCCGGTCATCGGCATCTGCAACACCTTCAGCGAACTCACACCTTGCAACAGCCACTTTCGCACACTGGCAGAGCAAGTGAAAATTGGGGTTTACGAGGCTGGCGGGTTTCCGCTTGAATTCCCGGTAATGAGCCTGGGTGAGACCCTTTTGCGCCCTACCGCCATGCTGTACCGCAACCTGGCGTCCATGGATGTTGAGGAATCCATTCGTGGCAATCCGGTGGATGGCGTGGTGTTGCTCATGGGCTGCGACAAGACAACCCCCTCTCTGCTGATGGGTGCCTCCAGTGTGGACCTGCCCACCATCGGGGTGTCCGGTGGTCCCATGCTCAATGGCAAATGGCGCGGGCAGGAGTTGGGCAGTGGGACCGGCGTATGGAGCATGAGCGAGCAAGTTCGCGCGGGCACGCTGAAACTGGCTGATTTTTTCGAGGCAGAGAGCTGCATGCATCGCAGCCACGGCCACTGCATGACCATGGGCACTGCCAGCACCATGGCCAGCATGGTCGAAGCGCTAGGCATCGGTCTGCCAGGCAACGCCGCCTACCCGGCCGTGGATGGTCGCCGTAACGTGCTGGCACGCAGCGCAGGGCGCCGCATAGTGGACATGGTAAAGACCGACCAGAGAATTTCGACCATCCTCACGCGCGAAGCGTTTGAGAATGCAATCCGCACGCTCGCTGCGATTGGGGGCTCGACCAATGCGGTCATCCACCTGATCGCCATCGCGGGCCGTCTGGGCCTCAAACTCACGATTGAAGACTTCGACCGTCTGGCCAGTGAGCTGCCATGCCTGGTGAACCTGCAGCCCTCGGGTGAGCACTTGATGGAAGATTTTTGCTACGCGGGTGGCCTGCCGGTCGTGATGAAAGAAATTGCTCATCTGCTGCACACAGACATCGTCACCGCCAGCGGCAAGACCGTCGGCGAGAACATTGCCGACGCTCAAAACTACGACCCGCGCGTCATCAAGACGTTTGACGCGCCCTTCAAAAACAAAGCGGGCATCGCCGTGCTGCGCGGTAACCTGGCGCCACGCGGTGCGGTGATCAAGCCCAGCGCCGCAACACCTGAGCTGATGGTGCACAAGGGCCGTGCCGTGGTGTTTGAGACCATTGAAGACTTTCACGCCCGCATCGATGATGAAAACCTGGATGTGGACGAGCACTGTATTCTGGTGCTCAAAAACTGTGGCCCCAAAGGCTACCCCGGCATGGCTGAAGTGGGCAACATGCCATTGCCACCCAAGGTCTTGCGCAAAGGCATCACCGATATGGTCCGTATCAGCGACGCCCGCATGAGCGGCACTGCCTACGGCACCGTGGTGCTTCATACGGCGCCAGAAGCTGCCGCTGGTGGACCGCTGGCGGTCGTGCAAAACGGCGACATCATTGAACTCAACGTGCCAGAGCGCAAACTGCACCTGCACATTACCGACGAAGAGCTGGCGCGACGTCTTGCGCAATGGGTCAAGCCCGAGCCCGCCATGGCTTCCGGCTACTGGAAGCTCTACATCGACCATGTGCTGCAGGCCGATCAGGGAGCAGATTTGGACTTCCTGGTGGGTCAGCGTGGCTCTGCCGTACCACGCGACAACCACTGACACTCGTACGCAAGCATGCAAAAACAGTTTGACGTCGTCGCCTTGGGTGAGGCCATGCTGGAATTCAACCAGACCACGCCCGGTGAGCCGCAATACTTGCAAGGCTTTGGCGGCGATACCAGCAACGCGGCCATTGCAGCCGCCCGTGCCGGTGCCCGCGCGGCCTATCTCACGCGGGTGGGCACCGACACCTTTGGCAATGCGTTGCTGGATCTGTGGAACCGAGAGGGGGTGAACACCTCCGCCGTGCAGCGCGACACCACCGCCCACACGGGCATTTATTTTGTGACACACGGCCCAAACGGGCATGAGTTCAGTTACCTGCGCAAGGGTTCTGCAGCCAGCCGGATGACCCCAAAATGGTTGGCTGCCGTTGACACAACAGGCAGTGGGGACACCCCGCCTGCGGCCCCGCTGCACAACGCTGCGGGTTTGATTGCCGCCTCGTACATCCTGCACCTTTCAGCCATTTCATTGGCCATATCAAGTGACGCCTGCGACACCGCGTTTGCAGCGATGGCCCTGGCACGCACGACAGGAACACGTGTGTCATTTGATTCCAACCTGCGGCTCAAACTGTGGCCACTGGCGCGAGCCCAAGCGTGCATTGCCCAGGCAGTCTCTTTGAGCGACATTTTTTTGCCCAGTCTGGAAGACATGGTCGCGCTCACCGGTTTGAGCGCGCCGCAAGATATTGTGGACTGGAGCCATGCGCATGGCGCACAAACCGTGGTGCTCAAACTGGGGGCTGACGGGGCCTTGGTCAGTGACGGCAAGAAGCGCCTTCAAGTGGCCGGCAAAAAGGTGGGTTTGGTCGACGCTACCGGCGCAGGTGACTGCTTTTGCGGCAACCTGCTGGCGCGAATGGCTTTGGGCGACGACGTGTTCATGGCAACCCACTACGCCAATGCCGCAGCGGCGCTCACCGTACAAGGCTATGGTGCCGTGGGACCCCTGCCCTTTGCGGCACAGGTTGCCACTTCGTTGGCGCTGGCCTGAGTATGACGTCGCTCGAAAAATTTCAGCGTGCATTTAAGCGCCTGCCGCTGATTGCCATCCTGCGCGGCCTCACACCGGCTGAAGCGCCCGCTATAGGCCATGCGCTGGCTGACGCTGGCTTCTCTTTATTGGAAGTGCCCCTCAATTCACCAGACCCCCTCACCAGCATTACCTTGCTTGCACAGCAACATCCAGATGCATTGGTGGGTGCAGGTACGGTGCTCACCGTGGCTCAGGTGCATGATGTACAGGGTGCAGGCGGCGAGTTGATCGTCTCGCCTAATTTCAATGCCGATGTGGTGCGCGAAGCCGTTAGATTGGGCATGGTGTGTTTGCCAGGCGTCATGACACCCACTGAAGCGTTTGCGGCACTGGCATCAGGTGCACATGGGCTGAAACTGTTTCCGGCCGAGCTGGCAACGCCAGCCGTCGTCAAGGCGATGCTCGCCGTGCTGCCGGCCGGTACCCTGTTGCTGCCTGTGGGTGGCATCACGGCTGACAACATGGCGGCATGGCGCGGGGCCGGTGCGCTGGGCTTTGGCATTGGGTCGAGCTTGTACAAGCCCGGCAAGGAGGCCGCAAACGTGAAACAGGATGCTATTGACTTTATAGCTAACTATCAAGATTCCATGCGGGCATGAGCATTAAAAACTTATTAAATTCTGCCGAACCCTCGTTTGGGCACGGTGGGCGCGTCGTCATCATCACCGGGGGCGCACAGGGCATAGGTGAGGCTTGCGCCCGCCGTTTCGCAGCCGAGAATGCGCACGTGGTTCTGGCAGATGTGGATGACGTGCGCGGCCAGGCTCTGGCTGCTGAACTCGGTGCGCTGTACTTGCATTGCGACGTGGGAAACAAGACTGACGTAGACGCTGCTGTGGCCGGTGCCATGAAGTCTCATGGTCGCATTGACATCCTGGTGAATAACGCCGGGATCTTTCGCGCTGCAGATTTTCTGGACGTATCTGAAGAAGACTTTGACGCCGTGTTGCGCGTAAATCTCAAGGGCTCATTCCTCATGGGGCAAGCCGTGGCGCGAAAGATGGCAAACGCAGATAACGGTCTGGGTCGCGGCAGCATTGTGAATATGAGTTCCGTCAATGGCGTCATGGCCATTCCAACTATCGCCAGCTATAACGTCAGCAAGGGTGGCATCAACCAGTTGACCCGTGTGATGGCGTTGGCCCTGGCACCCCACAACATTCGAGTCAACGCGGTGGCACCCGGCACCATAGCCACCGAGCTGGCCGCCAAGGCCGTGCTGACGAGCGAAGAAGCCAAGGCCAAAATCATGAGCCGGACCCCCATGAAGCGGTTGGGTAAGCCCAGCGAGATTGCTGATGTGGTGGCCTGGCTGGCCAGCGATGCAGCCAGCTATGTCACCGGGGAAATTGTCACGGTGGATGGTGGCCGAATGACCCTGAATTACACGGTGCCCGTCTAGGCACTTTGATGGGCAGAGAGAAACGTCAGCAATAGCCGCGTAACCGCCTCCGGCTTCTCCTGCTGAACCCAATGGCCGGCACCTTCAACCAGGTCACACGAGGCCATACGGGTGCAGACCCGTGATTGCATGGCCTCGAAAGCACCAGGCTTCTGGTACACCCCCCAATCGCTGGCACCCGCAATAAAGCCTGAGGGCACGTCGATCGTGCGCCCGGAAAACACTTTGAGCTCACTCACGATCTCATCGCTGGTGCTGCAACGGTACCAATTCAATGCGCCCTGAAAGCCAGTGTGGGCAAACGAGGCAGTGTAGATCGCAAGTTCGTCTTCGGGCAGCCAACAACAGCGCGCAATGGCAGCGGTGTCAGGCATCTCGGGTGCCACCGTCTCTGCCATGCCCAGGTGCAAATCCATCAGGTAGTAGGTCGGCATCCTGGCCAGCTCAACTGCGCTGGCATCTTTTAGCGCCACGGGAATGTTATGTCGCCAATCTGCACTTTTGTGATGGTAATAGGCGCGCATGAAAGCATGAATACCTTGCGGGGCATGGCGCATATTTCCGTCAGCGTCCGGGGTTGAGTAATACCACTGATAGTGCTTGCGGGGACGCGCCAGTGCAGCCAGCTCTTCGTGAAGCTGTGGCCCCATCATCTGTCCAGTCGGTGATGCTCCCATTGAGTCGGAGCCAAAAGTAAGTGCCGGTGGCCCGCCAAACGGGGCACTCATCATGACCACCGAGCGAAAGATGTCAGGGCGGATCAGCGCACACCAGGCCGCCACGGACGAACCGAAGTCGTGCCCCACAACCGCTTGGACTTTCTTCAGGCCCAAGGCAAATACCAGCGCCACCGCGTCTTGAACAAGGTTGATCGGGCGGAATGACCGGACGTCACCATCGAAAGCGCCGTCCCACCCCAAGGTTTGTCCATAGCCACGCTGATCGGGCGCTATCACTCTAAAGCCAGCCTGGGCCAACGGCAGCATCACTTTGCGCCAGCTATAAGCCAGTTCGGGAAACCCATGAAGCAACAGGACGGCGGGGCGGGCCTCGTCGCCGAAGCCCGTTTCAAGAACATGCATCTCCAGGCCATTCACATCGCGCACGATTCGCGAGCGAATACCAGGGGCCAGCTTCATGTCTAAGGTCTGGGTATGTTTTGCCATGCTGCCAGCGTTGAAGTGTTTCATTTGTGGTGTGTAAGGTTTGGGCGTTGAATCCGACTAACGCATAAAGGTCATTCACCACACCAAATTCTGGAGTTTTCAATGCGTTGCAGCGTCACCGGGAGTTTCCATAAAAACCCATTTGACACCAGGTTCGGTGCACTTGCCTTATGTGCCTGCCTGCTCTTGTCCGCCTGTGCGACACCTGTCGGACCCCGAGCGACAGGGATAGCCCATGTACCGCTCCAGCGAGGGTGGTATGAGGGCCAAGTCGTTTTCTACATCACCACAGATGTATCGGACGCCGCTGTTGCCAAAGACAAAGGAGCCAACTTTGCGCCGCGTCTTGCCCATGCACTGCCTGAAAGGTCAGCACCTGGCCGCCCCACCTCAGTCGACAAAGTCTACGCTTTCACCAACAGCGTGCAAGACAATGTGTTTGCCTCCGCGCCCAAGCCAATGGGGTACTTGAGCAGTGAGGCCGCTTACAGCCCGCTGTGGCTGATGATGACTGTCACCTGGAAACCAGGTACCACAAAGCGCGTCCTGGTGTCCGAGGAAGATGTGCTCGACGCGTCCGAAAAAGGATTGGTAGTGCTGGCTTCAAGTGGCGTCGTGGTGAATTGCCCCATCGTTCACCGCGGTGCCATGGGGGGTTTGCCAGGGGTGACGGTCAGACCCGATTGAGCAGTGCCGCAGTGGTGCGTGGCCAGCCCACCCGGCCAAACCAGGCGCCACCCGCAATGGCCCATGCATTGACAAGGCCGTACAGGACCAGGGCAACGCCCTGAGCCACAAAAATGGCTGTCAGACCACCGCCCCACCAGTGCAATACGAGCCACCCACCCAACGCCGCCACTGCCAGCCGCACGACATTGCCTATGACCGACCACAGCAAACGCCCTGCGCCTTGCGAGGCAAAGTACAACACCAGCCCCAGGCCAAAAAATCCATAGACCGGCCCCACGGCCCGCAAATAAAGCGTGCCCGCCTCCAGCATGGCCGGGTCTGCGTTGAAGAGCGTTAACCAGGCGTGAGGGAAAAACGCAGCCCATAGGCCAATAGCCTCGGCCATGGCGAAAGATAGCGCAGCCCCTATCCAGGTCGCTCGTAGCGCACGTTCGCGCTTGCCTGCACCTATGCAGGTTCCCACCATGGCCACCAGCGGGCTGCCCAACCCAAACACCAGTGGGACCAGCAGATATTCAAGCCGCGACGCGGTGCCGTAGCCTGCAATGGCTGCCGTGCCAAACCCCCCCACCAGCGCGGTGGTGATGCCAATGGCCAGATTGGTGGCCACTGTGGATACGGTGCCCACCAGCCCAACGCGCAGGATGTCCCAGAACAGGGGTTTGCGAAACCGAAGGGTTTTCAGGTTAGGACGCAACAAGCTCTTGTCCGACCAAAGGTAGGTTGCCAGCGCGATGCTGCCGATGGCGTAGTAACTCAACAGTGCCACCGCTCCCCCTGCAATCCCCATACCCGGGATCGGACCCCAGCCAAAGATCAGCAGAGGCGATAACGGGACCAAAACAAATGTGCCGCTGACTGTCACCCAGGCCGGCGTGGCCATGTTGCCCGTGCCACGAAGGATGGAAGCCAGCGAGTTGAACACCCAGACCAGAATGGCCCCGGAAAAAACCCAGTTTGAGTAGGTCAGGGCCGCATCCAGCGCAGCGCCCGTGCCACCCATTTCTGTGTAGAGCCAGCGACCACCCACGAGCAATGCCACCATGAAAACCAGACTGAACCCAATGGCAATCGTGATGGCATGCACCACCAATGCATTTGCATCGGCATTGCGTTTGCCACCCAGCGCCCGCGCAATGCTTGAGGCAATGCCGCCCCCCATCGCGCCACCGGAGGTCATCTGCATCAGCATGACGAGGGGGAACACCAGGGCCATGCCTGCAAGCGCGTCCGTTCCCAGCTTGCCCACGAAGTAGGTCTCTATCAAGCCCACGGCCGCTTGCGCCAGCATCACCAGTACATTGGGCGCACCGAGCCGCAGCAGTGTGGGGGCGATGGGCGCTTCAAGCAGCATGCGGGTTCTGGGGTCCATAGTGCTCATCTTTTAGGCCGTGACACCACGCGTCACTTTGGCTTCCCGAATCGGCAGATGGATCAGCGCTGCGCCCACCGCCAGCACGACGTCGATGTACCACACCCAATCGTAATTGCCAGTAGCTTCAAACACCTTGCCACCCAGCCAGGCGCCGAGAAAACCACCCACCTGGTGGGTGAGCATGACCACACCAAACAAAGTTGCCATATTGGCCGTACCAAAAAACTTGGCTACCAGCCCGGCGGTGGGCGGCACGGTGCTTAGAAAGGTCAGCCCCATCACTGCGGCAAACACCAGCATGACCAGTCCCGTTTTAGGTGCCAGCAGGAACGCAATCACGGCCACCGCACGTGTGGCGTACACCAGCGACAGCAGCGACTTCATGCGCCAGCGTCCTACGGCCCAACCCATGGCGAGGCTGCCCACGATATTGAACAGGCCAAGAATGCCGAGCGACCAGGCACCCCACTGGGTGGGCAGCCCGCACGAAGCCACCACCCCTGGCAGATGCGTGCCCAGAAAAGCCACATGAAACCCGCACACAAAGAAGCCTCCCGCCAGCATCAGATAGCTGGGGTTGCGCAGCGCCTCCCGGATGGCCTCGCGCGTGCCCAAGGGTTTCTGGGCAGCGACAGCCGCGCCTGGCGCAGCAGGACCTGCAGGCGGCTGCGAATGGCCACTGAGCACAAACGCGGCGGGCAGGGCCAGCAACACGATCAAGCCCAAAACCTGCATGGCGCTGGCCCACCCCAAACCAACGAGCAACGCCCCGGCGATGGGAGCCATGAGGAACTGGCCAAACGAGCCGCCCGCATTGACGATGCCCGTCGCCATGCCGCGTTTTTCAGCGGGAATCATGCGGGCGGTGGCAGCCATCAACACCGCTGGCCCCGCCATGCCCGCGCCGCCGGCCGCAAGCACACCAATGGCAAAAATAAGCCCCGCAGTGGTTGTCATGAAGGGGGTGATGAAGGTACCCAGAGCCACCAGCGCTACACCGATAAAGAGCACGCGCCCGGCACCCACTTTGTCGGCAAACGCACCGGCAAAGGGCTGGGTCAGTCCCCACCAGAGTTGCCCAAATGCAAACGCGAGGCTGATGCTGCCCAACCCCAGGCCAGTAGACGTATTGAGCGAGCTCAAAAACAGGCCCATCGTCTGACGGGTGCCCATGGTCAACGCAAAAGTACCCGCAGCAGCCAGCAAAACCAGCCAGAAGGCAACGTGTTTGCCGGGAGATTTAGACTTCATCATCGCCTCCTGCAACGGGTTTGAGCAATTCGAGCGATTCCTGGATCAACGCGTGCAACGCCACAACGCGCTGCACACCCAACGTCTGGTTGAGGCCAAGCTGAGCCACCTTCCAGCGGCGCTGGGCCTCGGTTCGCTTCGCACGGCCCAATTCGGTGATGGAAATGGACCGGCTGCGCCCGTCGTCTCCGGCCGTTTGCTCTACCCATCCCGCACTGACCAGTGGTTTGAGGTTTCGCGTCAGCGTGGATGGCTCCATTTTCATGGCCGTTGCCAGGTCACCAGGGCGAATGGGGCCTAAGTTGACGATGTGAGACAGCAGCGAGTACTGAGTGGTCTTTAAGCCAATCCGGCTCATCTCGGCGTCGTAATGCTGCGATACCCGTCGCATCAGCTGACGCAACTGGAAGTTGGTGCACCCCTGAGGCAACACCACTTCAGGCACTGAACCCGGCGCTAACAAGGCAAGTGTATTTTTCATTTTATAATTGTAGCTGCAATACTTGCATATACAATATATATTTGTACTCAACGCATGACATGCGCGAAAGAAATCCACCCGATGACAGCACTCCATCAACTCGAAAACTGGATCGCAGAAGAAAACGCCGTGCATCAACGCCTCAGCGCTGGCCCCGGTGCCGGTGTAGCACGGCCGGATCAGATCGCAGGCATGAGCGGCCTGGAGATCATGCAAGCCATGTTAAACGGCGAGATTCCGTACCCGCCCATCGCCAAGACCCTCGACTTTTCCATCGTCGAAGCCGGGCCGGGTCGCTCTGTTTTTCAGGGTACACCGGGCATCGCCCATCTGAATCCGCTCGGCACCATTCACGGTGGGTGGTTTGCCACGCTGCTTGATTCAGCGCTGGGTTGCGCGGTGCACACCATGATGCCGCCCGGTCGCGGCTACACCACGGCCGAACTGGGTGTGAACATCGTCAAGGCTCTCACACCCAAGGTGCAACGTGTGCGCGCGATTGGTACCGTGATCCATTGCGGCAGGCAACTCGCCACCGCCGAGGCGCGCCTCATTGGGCCAGATGGCACGCTGTACGCGCACGCGACCACCACGTGCCTGGTGTTTGAAATTCCCGGTAAAAAATAGACGCTGCTGCGGCGTTAAGCACCGGCGCCTGGCCTGGCAAGGGGCAATCGCAGCTTCGACGGGAAGGTCATCGGATAAGGCGACAATCAAGCCCTGCCATTACCGCCAATTGCCATGTTCAAGTTTCTTCACGACAAACTCATGTCGTCCACCCAGGGCTGGAACCTGTCTGCATCCGATCGCCAGGAGTTTCGTGATTTTCCAAGCGCCAGCATGGCCGCAGAAATGCTGATAGCCCCGTCCGCCCTGATGCAACTGCGTCTGGCCGAAGCGCAGATCATCATGCGCTATATGCGGCCAAAACGGATTCCCCGGGGCACAGTTTTCATTCGCGAGGGTGAAGAGCATGAAACCGACTTCATGGCGCTGATTCTGGATGGCGATGTTCTGGTTGACAACATTGTGATCAGCCGAGACACGCCCTACACCGTGACTGTGCTGGGTCCGGGCAGTCTGCACGGCGAGCTGGGTTTGCTCGACGGCTTGCCAAGGTCGGCCTCCTGCACCGCAGAAACAGATTTGTGCTGCGCCATGCTGACGCGACGGGGCTTGCTGAAATTGCTTAAGGACGACCCCAAGGTGGGTGCCAAACTCATGATGGCCATTGCCATGCGCATTGGTGACCGATTGCGCGATAACACCCGCAAACTGAAAACCTTTGCATCGCTGACCAAGGCCATGCAACAGGAAATTGACAGCCTGCTGCAGGACTCGCAACGGGTCTGAGTTCCCCCATTCAAGCAGACTCAGGGCTGATGCACTTGTCCTTCGCGTCGGCGCAATGCAAGGCAGAACAAAGATCCGGCGGCAAAAAGTGTGCCACCCCCCAGTGCGATGACGACAGCAGAGCCCAGGCGTTCAATCAACAATGCGGCGGCGTAAACCCCGGCGGATTGCCCCAGAAACAGAAAAGACGCAAACAGGGACACCGCCGTGCCACGCGCATGCGGTGCCATATGCGTTGCATTTGTCTGCATGGTGTTGTGGAACATGAAAAAGCCAAACCCGCCGACAAGACTCGCAGGCACCGTTGGCCACCAAAAAGGCGAGAAACCCAGAACGAGCGTGGACACGCCCAGCAGGGCCACCCCCAAAACAGCCAGCGCAGACGGCCGAAACCGGCCAATCAAAACTCGCGCCATGGCCATGTAGACCATGCCCCCGAAGCCAAACATCGCAACGATCAACCCGGCTATAGACAGTTTGAGCCCCAGGGTCTGATGCAAATGCGAAGCCCAGATTGCAAGCACGCCAAAGCCTGCGGCACCCTCCACAAAAGCCACCATCAAAACCACCCGAGACCACCGCCCGGTGATGATGCCCAGCATCTGGGCCATAAAACCCGGCCTGTCGACTGGTGCCAAAGGCCCCTGTGATCCAGGTGAATGGGGTTTGACTGATTGTTGTCGCAGGTCCGACAACAGCAACGTGCCCACCGCCCCAAACAGCAGTGTCATGAAACCGAATGCCCAACGCCAGCCCAAAGTATCAGTGAAGAGGCCGCCAATGAGCTGGCCCCCCACAATTCCCAGGGTGGTGCCCAACCCCACGCGCGCCAGCGTTGCCTGCAGCCGCTCGTAAGGCACAGCATCACCAATCCAGGCCAAAGACAGCGGAATAATGGCCGCTGCGCCCAAAGCCACCAGCACCCGGGCGGCAATCAGCATGTCAAGGCTGGGCGCAAACGCTGCGGCAATACAGCCAACGCTGCAGGCCAGCGTGGCAAACGTCAGCACCTTGAACTTACCCAGTCTGTCGCCCATAGGGCCATAAAACAGCTGCGACAGGCCATAAACCACGGCGAATACCGACACAACTTGCGCGGCCTGGGCCAGGGTGACCGAGAAGACACGGGACAGTTCCGGCAACATGGCATCGCACATGCGCTGAACCGCCATGCTGGAAAAAGTCGCGAACGAAAGCAGGAGCACGCTGCGTTGTGTGGCAGCAGAAAGGGAGGCAGTTTGTCGGGTCATGCGGGCGATTTGGCCCAGATTGTCCGCGTAAACGCCGTGCTAAGTCTTGGCAAGGACAAACGCATCAAAGTCAGCAATCGGCAACGGCCTGCTAAAAAGATAGCCTTGGTAGGCATCGACGCCGTTTGCCGCCAGAAACTTGTGCTGTCCTTCAGTCTCCACACCTTCAGCCACCACCGAGAGGCTCAGGCTTTCGCCCAGCGCCACAATCGTTCGCGCAATAGCCGCATCATTGGGATCCACGAGCACATCGCGCACAAACGACTTGTCAATTTTGAGCTGATCCAGCGGCAGCCTTTTGAGATAGCTCAGTGACGAGTAGCCTGTGCCGAAATCGTCGAGCGAGAATCGCACACCCCTGACCTTCAGTGCGGACATTTTCACAATGATGTCGTCCATGTCGTGTGCCAGCAAACTCTCTGTCAGTTCCAGTCGCAGCAGGTCTGCACAGGCACCCGTTGCCGCCAGAATGCCCTCAACTTCAGCCACAAAGTCCGGTTGACTGAATTGAGTTGTGCTCACATTGACAGCCAGTGTCAGGTGGCGCGTTTCAGCTCTGGAAGCCCATGCCACCAGTTGCTTGCAAGCGGACTCAAGCACCCATCTGCCCATCGGCAGGATCTGGCCCGTTGACTCGGCCAGCGCGACAAACTCACCGGGCCAGACCAGGCCGCGTTGGGGGTGCTGCCAGCGCACCAGTGCCTCCGCACCGGTGACTGAACCATCGCGGTACATCACGGGTTGGTAATGCAGCACCATTTCACCGCGCAGCAATCCCTCGCCCAACTCGGCTTCCATGACGACCCGGTTTGACACGTCTGCCTGCATTTGCGCATCAAAGAACCGCAAGGTATTACGTCCGGCGGCCTTGGCCTGGTACATCGCCAGATCGGCCTGTTTCAGCAATTCGTCGTGCAAAAGACCGGGGCGGCCAAAAAGGGTAATTCCAATGCTGGGTGTACTGCGATGGGCTCTGCCTCCGAGCATATACGGCTCGTTAAGGGTTGACAGAATTTTTTGCCCAACCGCTTCGGCATGCGCAGCCGCGCAGGATTCATCGGCATCGAGTCCTTCCAGGATCACCACAAACTCATCTCCACCCTGTCGGGCCACCGTATCGGCCCCGCGAACACAAGTCACCAGGCGGATCGCAACCTGCTGCAGCAACAGGTCACCCGTGTCATGACCCAGGGTGTCGTTAAGGGTTTTGAAATTGTCAAGATCAATGAAAAGCAAAGCACCGCAGCAGCCACTTCGTGTCAGATCCAGCAGCGCTTTTTTTAGTTTTTCACTCAGGAGACGCCGGTTGGGAAGCTCGGTCAGTGGGTCATAAAACGCCAGCCAGTTGATGCGCTCTGCCGCCTGCTCCTGCGCCGTGATGTCACGCCCGACGCCCCGATACCCTTGAAAAACACCCTGGTCGTCGAAAATTGGGGACCCGCTCACTGACATCCAGCGCGCACGCCCCTCGTTGTCAGGTCGCTTGATGACCAAGTCCCGGAAGGACTCGTGCGCGTTTAATACGGCCCGATGATGGTCCCAATCTGCTGGCGACATGTTCAGCGCTTCAATGTCCCAACGCGTCTTTCCGAGATTTTCGGTCATGAAGTTGCTGCCCTTGGACGAAACGCCGCCGTCAACACTGACAAAGCGGAACTGGGCATCCTGCTCCCAGTACCAGTCAGATGACAGGTCAACCAGGGAGCGAAAGCGCTCTTCATTGGCCCGCAATAAGTCTTGGGCATGTCGGCTCTCGTTGATATCCACGAGGAACCCGATGACTTCAACAGGCTCGCCCGCCGCATCGCGAAAGCATCGCATTTCATCGCGAATCCAGCGGTAGTTGCCGTCCTTGTGCATGAAACGGTATTCAAAAGTCACAAAACCTTTGTCCATCAAGATGGATTTGAGCGACCGAAACCGCTGCAAGTCGTCAGGATGAATGTGATCAGACCAATAGTTGGGAGTCGACATAAACTCCGCCACTGAACACC
Source organism: Rhodoferax sp. (assembly GCA_031430225.1). Lineage (GTDB taxonomy): Bacteria > Pseudomonadota > Gammaproteobacteria > Burkholderiales > Burkholderiaceae_C > JANYCG01. The sequence goes on along the minus strand of JANPAZ010000028.1, from coordinate 2,281 downwards.
CCGTGAGGTTTTCCACGCTGTCCGACACAAAGGTAAATGCGAAGTCTCCCGACGCTTTTGACGTAAAAATGGCCGCTGACGTTCTGGACAAAAGGAAATTCAGACGTCGCTCACGCTCAACCACGGTGGCCTCCGCCAGCCCCCGCACATCCAGCATACGGTTAAAGGCCCGCGCCACGATTTCAAACTCCTGAGCGCCCGTGCCCAATGGTGCCCGGGCTGCACGGTCGCCTGAAGCGACCCGGGCAGACACGTCAGCCAAAGCGGCAATAGGGCGGGCGATGCGCCGGCCAATGCGCCATGCCAGCAACAGCGAAGCCAGCAAAATCGCCGCACCGGCCACAAGCCCGTTGCGAAAAGCGCGGTCTGAAGCGGCAAACGCATCGTCCTCCCGGATACCCACTGCAACGCGCCAGCCCTCAGGTGGCAATGTGCTGAAGGCCCACAACCGGAGTACGCCCTGCGCATCTCTGGTGGTGACGCTACCTAGGCCCTGACCACGAGTGTCATTCGCGACGGTTGAAGGTGTCGACTTGCCAATGAATGCCTCTGGATCTGTGGAGCGCAAAATAATTCTGGGCTGGCGGTCATTCACGACGGCGATCACATTTTGAGGCGTCACTGCCAACACACTCTGGCTGAGTTTGAGCAAGTCGACCGGTACCATCACGAAACCATTGATCACCCCGTTGACGTCATGTACCGGGTGCGACAGCATGATGACCCATCGTTTTGCCAAAGGTCCAAAAAAGGCATCGCTGACGTGAAAGCCGGAACTCGCAAGGGTCTCCTTGAACCAGGGGAATGCCGCGAGTTCAGCGCTGCTGGCTGTGGCAGCATGCATGGCACACACCGTGTTACCACGAAGATCGCGCACCACCACATTGATGAACTCGGGCTGCAAAGAAGCATATTGCTGCAATATGGGATCGCAACGCGACGGATCCAGCGCGCTGACCAACGGGCGCTGCGCCAGGCGACCCAAAACGCCCTCATTGCGATCAAGAAACGCCCGAAGACTCACCGCGATCAGTTCCGCGCGACCGCTCAACGCGACCACCACCCTGTCTCGGGTGCGATGGCGCTCCTGAACCAGATACCAACCCATCGCGCCAAAGACAGGAACTAGGATTGCCAGGACCAAGAAACCGAGTTGTAAACGCAGCGGTAGCCGAGCCAGGCGGAAGCTGTTTTTTGTATCCTTTTCGATAAGCTGACTCATTCAGCACATCATAAGGGGATGCCGGGCCAGCACAGTTCAAAAACCCGCACCATAATTGCTTGATGCGACTACTTCACACCATGCTGCGCGTTGGCAACCTTCAACGCTCCATCGACTTCTACACCCAGATCCTGGGCATGAAGCTTCTGCGTACGTCAGAGAACCCCGAATACAAATATTCGCTGGCGTTCGTAGGCTACGGAAATAACCCCGATCACGCTGAGATTGAGCTCACCTACAACCACGGCGTGGACAGCTACGACATGGGCACCGCCTTTGGTCACCTTGCGCTAGGCGTCCCCGACGCTTATGCCGCCTGCGACAAGATCAAGGCATCCGGCGGTAATGTCACGCGTGAGGCTGGCCCCGTCAAGGGCGGCACCACCGTGATCGCCTTCGTGACGGACCCGGATGGCTACAAAATCGAACTCATCCAGCGGGCCGAAAACGCGCTGGGTGGCGGCCTGCGCTGATTGCGGCAGGCTTGGGAGTCGACGCCGAAACCTGCCACCAGGCAGGCAGCAACCTCTGAACCTCAGGCCTTGCAAATCGGTCGTCCATGAGATGCACCACCCCCCGATCCAGAGGTGTTCGAATAACCCGGCCCGCAGCCTGCACGACTTTTTGAATACCGGGGAACAGATACGTGTAGTTGTAGCCATGGCCCAGACCGGCCTGCACCTGTTGGCGGATTTGTTCATTGACGGGATTGATCTGGGGAAGGCCCAGCGTTGCGATGAATGCGCCAATGAGCCGGTCGCCGGGCAGATCGATTCCCTCCCCAAAAGCCCCCCCCAAAACGGCGAAACCAATCCCCTGTCCCTGCACCTTAAACCGCGCCAAAAAGGTATCGCGGGCGGCTTCGCTCATGCGCCGGGACTGCACCCACACGGCAATGCCGGGGTGCGATGCCATCAATTCGTCAGCCGCCATTTGCAGGTAATCAAAGCTGCTAAAGAACGCCAGGTAATTGCCGGGAATGGATGCATATTGCTTTGCCAATGTATTGACGAGCTGCCTCAGCGACTGTTTGCGGTCGCGGAAACGGGTGGACATATC
>JANPAZ010000027.1:0-20218 GCA_031430225.1 Rhodoferax sp. | reverse complement strand
GTCTTCCCTTTCCAGGCGGGCGCTGAAAGCTACAGAAATTGTAGCAAGTCTGGCTCAACTTGACGGCTGGAAGCTCACCGGTGACGGACCCACCCTCGCCATCGAGAAGACCTATACATTTGCCAATTACTACGAGACCATCTCATTCGTCAACGCCGTCGCCTTCATTGCCAACGCGCAGGACCACCACCCAGACTTGTCGGTGCATTTCAACCGCTGCGGGGTCCGCTTCAATACGCACGATGTGGGTGGCATTTCCAGCACAGATTTTGAATGTGCCACGCAAATTGACGCGTTGATCGCATGAAGCAATCCCAGCGGCAATTTTCAGACGGGTCGCCCCCGGGCTCGCAAAGTGCGGTGAAACCAAAATTCACCCCGCCGGGAGGCAGCGCAGCACGCAAAGTGGCAAGCGTGGGGTCCCAAGGTCTAATCGTGGGCAACTTTGGTCGTCATTTTCTGGTCGAAACGCCGGAAGGCAAGCGCCTGATATGCCATTCGCGGGGCAAGAAGAGCCAAGGTGTGGTGGGGGACCGCGTGCTGTGGCAGGCCTCGCAGGACGAAGGCACCATCGAGAAAATTGAGGCCCGCCGCAACCTGTTTTACCGACAGGATGAGGTGCGCACCAAGTCGTTTGCGGCCAACCTGGATCAGGTTCTGATTCTGATTGCAGCAGAGCCCGAGTTCTCCAGCAGCCAGTTGTCTCGCGCCCTGATTGCGGCCGAGGCAGAGCACATTACACCCATCATTGCTCTCAATAAGAGCGACTTGGTGGAACCGTTTGAGCGTGCCTGGCAATGGCTACGGCCTTATCGCCACATGCATTACGGCGTGCTGCCGCTATCGCTCAAAAAGTCGGGTGAGGTTGACCGGGCCGAATTGCTCAAACTTCTGGGTGGCAAAACCACGCTGGTGCTGGGTCCCTCAGGCGCGGGCAAGAGCACCCTGATCAACCTGCTGGCACCCGGTGCACTGGCACAGACGGGTGAGATATCCCAGGCACTGAATTCGGGCAAGCACACCACGACGAGTACCACCTGGTATTGGGTTGACAAAGGGTCAGGTGATGAGAAGTCCACTGCGCTGATTGACTCCCCCGGTTTTCAGGAGTTTGGCCTGAATCACATCGACCCCGCACAGCTGGCGGCCTACATGCCGGACCTGAAACCCCATGTAGCCCACTGCAAGTTTTACAACTGCACCCACCTACATGAGCCAGGTTGCGGCGTCATGGCCGCTGTTTCTAAAGCCGAATTGCCTGCTGGCCCACAAGAAATAAGCGCCAACCGCTATAAAATATATAGCGATTTATTTGCTGAATTGAGTCAGCCCCGGTACTGAAACATCGCGCCACGTCAGTGGCTATGCATGGCCAAGGATTTCGACCATCGCTTGCATAAGCGCATCACATTGCTGGGGCGTTCCCACACTGATGCGCAGATATTGTTCAATGCGAGTCACCTTGAAGTGACGCACGAGCACCGCGCGTTTGCGTAGATTTGCGGCAAGCTCAGAGGCGTCGTGACCCGGATGGCGAGCAAATACAAAATTTGCCTGCGAGGGCAACACCTCAAACCCCAGGTCCTCAAGTTGCAAGACCAGCCCCTCACGCGTGTGGATGACTTGAGCGCAGCACTGCTCAAAATACGCCTGGTCCTCAAACGCCGCCACACCCCCAACGATGGCCAGACGATCCAGCGGGTAAGAGTTGAAACTGTTCTTGACGCGCTCCAGTGCCTCGATCAAATGCGCCTGGCCACAGGCAAAACCAACACGCAATCCAGCCAGGGAGCGGGACTTTGACAGCGTGTGAACGACTAGCAAATTGGCGTACCGATGGATCAGACTCATCGCACTTTCACCCCCAAAATCAACGTAGGCTTCATCCACCAGCACCACGCACTGGGGGTGCATTTGCAGCAGGCGTTCAATATCGCTTAGCGGTAATCCGATGCCGGTGGGTGCATTCGGGTTGGCAATGACAACGCCGGCCACAGGTTGCTGCGCATGTCGCGCAAATGCAGCCACATCAAGACGCAGGTTGGCACCCAGTGGTACCCATTCAAACGGGATTCCGTATAGCCCGCAATAGACTTGGTAAAAGCTGTAGGTGATGTCCGGCATAAGTAGCGGACAGCCGTGCTGGAAGAACGTGAAAAAGGCGTGGGCCAGTACTTCGTCAGAGCCATTGCCCGCAAATACCTGCTCCGCCAGGATGCCATGGTGTTTTGCAACCGCCTGCCTGAAAGCCAGGGCTTGCGGATCCGGGTACAACTGCAAGCCATGTTGGGCCGCGGCGGCAATGGCAGCTACCACCCTGGGCGAAGGTGGAAACGGATTCTCATTGGTGTTGAGTTTGACGAGCCCGTCAATTTTGGGCTGTTCTCCCGGCACATAAGGCACCAAACCATGCACCACGGGACTCAAAAACGAGTGCGTGTTGATCATCCCAACAAACGCGCCAGCGTCAGCAATGCCAGCAATAGCATCCACATCACCACTGTACGCCACACGAGGCCGACGATACTTCGCAGGTGCGCCAGTTCGGGCTCCTGGCCAGACGATGTAGCCCCGCCATCTTGCAAACTTTCTGATGATCTCAAAGGCGCACCACCGAGACGGACGTTCACGGCCCCGGATGTGGCCGAGAGAATCACGCCATCATTCGTGCGACCCGACCGCTGCGCATAATTGCGCCAGGCATCGATGGCTTCTTCAAAACTTCCCACCACGGCGAAGCCAAGCGCGGTAATGCGCGCGGGCAACCAGTCAATGACATACCAGGCGTTTGCCGCTACCCCCTGAAGCGCCGCACTCACTGGCTGATGATGGGCTTTGCTTTGATGCTGCCAGTAGCGGGCGACAAATTCGCTCAAACGGTACAACACCGCACCCGCCGGACCAAGACCAAACGCGGCAAGCACGGAGAACCATCCGAGTACGCCGAACACATGCCGATGCGCAGCCAGGACCGAGTGCTCAATCACATGGCGAACGATTTCGCTACGCGGCAAGGCGCTCGCGTCAATTTGCTGCCACTGTGCCAGCAACTCACGCGCCTGCGCTTCATCACCCGCCTCAAGCGCGTCACGGATATCTGTGAAATGGTGACTGAATTGCCGAAACCCCAGCGTGACATACAGCACGGCGATGCTCCATATCACCGCAGCCAGCCAGCCCACCGTGGCGACCAGCAGCCAATGAACGGCCAGAGAGACAAACGTGGGAACACCAACAGCAAATCCCCAAGCCAGCCAGCCATGGTGGGGCCGTCCGGCGTCAAAATTTCTGCTGGCCCAGCGCACCCAGGCCCGCAGCGCAGCGTGTACAGAATTACCTCTTGTTAACGGGCGCGCCTGCTCCAGCAACAAGGCGAGAAGAATGGCGGAAAAGCTCATACTGCAATCATAGCGGCCTGATGCAGCACCATGAAGCAGGCCAAACCGCTACTGCATGCATTTCAACCGAGATCGGGCTAGGCCGAAAGAAACCGATAAAAGTTTCGCAGCATGCCTGCAGTGGCACCCCAAATGAAACGCTGCTTCGAGGGGTTATGGCTCAAGTCCTCAAAGGGCATGGAAAGCCATTCGCGCTGGCGCCCGTCAAAGTCAAAAATGTGATGGCGGTGATTGGACGGATTCATGAGAAATGCCAGCGGCACTTCAAATACATCTGCGACTTCATTCGCGTTCGGTGTGACGATAAAGTCCGGTTGAACCAAGGCGACCACAGGCGTGATGACGAACGAACTGCCGGTTACGTAGACAGACAAATTACCCAGCACATCAACAAATCGCGGATCCAGCCCCACTTCCTCTTGTGCTTCGCGAATCGCGGTAGCAGCAGCGTCGACGTCATCGGCATCTGCTTTGCCTCCCGGAAAAGCAATCTGACCAGAGTGGGTAGAAAGGTGCGCCGTGCGCTGCGTCAACAGCACCATCGGCTGATCACGCATCACGATAGGCACCAAAACCGACGCATGCATGGAAGGACGGTCTGCATACCGGCCCTCTTCGTTAAATTCAGGTTGCCACACGGGTGGTGCCACGAAACGCTGGCGCAACGCATCCGGATGCATTTGCAAACTCGGCACGGCAGGCAAGTGCGTGTCAATTCCGGTCACTGCCACTTTGTGCGGATCAAAATTCGGCAGTTTGGACAGTGGGGTGAAAGGTTTGCTCACGGGGAAAGAGGGATGAAGCGTAAAACGAATTTCAAAAGTCTGTAGGCGCCTAATGAGACGCTCTGGGATGCTCTGGGATGCTCTTTGACGTTTTAAACGCGTGGGCCCAAATGGCAAAAAGCCGCCACAGCGTCAAACTGTAGCGGCTTTTTGCAAATACAGATCGCTTTACGCGATGGCTGTCTTCTTGGCAGGCAGCTTTTCCTTGATACGTGCCGACTTGCCGCTGCGGTCACGCAGGTAGTAGAGCTTGGCTCGACGGACATCGCCGCGACGCTTGACTTCAATGCCGGCGATCAGCGGGCTATAGGTCTGAAACGTACGCTCCACGCCTTCGCCGCTGGAGATCTTGCGAACGATAAAGCCACTGTTGAGGCCACGATTGCGTTTGGCAATCACGACGCCTTCATAGGCCTGCACGCGCTTGCGCGTGCCTTCAACCACGTTCACGCTGACAACAACAGTGTCACCAGGTGCGAAATCGGGGATCGTTTTACCGAGACGAGCAATTTCTTCTTGCTCAAGGGTTTGAATGAGGTTCATGGTTTTCTCAAATGGATCATGGACGCACCAGTGTCGGGATGACACAAAGGCTTCGATACGTGAGAGGTGCACTAGGCGCCCATCATAGTGAAGAAGCGGTCGACCAGAGGATCGGGTAGCCTTCCATTATAGCAATATGCCAGACAAGGCTGACAATGTCACTTCATCCTGCGGGCTCAACCGCCCGGCATCGCGCGCCTGCACGACCAGATCAGGCCGGTGCAGTGCCGTCAGCGTGAGCCTCTGGTCCCGACGCCAGCGGTCAATCTGTACATGGTGGCCTGACAGCAGCACACTGGGTACAGCAACACCTCGCCATTCTTCCGGTCGGGTGTAGTGCGGGCAGTCCAGTAGCCCGTCCAGCGCGGGGTTAAAGCTGTCCTCCTGATGGCTGGCCTCGTCGCCCAATACACCGGGTTGCAGGCGCGCCACAGCATCCAGCAGGGCCATGGCGGCAATTTCACCACCCGACAGTATGAAGTCACCCAGGCTGATCTGCTCATCCACATGGGCATCAATAAAGCGCTGATCGATGCCTTCGTATCGGCCACATAACAGCACTGCGCCCTGGCTGGATGACCAGCGCTCGACTGTGGCGTGGTTCAGCGGTTTGCCAATGGGCGAAAAAAGGACGACAGGGACATTGTCTGCGCGCGCCGCTTTAATGCCGGTCAGGCATTGCGCCAACGGCTCCGCCATCATGACCATTCCGGGCCCCCCACCGTAGGACCGGTCATCGATCCGCCGGTAATTGCCCAGTGCGAAGTCCCGTGGATTCGCCAGTTGCACATTCACCTGGCCAGTCTCGAACGCGCGGCGAGTGATGCCCGTGGTGAGCAGGGGGGCAAATAATTCCGGAAAAAGAGTAATGACGTCAAAGCGCATGGACTTACCTACACAAGACTCAGTCGCCGCCGGGACGCCCCAAGGCGACTATGTCCCCTGTGGAACGGCGCGAAATGCACGCAATGACAAGCGCGGCGGCCACATTAATAGTCGGGCTGCCAGTCTACTGTGATCTGGCGTTTGGCCAAATCCACATCATCCACAAAAGCGGCAACGAAGGGAATCATGCGCTCCTGCGGTTTGCCTTCCAGCTCATAGTCCATGACCAGCACGGTTTGTGGGCCCGTGGAGAGCAATTCCTTGACCGAACCCAGGGCGATGCCCTCGCGGTTAACCACATTCAGGCCGATCAGGTCAACCCAGTAGTACTCGTCTTTGTCGGCAGTGGGAAAGCTGGATCTGGCCACAAAAATTCTGGCGCCGCGCAGGGCTTCTGCGGCGGAGCGATCGTCAATGCCTTGTGCCGTAGCAACAACGGTATCGGAGTGGGTTTTAGCTTCCTTGATGGCGAGCTTGAGAACGCCCGTGAAGGTTTTGACACCTTTTTCAGTCGGCAAAATAAACCATCGCTTGGACGAGAAGAGCGCCTGAGGGTCGCCACTGTGGGAAAGAACCTTGAACCAGCCCTTGATGCCCCAGGCATCTGCGATGCGCCCAACTTCAATGGCATCCGCTGGCAATTCAGCGGCTTCGAGGCCGGGCAACATACTCAACAGAACAATCGCTGCCGGGCCGCCCCAAGGCGATTGCGGCCCCCATAGAGAGCAACGCAGCACGCGAAGCGGCTAGCCTGGGGGCTCATCGTCTTAGGCGGCCTTTTTGGCGGCTTGATTGATCAGGCGTTCAACCGTAGGAGATGCTTGCGCGCCAACGCCTCTCCAGTACGTCAAGCGGTCCTGGGCAATGCGAATGCTCTCTTCACTGGCGGTCGCGATCGGATTGTAGAAACCGATGCGCTCAATGAAGCGACCGTCGCGGCGGGTCCGCTTGTCTGCAACAACAATATTGAAAAAGGGCCGTGCTTTAGCACCGCCACGGGCAAGACGAATAACAACCATGATGAATCCAAACTTATTGCTGAACACGACGGCAATGCAACCAGAGTAGATACATTGGCATCACCGTAGAATTCACGTATTCGATTCAGGGCTTGAGACACGCAACTTGACCACCCGGCCAGCGGCACCCTGAATAGCCCTCCATCATAACATTTTCTTATAACGTATTCAAATCAGATGACAATCATTCGAGCCAGCCAAGAGGCCGATCTGCCCGAGATCACCGCTATCTATGCGCATCATGTACTGCACGGAACGGGCACATTTGAGACCGATCCCCCTTCCGTGGAGGATATGACTGCGCGTCGGGCTGACGTATTGTCCAAAGGGCTGCCGTATCTGGTGGCCGTGGGTGATCATGAAGGCCAGCCGCGCATCCTGGGCTTCGCCTACTGCTCCTGGTTCAAGCCCCGTCCGGCCTACCGGTTTTCGGCCGAAGACTCGGTTTACGTGGCACACGGCTTGCAAAGCAAAGGTGTGGGGCGCGCCTTGCTCACGGAGTTGTCCGCCGCGGCCGAACGAGCGGGCGTGCGTAAGCTCATCGCCGTGATTGGAGACTCCAACAATTCCGGCTCGGTTGGCGTGCACCGGTCTGTGGGATTTACCGAGGTGGGCATCCTCAGGTCGTGCGGCTGGAAGTTTGACCAATGGCTGGATGTCGTGATGATGGAGAAAGCGCTCGGCTTGGGCGACACCACATCACCGTCGCAATAGACAATAAAGCCCTATGAAAAACAAAACCATCGCGACCTGGCTGAGCTTCGTCGGGGGCCCCTTGGGCCTGCACCGTTTTTATCTGCGCGGTATGGGCGACTTGCTGGGTTGGGCACTGTCAATTCCCACTGCGCTGGGCCTGTATGGCCTGCAACGCGTCAAACAGTTTGGACTGGACGACCCATGGAGCTGGGCGCTGATACCCCTGCTGGGATTCACCATCGCCGGATGCGCACTCACTGCCATCGTCTACGGACTCATGACCCCGGAGACATGGAACGCCAGATTTAATGCGTTGGACCCGGCAGACTCGGCGGCGGGTAACACGAACTGGCTGACAATCATTGCGGTTGTTGTATCTCTGATGGTTGGCGCAACGGTTTTGATATCGAGTATTGCTTACAGTTTTCAGAGCTACTTTCAGTACCAGGTAGAAGAAGCGCGCAAGATTTCTCAATGAAATAGCTCACTTCCCCCCGCATAACCTAAATAGTTTGCTATATATTTTATAGCTTTAAAAAATCTGCAGACTCAACCAGTATGCAATCGTGGCGACAAATGCGCTCGCCGGTATGGTGAATATCCAGGCCCACACAATGTTACCTGCCACACCCCAACGCACTGCACTGGCGCGCCTTGCCGAGCCGACCCCAACAATGGCACCGGTGATGGTGTGCGTCGTCGAAACCGGAATGCCAAGGCCTGTTGCCAAAAACAAGGTAATAGCCCCGCCGGTTTCAGCACAAAACCCGCCCACAGGCTTAAGCTTGGTTATTTTTTGTCCCATGGTCTTCACGATGCGCCATCCGCCAAACATGGTGCCCGCCGCAATGGCGACATAACAACTCACAATAGTCCAGCCTGGGGGGGCTTTGTCTTCGGCTGCGGCGTAGCCGGTGGCAATCAGCAACATCCAGATAATGCCAATTGTTTTTTGCGCATCATTGCCACCGTGGCCCAGGCTGTAGGCGCCAGCAGACACCAGTTGTAAACGCCGGAACCAGCGATCGACCTTGGAAGGGGTGGCTCGACGAAAGCCCCAGGCGACCAGCAGCATCATGAGCGACCCCAGCAAGAACCCCAGCAAAGGCGACACAAAAATGAACGCAACCGTCTTGAAAATCCCGGTTGACATTAATGCGCCAGTTCCAGCCTTGGCAATCACCGCACCCACAATGCCGCCGATCAGGGCATGCGATGAGCTACTGGGAATACCGTAATACCAGGTGATGAAGTTCCAGGTTATGGCTCCGACCAGCGCCCCAAACACCACATGGGTGTCGACCACGCCGGGCTGCACGATGCCCTTGCCCACTGTCGCCGCCACACTCAGGTGAAAAACAAAAATCGCCACAAAATTGAAAGCCGCCGCAAACAGCACCGCCTGCCCCGGCTTGAGAACACCGGTAGACACCACAGTCGCAATAGAGTTGGCCGCATCATGAAATCCGTTCATGAAGTCAAACGCCAGTGCGAGGAACACCAGTAAAATCACAACCCACAGAGCTGTTTGTACACCTTGCATTGCGTGATTCCCGGGCTTAGCTGTTTTCGAGGACAACGCCCTCGATCAGGTTGGCCACGTCTTCACATTTGTCGGTGATGGTTTCCAGCAACTCGTAGATGGCTTTGAGCTTGATCACTTCACGCACATCGGGCTCTTCACGAAACAGTTTGCTCATCGCTGAACGCATCACGCGGTCTGCATCGGACTCCAGGCGGTCGATTTCCTCACAGGTTTTCAGGGCGGCTTCCGCCACTTTAGGGTCGGCAATCTTTTCCAGAAGATAAACGGCATCCTTCAGACGCTCACAGCACTTCACACTCAGGTCCGTGAGGCGCGTGATCTCTTCAGTCATGTGGCGCACGTCATATAGGGCCATGGTTTCCGCCGAGTCCTGAATCAGGTCAGCCACGTCATCCATGGTGTTGATCAACGAATGAATCTGCTCACGGTCAATCGGCGTGATGAAGGTTTTGTGCAGCAGTTTGTTGACGTCGTGGGTGATGCGATCAGCTGCCCGCTCGGCGTTATCGACATCGCGGTTGTACTGCTCACGCAGATGCGGATCGCTGTAGTTGGCCACCAGCTGTGAAAAGGCCCGCGCCGCTTCGACAATGCGGTCAGCGTGCTGATTGAACATCTCGAAAAAATTGCCTTCACGCGGCATTAATTTGCCAAACAGCATGGGCCACTCCTGGAAACTTTGGCGTCACGGATGACGTTGATATGACAAAAATATGACAGCAGAAGTGTAACCTCCGGGTCCTGTGGCAACAGGCTTGAATCGGGTATCAGACTACCCGCCCCGAAAATGAAGTACACGGCCTCCACAAGGCATAAGCCGGCCCGGACGTAATCCATGTTGAGCGGCTGCTGCATGTAAACAGCGGCAAAGGTCAAAAAAAAACCCGGCGGTTGACCGCAGGGCTTTGATTTGCAGTTCTGATCGAAATCAGGCAGCGACGCCGTCCTTCACGGTATCGGCAATATCTGTGTAGTCCTTCACCTTGTCAAAATTCAGGTACTGGTAGATCTTGTCGCTGGATGCGGTCAGCACGTCCATGTCAGCCATGTACTCCGCCTTGGTGGGAATCCGGCCCAGCTTGGAGCAGATCGCTGCCAGTTCGGCAGAACCCAGGTAAACATTGCTGTTTTTGCCCAAACGGTTCGGGAAGTTGCGGGTGCTGGTCGAGAACACCGTTGCGCCCTCTTTCACCTGCGCCTGGTTGCCCATGCACAGGCTGCAACCCGGCATCTCCATGCGCGCACCGGCAGAACCCAGAACGCCGTAATGCCCCTCCTCACTGAGTTGCTTGGCGTCCATCTTGGTCGGCGGTGCCATCCACAGTTTGACGGGAATATCGCGCTTGTTTTCCAGCAGTTTGGATGCTGCACGGAAGTGGCCGATATTGGTCATGCAGGAGCCAATGAACACTTCATCGATTTTTGAACCTGCGACATCAGCCAGAGTTTTCACATCGTCCGGGTCGTTCGGGCAAGCCACGATTGGCTCATGGATGTCGGCCAGATCAATCTCGATGACCGCCGCGTATTCCGCGTCCGCATCGCCCTTGAGCAATTGCGGGTCTGCCAGCCAGGCTTCCATCGCCTTGATACGGCGGTTGATGGTGCGCACGTCGGAGTAACCGGTGGCGATCATCCACTTCAGCATGGTGATGTTGCTGTTGATGTACTCAATGATGGGCTCTTTGTTCAGGTGCACGGTGCAACCACCGGCGCTGCGCTCGGCAGATGCATCACTTAGCTCGAACGCCTGCTCCACCTTCAAATCTGGCAGGCCTTCAATTTCGAGAATGCGGCCAGAGAAGATGTTGATCTTGCCTTGCTTGGCCACGGTCAGCAAACCAGCCTTGATGGCGTACAGTGGAATGGCATTGACCAGATCTCGAAGGGTGATGCCGGGCTGCATTTTGCCTTTGAATCGCACCAGAACCGACTCAGGCATGTCCAGCGGCATCACGCCAGTCGCCGCGCCAAACGCGACCAAACCAGAGCCTGCAGGGAAGCTGATACCGATGGGGAAACGCGTGTGGCTGTCACCTCCGGTGCCAACCGTATCAGGCAGCAACATGCGATTGAGCCATGAGTGAATGATGCCGTCACCGGGACGCAACGGAATGCCACCACGGGTGCTCATGAAGTCAGGTAACTCGTGGTGCATTTTCACGTCCACGGGCTTGGGGTAAGCCGCAGTGTGGCAGAACGATTGCATCACCAGGTCGGCACTAAAGCCCAGGCAGGCCAGGTCTTTGAGCTCGTCGCGGGTCATGGGGCCGGTGGTGTCTTGCGAACCCACACTGGTCATCTTCGGCTCGCAATACGTATCAGGGCGAACACCTTGCTGGTTGCCATTGATGACCGGCAAACCGCAGGCACGGCCCACCATTTTTTGCGCCAGCGTGAAACCCTTTTTGGTATCAGCCGGGTTATGCGGAAGACGGAACAGGGTGCTTACGGGCAGGCCCAGCGCCTCGCGCGCCTTGGCGGTCAGGCCACGGCCGATGATGAGCGGGATCCGGCCACCAGCACGCACTTCGTCAAACAGCACTTCGCTCTTGACTTTGAAAGCGGCGATCTCTTTGCCGTCTTTGAACGCTTTGCCGTCATAGGGACGCAGTTCGATCACGTCGCCCATGTTCATCTGGCTCACGTCCAGTTCAATCGGCAATGCGCCAGAGTCTTCCATGGTGTTGTAGAAAATCGGGGCGATTTTTGATCCGAGACAAACACCACCGAAACGTTTGTTGGGAACAAACGGAATGTCCTCGCCCGTGAACCACAGCACCGAGTTGGTGGCTGATTTACGGCTTGAGCCTGTGCCCACTACGTCGCCCACGTAGGCAACCAGATTGCCTTTTGCTTTGAGCGAGTCAATGAACTTCACCGGGCCACGCTTGCCCTCCTCTTCCGGCACGATGCCGGGTCGAGGGTTCTTGTGCATGGCCAAAGCGTGCATGGGAATGTCGGGACGGCTGAAGGCATCAGGAGCCGGAGAGAGGTCGTCCGTGTTGATTTCACCCGCCACCTTGAAAACGGTGAGTTTGATGCTTTGTGGTACTTCGGGGCGCGACGTAAACCACTCGGCATCAGCCCAGCTTTGCAGCACGGCCTTGGCCTGGGCATTGCCTTTCTCGGCCTTATCCTTCACATCATGAAACTGGTCGAACATCAGCAGGGTTTTCTTCAGGCCATTGGCTGCCGCGCCCGACACGGCGGCGTCGTCCAGCAGGTCAACCAGTGGGCTGATGTTGTAGCCACCCAGCATGGTGCCCAGCAACTCGGTGGCTTTTTCTCGCGAGATCAGCGCGCACTTTTCAGTGCCGTGGGCCACAGCCGCCAGATAGGAAGCCTTGACTTTGGCAGCATCGTCCACGCCGGCTGGCACACGGTGCGTGATCAGGTCCACCAGTGTGGTTTCCTCGCCTTTTGGAGGGGACTTGAGCAGCTCAATCACCTCTCCCGTCTGCTTGGCGGACAAAGGCAATGGCGGAATACCCAAAGCGGCACGCTCGGCGACATGGGTTCGGTAGCTCTGTAAAAACTCATTGGACATGATTCACTCCTTCTTAAGTATCAAAAACGGTATTGGCCCACGTACAACGTGCATAGCTAGCTATTTATTTAGTAGCAGCGGCTGAAGCCGCAGCCTCTGGCGCATCAAGCACGCTTCGTCCCGGGTTCTGCTCCAACGCCGCGGCTACGGCTACCTGGGCGGGGTTCATGCAAGCATCAGCAAGTCTCTGGCCGGCCTTCTGGTTCATCAGCATGGACTTGTTGGCAAGTTGCAGCCAGACTGCACCCGCCTTTTTATCTTCAAGTCGAATCGCGCCGGTTGTCGTCTCAACGGGGAACATGCGAAATTTCAGGTTTCTCACCTGGACGGTGAAGTACCCGGGTGCTTTGGCATCAGGGATGAGCGTGACATAGGCACCCAGTTCACACGGCAAACGCCCCGTGTAGACGCGCTCTGCTATGGCTAGTTCGGCGGGCGTCAGTGCGGCCTCAGCCGCCATGATGCCAGTCGCCATTTGATTGGCTTTGGTGTTGAGCTCGGTACGGCTTGTCGCAGTGCGCGCGGGCTTTTTGTCAGATTTGGCAACATCCGCGGAGGTCTGGGCCATCAAAGCGATCGGCATAACCAGCATCACAGGCAGCGCGTAGCGGACAAATGACTTCTTGACTGATTTCATGGCGTAGTTCTCCCGTGATGATTGGAATCGTGAGGCGTCGAAAAATACGTTTGTACCGATTCTGGCAGTGGCCTGCCCGTCTGGTGTGCACGCTCCAGCACTTGCCAGAAATAGCGGTAGCTGGCGCGGTCATGCAATTGCCCGTCCACGCTCAGCGGTGCCCAATGCGCGTGGTCGGCGGCGAGCACGATACGGGCTGCCTGTTCAATCTGGGCCTCGCCCGGCGCGAAGGCTTCAAGAATGGGACGAATCTGGCTAGGGTGAATGCTCCACATGCGTGTGAAGCCAAACTCCCGCGAAGCCTTGCGCGCAGCGAGGTTCATGATGGCCGTGTTGCTGAACTCCGTAACGACACAGTGCGATGGCACTTTGCCATAGGCGTGGCATGCAGAGGCAATTTCCAGCTTGGCCCGCATCACCAAGGGGTGAGAAAACTGACCCAACGAGGCGCTTTCAGCTGCCAGGTGAGTGCCCATGGCGCTGGCCGGGATGGCGCCGGCATGTGCCGACACAAAATCCATCAAACCAAAACTGAGTGACTGTACACGCGGGTGTGCGGCAATCTCGAAAGCGCGATGCACGGCACCCGGCGATTCGATCAGCACATGCAACGGTAGCGGGTGCGCCCTGCCCTGGTTCGCCACAGCACGGTCCACCGCCAAAACCGCGCGCTCAATATCAGCGACGCTTTCCACCTTGGGAATCATCACATGGCACAGCACTGCGCCAGCACCACCGACGATAGTGGCAATGTCGCCTTCAAAAGCAGAATGATCGACCGGATGAACGCGCGCGGCAATGCGTGGGAAACTAGATGCCTCCTTTGAAATCGCTACATTTTCAGCAGCAACCCAAGCCTGATTGGCGAGGGCCACCACCATGTTTGCATGGTCTACCTCGCCGCCCACAGGCGCTCCGTCTTCGCAATCGAGCGTGACGTCGAATACACAGGTGCCAAACTCGGCCGTCATCTCAGCCTGAAGCGCCAGACTCTTTCGCATGCGCACTTCGACGCCGCAATAGTGATCGCACACCGGCAAAAAATTTGCAGCGGCCTGAGCCCCCATCAGCACGTCACGCGGATGCAGACTGCCTCCCACGCCTGTCGCGAGGACTGATTCGCTACCCGCCAAAGGGTCTTGCGCGACTTGGGGCAGTTCGGCAACACGCATGCAGCTACTGGCAATCAAAGCAAGTGGGCGACTCCAGCCTGCTCTTCCTGCAACTCTTTCAGTGTTTTGTTGATGCAAGTCTGGCTGAATTCGTCAACAGGCAGGTCCTGCACAACCTTGTACTCGCCACCCTCACAGGTGACAGCAAAGCCGAACATGGTGTCTTTTGGAATGCCATATTGGCCATCAGACGGAATGCCCATAGTGACCCACTTGCCATTGGTTCCAAGCGCCCAGTCGCGCATGTGGTCAATAGCGGCGTTGGCAGCCGATGCAGCGGACGAGACGCCGCGGGCTTCGATGATGGCCGCACCGCGCTTGCCCACAGTGGGAAGGAAGGTGTTGGCGTTCCAGTCGTGGTCGTTGATCATGTCTTTAACGCTGGCACCGTCGATGGTGGCGAAGCGGTAGTCCGGGTACATGGACGGCGAGTGGTTGCCCCAAACCGCCATTTTCTGGATGTCGGCCACTGCTTTGCCAGTTTTGGAGGCGAGCTGGCTGAGTGCGCGGTTGTGGTCCAGACGCAGCATGGCGGTGAAGTTCTTGCGCGGCAGGTCAGGCGCACTCTTCATGGCGATCCATGCGTTGGTGTTGGCAGGATTACCCACAACAAGCACCTTGACATTGCGGCTGGCCACAGCGTTGAGAGCCTTGCCTTGTGCCGTAAAAATCTGGGCATTGGCGGCCAACAGGTCGGCGCGCTCCATACCGGGGCCGCGAGGCCGTGAACCGATCAAAAGAGCGTAGTCCACGTCCTTGAATGCGGTCATCGGATCACCGTGCGCCTCCATACCCACCAAAAGCGGGAAAGCGCAGTCCTGCAACTCCATCATCACGCCTTTGAGCGCTTTTTGTGGGCCCTCAACGGGTACTTCCAGCAATTGCAGGATTACAGGCTGGTCTTTTCCCAACATCTCGCCCGAGGCGATGCGAAACAGGATGGCGTAACCAATTTGACCAGCGGCTCCGGTGACAGCAACACGGACGGGCTTTTTGCTCATGGGAAACTCCAGGAAATGAATAAAAGTGGATGGATGAAAACCGACTAGAAATAGGTGCCAGAGGCGCATTAACACGCTCATACACCCCTTCAAATGCCTGTCGAGTTTACCCGCTAAAACTCGTCTACGTCAATTTGTCTTATGTCTTATATAAGATATGATTGCGCGACTTCCCATGAACCAAATGTCCACCCCATTTGTTGACCTCGCAAGCAGTGTTGCCCAGAGCGGCGGCATGCCTGCGGCAGCGCTTCAGACACCCGCGTTCAGCCCGTTGTACCAACAAATCAAAAGCCTGATTCTGAAAAGCCTGCAAGGCGGAGAATGGAAGCCGGGCGAGTCGATTCCCAGTGAAATGGACCTCGCCGCCCGCTATCGGGTGAGTCAAGGCACGGTACGCAAAGCGATTGATGAGTTGGCTGCCGAAAATTTGCTGGTGCGCAGGCAGGGCAAAGGCACGTTTGTGGCCACCCACGCCGAGCAGCACGTTCAATATCGCTTCCTGAAACTGATTCCCGATACCGGGGACACCGCCAGCGAAGGCCCGGCACAACGGGACATCATCGACTGCAAGCGCCTGCGTGCGGCCGCCGACATAGCGCGCGCATTGGCTTTGAGAACAGGTGACGCTGTTCTGCAGGTACGGCGAGTTCTATCGTACGTTGGCCAGCCCACCATTCTGGAAGATATCTGGCTACCTGGGGGACCGTTCAAGGGCCTCACGGCTGAGCGGCTTAGCCTCTACCGGGGACCGATGTACGCCCTGTTTGAGATAGAGTTTGGCGTGCGAATGGTGCGTGCCGAGGAAAAAATACGCGCCGTACTGCCAGATCCAGAGCAAAGTTTGCTATTAAAAATAGAGCAAAATACGCCCTTGTTGAGTGTGGAGCGAATCGCTTTCACCTACAACGATACCCCCATGGAAATGCGGCGCGGCCTGTATGTGACCGATACGCATTACTATCGTAACGAGCTCAATTGACAATCCTGAAAACCGCACAGACGGAACGCCACAGTGGGTTGTTAGGGTAATTGTGTGCAAGTCCTGCGTCAGCATGCTGCATTGCAATAGAATTTTGAACTTGTAATGTTCCAATAATTACACGGCAGTTACCAACAAGAAAGCCCCACATGACTGAGATGGCATCCACTTCCCGACCCAAACGGCCCGAATTCCGCAACATCAACGTCTTCAAAGACCTTCCCGGTTACCGCCTGCCTCCAGCTGGCATCGTTTCCATCCTGCACCGGATCAGTGGCTTCATCATGTTTTTGCTGCTGCCTTTCATCATCTGGATGTTCGACACCTCGGTGTCCAGCGAGATTTCATTTAGCCGCTTCACTGCTGCCTTTAATATAGGTCTGGGTTTTGTGCCCGGCTGGTTTATCAAGCTCGTAGCTCTGGCGCTGATCTGGGCTTATCTGCACCACTTCATTGCAGGCTTGCGCCACCTGTGGATGGATATCAGCCACGCTGCAGTCAGCAAGGAGTTCGGTAAGAGTTCTGCGCTCGTTACGCTCGCCCTCAGCATTGGCCTGACCTTGATTCTGGGTGCCAAGCTTTTTGGCTTGTACTGAACCTGCCGCAACCAATTAAACAGGAACACACATGTCAGTCAATTACGGATCCAAACGCATCGTTGTCGGTGCCCATTACGGCTTGCGCGACTGGCTTGCCCAGCGTGTTACAGCAGGTTTGATGGCACTTTTCACCCTGGCTGTTCTGGCCCAGGTGCTGCTTTCAAAAGGTCCTATTGGGTACGATAAATGGGCCGGTATCTTCTCTGCCCAGTGGATGAAGATATTGACCTTTTCGGTGATTATTGCCCTGGTTTATCACATCTGGGTCGGCATGCGGGACATCTGGATGGACTACGTCACATCTAGTGTGGCTTTGCGCCTGTGTCTGCAAATATTCTCCATCGTGTGGCTCGTCGGTTGCGCAGGCTGGGCGATTCAGGTTCTGTGGCGCCTTTAAGCTACCTGATCAGCGCCTTTGAGCACTCCAAGCACTCGACTGTAAAAAAATTTTAGAGCATTGATTCATGACCTACCCCGTAACCAAACGAAAATTTGACGTCGTCATCGTCGGAGCCGGGGGCTCTGGCATGCGCGCCTCATTGCAACTCGCACGCGCCGGCCTGAACGTCGCTGTGCTGACTAAAGTGTTCCCCACCCGCTCCCACACCGTGGCTGCCCAAGGTGGCATTGGCGCTTCTTTGGGCAACATGAACGAAGACAACTGGCACTACCATTTCTACGACACAGTAAAGGGTTCAGACTGGTTGGGTGACCAGGATGCCATCGAGTTCATGTGCCGGGAAGCACCCAAGGTCGTCTATGACCTCGAGCACATGGGTATGCCGTTTGACCGCAACCCGGATGGCACGATTTACCAGCGTCCGTTTGGTGGCCACACCGCCAACTACGGAGAAAAAGCCGTTGAACGCGCTTGCGCTGCAGCTGACCGTACGGGACACGCCATGCTGCACACGCTGTACCAGCAAAATGTGCAGGCCAAAACCAGCTTCTTCGTTGAATGGCTGGCCATGGACCTGATTCGCGATGCAGATGGCGACGTCGTCGGCGTGACCGCGCTGGAGATGGAAACTGGCGACCTGCACATTCTTGAAGCAAAGACCACCTTGCTGGCCACCGGCGGTGCCGGACGCATTTTCGCCGCCAGCACCAATGCCTTTATCAACACCGGCGACGGCCTGGGCATGGCAGCGCGCGCTGGCATCCCACTGGAAGACATGGAGTTCTGGCAGTTCCACCCAACCGGTGTAGCGGGTGCGGGCGTGTTGCTCACGGAAGGCTGCCGTGGCGAGGGTGCGATTTTGCGCAACGCCAATGGTGAACGTTTTATGGAGCGCTATGCCCCCGCCTACAAAGACCTGGCACCGCGTGACTACGTGTCCCGCTGCATGGATCAGGAAATCAAGGAAGGCCGGGGTTGCGGTCCCAACAAGGATTACATCAACCTCGACATGACCCATCTGGGCGCTGACACCATCATGAAGCGCCTGCCCTCTGTATTTGAGATTGGTCATAACTTTGCCAACGTGGACATTACCAAGGAACCGATTCCCGTGGTGCCCACCATTCACTATCAGATGGGTGGAATTCCCACCAATATCAATGGCCAGGTCGTCACACAAAACGCAGACAACCAGAGCGTGGTAGTGAACGGCTTGTATGCCGTAGGCGAATGCTCCTGTGTAAGCGTGCACGGCGCAAACCGCCTTGGCACCAATTCTCTGCTGGACTTGCTGGTGTTTGGCCGCGCTGCTGGTAACCACATTGTCGAGTTCAACAATAAAAATCAAAACCACAAGCCATTACCTGCCGATGCTGCTGCGGCCACGATTGCGCGGCTGGAGCGACTGGACAACGCCACCAGTGGCGAATACGCACAAGACGTTGCCAATGACATCCGCGATGCCATGCAGCAGCATGCCGGCGTGTTCCGCACGCAGGCCACCATGGACGAAGGTGTGACCAAAATAGCAGCCTTACGCGAGCGCGTTAGAAATATTAACCTCAAGGACAAGTCGAGGGTGTTCAATACCGCCCGCATTGAGGCGCTGGAAGTTGAAAACTTGATTGAGGCTGCGGAAGCCACAATCGTGTCTGCAGCGGCACGTCGCGAGAGCCGTGGCGCGCACACCGTTGACGACTATGCAGACAGCCCAGAGCACCCCAATGGCCGCAATGATGCCGAATGGCACAAGCACACACTGTGGCACAAGGAAGGCAATCGTTTGAGCTACAAGCCGGTGCAAATGAAACCGCTCACCGTGGCCAGCGTAGAACTCAAAACACGCACGTTCTGAAGCCGTACGCCTCACATATTAATTAGCCGATAAGCGAGAGCCCCACATGACCAAACGCACTTTCTCCATCTACCGTTACGACCCTGACACCGATGCCAAGCCGTACATGCAGACCATCGAGGTAGAACTGGACGGCAGTGAACGCATGCTGCTTGACGCGCTGATGAAGCTCAAAGCTATCGACCCCGCCATCTCGTTTCGCCGTTCCTGCCGCGAAGGCGTTTGTGGCTCGGATGCCATGAACATCAACGGCAAAAACGGTCTGGCCTGCCTGACCAATATGCGCACGCTCACCGGCACCATTGTGTTGAAGCCCTTACCGGGACTGCCTGTGATCCGCGACCTTATCGTGGACATGACGCAGTTTTTCAAACAGTACAACTCAATCAAGCCGTACTTGATCAACGACAACGTGCCGCCCGAAAAAGAACGCCTGCAAAGCCCCGAAGAGCGCGACGAACTCAACGGCTTATACGAATGCATTCTGTGCGCGAGTTGCTCAACCAGTTGCCCAAGCTTCTGGTGGAACCCCGACAAGTTTGTTGGCCCCGCTGGTCTACTGCAGGCTTACCGTTTCATTGCCGACAGCCGCGATGAAGCTACCGCTGAACGCTTGGACAACCTGGAGGATCCTTACCGGCTGTTCCGTTGCCACACCATCATGAACTGTGTGGACGTATGCCCGAAGGGTTTAAACCCGACCAAGGCCATCGGCAAGATCAAGGAAATGATGGTCCTGAGGACAGTGTGAACCCACCAGAGACCGATGACGTGGCAATTGAAAATCTGGACGAACTGATTGGAGAGCGCGATTTGAGCCGACTCAAATGGCGGTGTCGCCGGGGTCTGCTTGAGAACGATATTTTCATTGAGCGTTTTTTCAATCGATTCGAATCGTCACTCACGGTACGGCAGGCCCAAGGTTTAAGTCTGCTCATGGAGCTGAGTGACAATGATTTGCTGGACCTGCATCTGGCGAGAAAAGCACTTGCCGATTTAAGCGCCGAATTGGACACGCAAGATGCGCGTGAAGTTTTAAGTATGTTGAGAGAAACCCGTTGAAAGGTCACTAAAAATGAAACTAGCCGATAACAAAGCCACCCTGTCGTTTAGTAACGGCAGCCCCAGCGTTGACATGCCTGTGTACAAG
>JANPAZ010000026.1:0-11118 GCA_031430225.1 Rhodoferax sp. | reverse complement strand
GCAAGCCGAATGGTCAGCCAGACGACAGGCTTTGTGGTGCAGCCCAACAAGGCTGTCGTGGGTGCCAATGCGTTCGCGCATGCGTCGGGCATTCACCAAGATGGCGTTCTCAAGGCACGTGACACGTATGAAATCATGCGGGCCGAAGACGTTGGCTGGACGGCCAACAAAATTGTGTTGGGCAAGCTCAGCGGACGCAATGCATTCAAGCAGCGGCTGACTGATCTGGGTGTGCAGATGGAAAGTGAGGCCGACATTAATACCGCGTTTGCCCGCTTCAAAGAGCTGGCCGATCGCAAAAGTGATATTTTTGACGAAGACATCCTCGCGCTGGTCAGTGATGAAAGTGTTAGTCACGACAAAGAGGAGTACGGATTCGTGTCGTTGTCGCAGCATAGTGAAACGGGTGAACGTCCGCAGGCCACGATCGTTTTCACCGCAGGCGGGAAGGAGTTCAAGGCATCATCGGATGGCAATGGACCCGTGGACGCGTCGCTTAAAGCCATTGAGACACACGTCAAAAGCGGTGCTGAAATGGTCCTGTATTCGGTGAATGCCATCAGTGGCTCCACTGAGAGTCAGGGTGAGGTCACCGTGCGTCTGCAAAACAGTGGGCGCGTTGTCAATGGCGTGGGGGCGGACCCCGACATTGTGGTCGCATCGGCCAAGGCTTATCTGAGCGCTCTCAACAAGTTACACAGCAAAGCTGATCGGGTGGCTGCGCAAGGATAGGGTAAACCCTGTTTTTTGGAGTATTTGTTTAGAAAAGTCGCGCAAGTATTTGATCTTGCGTGACTTTTTTGTATAAACTAGCCGCATTGTGCAGACAGCCGGAGATGAATGCATGTTCAGTCGACCTCATGTTGCGTTGGGAAACACCTTGAATAGAATTACATCTGCCCTGGCCGTCGCCTTCGTCGCGTTAGCTCTGTTTTTACCAGTTGCCGAAGCGGCTACCGCACCCCGGACCTCCACCAAGGCCGCCAAGGTTGTCAAAGTCCAGCAAATTCAGAAGCGAAAAATATCCCGCCCCGTTGCTGTGAGCAAGCGAAAGTCGGTCATAAGAATGGCTGCCATACCAGCCAAACCGTCATTCGGGCAAATTGCGGGCCTTCATACAGGCCACGACTTACTTGATCTCAAGTCCAGCGTGGCTTTGGTGGTCGATCAGGACACCCGTGAGGTTCTCTTTAGCAAAAATGAGCAGGCGGTGCTGCCAATTGCGTCGCTCACCAAACTCATGACCGGACTCGTCATTAGCGAAGCTCGTTTGCCCATGGACGAAATCATTGCGATTTCACAGGCCGATGTAGACACCGAAAAGGGAAGTCGGTCACGTCTGAAAGTTGGCACCGAATTAAGCCGGGGTGAGCTTTTGCATCTGGCCCTGATGTCAAGTGAAAATCGGGCAGCCCATGCTTTGGGTCGCAGCTATCCGGGTGGCATGCCCGTGTTCGTGGGGCTCATGAATACCAAGGCTAAAACCTTGGGCATGAACGACACGAAGTATGTGGAGCCCACCGGCCTGTCAAGCCAGAACCAGTCAAGCGCCAGAGATTTGGCCATGCTCGTGAACATCGCACACGGTGACGCCACCTTGCGTGAATTGTCCACTTCGCCCGGTCACCAGGTCGCCGTGGGAAACCGGACGCTTCAATACAACAACACCAACCGCCTGGTAAAAAACCCTTCTTGGGACATCGGACTTCAGAAGACGGGGTACATCTCCGAAGCGGGTCAGTGCCTCGTGATGCAAACCAAGGTGGCAGGGCGCAAGCTGATCATGGTTTTTCTTGACTCGGCTGGCAAACTCAGTCGCCTGGGCGATGCTGAGCGCGTGCGCCGCTGGGTCGAGTCAAATCCGGCCAAAAAGACAGTGGGAAGTGAAGCCCTTACCCCTGTAGCGGGTGCCTCACAGCTGACGGCCAAGGCTGCTTCTCTGGGTTCATAGAGTCGGAGGCACCTTGCCCTCGCATTCAGCGAGGTGGCTGGTCAGACTGATACCCTAAAGTCGCTGAAATTTCGTGCGCCGTAGCTTGCAGTTTGGGAAGCCACTCTTCTTCAAGCCGGCTGGCCGGCGCTGAAATGGACAATCCGGCCACCAGCTTGGCCTGGTCGTCATAAATGCCCGCTGCCATGCATCGCACACCCAACTCAAGCTCTTCGTTGTCATGCGCCACCCCATATTGGCGCACCTTTGATAACTCGCGCTCCAGCGCGGGCAACTGAGTCAAACTGTTCTTGGTGTGGCCCGAAAGCCCGGTCCGCGTCGCGTAGGCGCGTATGCGCAAAGGGTCATCGGCAGCAAGAAACAATTTACCCACTGATGTGAGGTGCAGCGGTGCACGCCCGCCAATGGCACGCACCACCTGCATGCCCGAACGCTCGCTGTAAGCGCGTTCGATGTAGACGATCTCATCGCCCTGGCGCATGCTCAGGTTAACGGGCTGCTGGATCAGCTTGTGCAGTTCCCGCATTGGCGCAAGCGCTGCGTCCCGCACATTCAAGCGACCCTTGACCAGGTTTCCAAGTTCCAGAAGCCGCATTCCCAGGCGATAGCTTCCAGGTTGAGGTCGATCTACAAAACGCCCTATGGCCAGATCGTTCAAGATTCGATGTGTCGTGGACGGGTGCAAACCGGTTTTTTCACTGATCTCTTTGAGCGAAATTGCTTCTTCCCGCGAGGCCAGCACATCCATCAGTGCGAACATACGCTCGATTACCTGGACTGTCGGGGTGACAGGAAGGCCAGTGGGCGCTATTTTCATGGGGTGATCCTGATCTGCATTCCAGTCATTTTATATGGTGGAATTCTGATTCATGGCGACCCATGCGCCGTTTACAAGGATTTGTTGTGGCCCGAAGCGTGCCTTGTAATTCATCTTCGGACTGTCTTTGATCCAGTAGCCCAGATAAACGTGCGGCAGCCCCAATTGGCGCGCCTGCTCCACCTGCCACAAAATGCAATACGTTCCATAGCTGGCCCCATCATCAGGCTCGTAAAAGGTGTAGACCGCAGACAAACCATCCTCCAGTACGTCGAGAATGGAGACCATTTTCAAGCTGCCGGGGGTGCCGTCAGGCAGGGTTTTACGGAACTCGACCAGGCGTGAGTTGACCCGGCTCTGTAACAAGAATTGGGTGTACTGGTCAATGCTGTCCTGGTCCATGCCGCCACCCGAGTGGCGACCCGCCTGGTAGCGCAGGTACAACTGGTAGTGTTCGGGTACAAAACACAGATTGAGCACCCTGACTTGCAAGTTTTGATGATTGCTTTTGGCGCGCCGTTGGCTGCGGTCTGGCTTGAACTCATTTGCCAACACTCGCAGCGGCGTGCAGGCCTGGCAGCCATCGCAATAAGGGCGGTAGGTAAACATACCACTACGCCGAAACCCCTTGCCAACCAGATCTGAGTAAGTGGCGTTGTTGATCAAATGGCTGGGGGTAGCCACCTGTGAGCGGGCCTGGCGGTCGCTCAGGTAGCTGCACGGGTAGGGTGCCGTGGCATAAAACTGCAGTGTCTGTAGGGGTAGGTCCTTGAGGTGCGTCACGTATACAGGGCTCGCGAAGGCAGGAGTTCACGCCAGTATAGGGGGTCAAAAGTCCAGACGGGCGCAGGCTCCTGCAAACCATCCCGGACCAGTTCCAAAAAAGCGCCACGGGAAACTTCAGAAGCCCCCAGCGACGCCAGATGCCGCGTGTTCTGCTGGCAGTCGATAGTCTTGATGCCCTTGATCCTGCAAAAGCACACCAACGCGGCCAAGGCAATCTTGGAAGCATCTGGCTGCGTGGTGAACATAGACTCCCCAAACACCGCCTTGCCCAGCGCGACGCAATAAAGGCCGCCCACCAGGTGCCCATCTACCCACGTCTCGATGCTGTGGGCGAACCCCGCGCGGTTCAGCGCCTGATACGCACGCACCATATCCGGCACGATCCAAGTGCCACCTTGGCCCACCCGCACACTGGTGGCGCAATGCTGGATGACCTGATCAAACGCAGAGTCAAACCGCACTTCACATTTGCGTTCGTTGCGGGGGTGGCAAAAGGCCTGCAAGGTTTTCTGCAGCGAACGGTGCAAGCGGAACTTCGCCATGTTCAGGGCCATGCGTGGGTCCGGGCTCCACCACAGAATAGGCTGGCCGTCGCTGAACCATGGAAAAATGCCTTGCGCATAGGCTGAACACAAGGTCGGAACATCGAGTTGACCACCGGCTGCCAGCAGACCTGGCGCGGGGGTATCGGGTCCCCAGGCCTGGCGCGCAGGCGGAAAAACGTCGCCAGGCTCGAGCCAGGGAAGCGAAGGTGAAGGCAATGAAGCAGAAGACATTAACTTGACTGTAACGGAGCGTGAAAACGGGCTATAAAAGTGCTAGAATATGGCCTCGTCGGAGTGTGGCGCAGTCTGGTAGCGCACCTGGTTTGGGACCAGGGGGTCCAAGGTTCGAATCCTTGTACTCCGACCAAAATCCAAAAGAAAAAAGCTCACTATGTGGGCTTTTTTTTCATCTGCATCTCAATTTCTGTCCGTAGCTCAGTTGGATAGAGCATCAGCCTTCTAAGCTGAGGGTCGGGGGTTCGATCCCCTCCGGACAGGCCAATTGTGCAAATTGTGCCAATTTTTCAGATGCAGCACGGCCCATCTGCAAATTTCTACTGAATTGACAACGCCTCACCCCGCCAGGCCAGCCACTGGGCGGCTGCTTGCTCCAAAAATGTCGGCGGGCCCGTAGTACCCAGTTTGAGCTGACCCGCACCCGATGGCCGAAGCTTGGCACCGGCTTGCAGCAGCCGCAGTGTCTGGCGGGCGACGGGTTCGCCGGTAGAGATCAGGTGGATATCGGGGCCCACCAGATCGCGCAGATGCATTTGCACGAACGGGTAATGGGTGCAACCGAGCACCAAAGTGTCAATTTGCCCGTTATTTTGGCCAAATGGGCCCATGCCCCTCGTATAACGTGCACAGTTAGCTATTAAATTCGTAGCATCTCCTGTTTGCAAAGTCTGCTCAATAGCTTCTGCCAAACCATCACAGGGCTGGCAGATGAACTCCACAGGGCCTGGCACTGAGTCAAGCAAAGTGCGAAACCGTGCGCTGGCCAGAGTACCGCGTGTGGCCATCACGCCAATGCGGTGGGTACGAGACAAATTGGCCGCAGGCCTGAGCGCGGGCTCCACACCCACAATGGGAAAACCGGGGTTTTCCAGGCGCAGGAGGTCAATGGCGGCTGCGGTGGCGGTGTTGCACGCAATGACCATGGCCTTGACGTTGTGTTGGTCACGCAAATACCGGGTGATGGCACGGGAGCGCGTCAGCACATGCGCATCATCACGCTCGCCATAGGGCGCGTGGCCGCTGTCAGCGATGTAGACGAAGTCTTCGCACGGCAGTTCAGCCCGCAGCGCTTGCAAAATGCTCAGGCCTCCCAGGCCGCTGTCGAACACGCCGATGGGCTGCACGGCCAAGGTTGCCAATGTCGCCAAGGAGGCATTTGCCCCCAAGTGATTCAACGCGACCTCACGCTGCAGATACGGCTATTCCCTTGAACTGGCCGGTGGCAATCTTCTTTTCCCACTCAGCCGGGCCGGTGATGTGCACGCTCGTACCGCCCGCGTCTACTGCCACGGTGACGGGCATGTCCACCACGTCAAACTCGTAAATGGCTTCCATGCCCAGGTCGGCAAAGCCAACCACTTTGGCGGTCTTAATGGCCTTGCTGACCAGGTAGGCGGCACCGCCCACGGCCATCAGGTAGGCGCTTTTGTGCTTTCTTATGGCTTCAACGGCGACCGGGCCGCGCTCGGCCTTGCCGATCATGGCGATGAGGCCGGTTTTAGCCAGCATCATCTCCGTGAATCCGTCCATTCGAGTGGCGGTGGTGGGGCCCGCGGGGCCAACGGCTTCGTCTCTAACCGGATCGACCGGGCCGACGTAATAAATGACGCGGTTGGTGAAGTCCACCGGCAGTTTCTCGCCCTTGGCCAACATGTCCTGAATGCGCTTGTGCGCGGCATCGCGGCCGGTAAGCATCTTGCCGTTGAGCAGCAGCGTGTCGCCAGGTTTCCAGCTGGCCACTTCAGCGGGGGTGAGTGCGTTGAGGTCGACCTTCTTGCTCTTGACGTAATCAGGCGTCCAGTTCACGTTGGGCCACAGGTCCAGTGAGGGCACGTCCATGTAAACCGGGCCGCTGCCATTCATCACAAAATGGGCGTGCCGGGTGGCGGCGCAGTTGGGGATCATCGCAACCGGTTTGCCAGCGGCGTGGGTGGGGTACATGTTGATCTTGATGTCCAGCACCGTGGTCAAGCCACCCAGGCCTTGCGCGCCAATGCCCAGGGCGTTGACTTTTTCGAACAGCTCAAGGCGCATGTTCTCGACATTGCTCAGAGCCGCACCGGATGACGACTTGGCTTGCAACTCGTACATATCAATGTCTTCCATCAGTGCTTGCTTGGCCATCAAAACGGCTTTCTCGGCCGTGCCGCCAATGCCGATGCCCAGCATGCCCGGAGGGCACCAGCCTGCGCCCATGGTGGGCACAGTTTTCAGCACCCAATCGATGATGGAATCACCCGGGTTAAGCATGGCCAGCTTGGATTTATTTTCCGAGCCACCGCCCTTGGCCGCCACGGTGATGTCAAGCTTGTCGCCCGCCACGATCTCGACGTTGATGACAGCCGGCGTGTTGTCTTTGGTGTTCTTGCGGTCAAACTGCGGGTCGGCCACGATAGACGCGCGCAGAGTGTTAGCGGGATCGTTATAGCCGCGACGCACGCCTTCGTTGATGGCGTCGTCCAGCGTGCCAGTGAAACCTTCCAGACGCACATCCATACCGATTTTGAGGAATACATTGACGATGCCGGTGTCCTGGCAAATGGGTCGGTGGCCCATGGCGCTCATCTTGCTGTTGGTCAAAATTTGCGCGATCGCGTCTTTGGCGGCGGGGCTCTGCTCACGGTCATACGCACGAGCCAGGTGGGCGATGTAATCGGCCGGGTGGTAGTAGCTGATGAATTGCAGGGACGCGGCGATGGACTCGATCAGGTCGGCCTGTTTGATGATGGTGGTCATGGTGGTGCGAAACCTTGGAAGTTCTGGGATTTGGCGAGTGGGCTCGTTGTCGCGACGATGTAGCGACAATGCCTTCAAGTTTAACCAACCCGTCGCAACGCAAGCTGACAGCTTTTTTGAAAGCCGCCATGTTCAAAGTCATCACCCAAAGCGTCAATCAGTTGATGCATTCGCAGTCAGTGGGCGGCGTGTTGCTGGCCATTGCCGCCTTGCTTGCCTTGATCCTCGGCAATTCGCCCTGATGATCCTGCTGAGAAGCTTGCCGCGCGAGTAAGTGCTCAGTGAGACGCGGTCTGATTACGCGTCATCAAGCTGTCGGTATAGGCGATGGCAATGGCTGAGAGCAAAAATGTGATGTGAATGGCGGTCTGCGCAATCAGCACTTTTTCATCGTAATTGGCGGCGTTGATGAAAGTCTTGAGCAGGTGAATGGAGCTGATTCCAATGATGGCAGTGGCCAGCTTCACCTTGAGCACTGACGCGTTCACGTGACTGAGCCACTCGGGCTGGTCGCGGTGACCGTCCAGGTCCATACGGCTCACGAAGGTTTCGTAGCCGCCCACGATCACCATGATCAGCAAGTTGGAGATCATCACCACGTCAATCAGAGCCAGCACCACCAGCATGATGATGGTTTCGTTTAGCGCAATCGTCACGCCGGTTTCCTTGTAGCCAATGCTGGAGATCAGCGCCTGCAAGGCGGCCTTGTTGCCAAAAGCAGCTTCCAGCAAATGCACCAGTTCCACCCAAAAATGGAATACGTAGACGCCCTGGGCTGCAATCAAACCCAGATAAAGGGGCAATTGAAGCCAGCGGCTGGCAAAAATGAACCTTGGCAGAGGGCGAAGGGTTGTGGGCGAGTCGTTTCTGGGTTTGGTCATGTCAGGATTGTAGGGTGGCAGTAAGACTGGATTTTGACAGCCAGGTGACGGCGGCTGGGGCTTGAACCAGTACGCGGCCCCGCTGTAAGTTTGACGCCAGTCAGTGGCTTGTAAGTGCAAAGTACCAAAGTTCGGGCAGTGTTGATTAACTAGAGGAGACCCTTCCATGAGTACACCATCATCTGCCATTGAATCCATGCTGGTTGAGAACCGCGTGTTTATGCCCAGTGCAGCCTTGCAGCAAGCGGCCCGCATTTCCGGCATGGATGGCTACAACGCCCTGTGCACCGAAGCTGAAAAAGACTTTGAAGGTTTCTGGGCCCGCCTGGCGCGCGAAAACGTCGCCTGGACCAAACCCTTCACCAAGACACTGGACGAATCCAATGTGCCGTTTTACAAATGGTTTGACGATGGCGAGCTCAACGCATCGGCAAATTGCCTGGACAAGCACATGGGCACAGCCACCGAAAACAAGGTGGCGGTCATTTTTGAAGCTGACGACGGCAGCGTCACCAAGACCACTTACAAGGAGCTGCTGGCCAAAGTGAGTCAGTTTGCCAATGCGTTGAAGGCCGACGGCGTCAAAAAGGGCGACCGGGTCCTGATATACATGCCCATGACGCTGGAAGGCGTGATCGCCATGCAGGCCTGTGCCCGCATAGGTGCAACCCACAGTGTCGTGTTTGGCGGCTTCTCGGCCAAGGCACTGCAAGAGCGCATCATTGATGCAGGCGCCGTGGCTGTCATCACCAGCAACTATCAGATGCGCGGCGGCAAAGAGCTGCCGCTCAAAGCCATTGTGGACGAAGGCCTGGCGATGGGGGGGTGCGAAAGCATCAAGACCGTTTTTGTCTACCAGCGCACGCAGACTGCCTGCAACCTGGTGGCCGGGCGCGACAAGACGTTTGAAGAGGCCCTCAAAGGCGTGAGCACTGAATGCGCTCCTGTGGCGGTGGGTGCCGAGCATCCGTTGTTCATCCTCTATACGTCCGGCTCGACCGGTAAGCCCAAGGGTGTGCAGCACTCTACAGGCGGCTACTTGCTGAGGGCCAAGCTCACCATGGACTGGACGTTTGACCTTAAACCATCGGACATCTTCTGGTGCACGGCCGACATCGGCTGGATCACCGGGCACACGTATGTGGCTTACGGCCCGCTGGCAGCTGGCGCGACCCAAATCATTTTTGAAGGTATCCCCACCTTCCCGAACGCAGGCCGTTTCTGGCAGATGATTGAGCGCCACAAGTGCACGATTTTCTACACTGCACCCACGGCGATCCGCTCACTCATCAAGGCGGCGGAATCCGATCCCAAGGTTCACCCGGACCGCTCTGACCTGAGCAGTCTGCGCATCCTGGGTTCGGTGGGCGAGCCCATCAACCCCGAAGCCTGGATGTGGTACTACAAGAACATTGGCCATGAAAACTGCCCGATTGTGGACACTTTCTGGCAGACCGAAACCGGCGGCCATATGATGTCACCCATGCCAGGCGCCACTCCCATGGTCCCGGGCAGCTGCACGTTGCCGCTGCCGGGCATCATGGCCGCGATTGTGGACGAGGTGGGCAACGACATCCCCAATGGGACGGGCGGTATTCTGGTGGTCAAACGCCCCTGGCCGTCGATGATCCGCACCATCTGGAACGACCCCGAGCGTTTCAAGAAAAGCTACTTCCCCGAAGAAATGGGCGGCACCCTGTATTTGGCAGGCGACGGCGCAGTGCGCAGCGCTGACCGTGGCTACTTCCGCATCACCGGTCGTATCGACGATGTGCTGAACGTCTCCGGCCACCGCATGGGCACAATGGAAATCGAATCTGCTTTGGTGGCCAAGAGCGACCTTGTGGCTGAAGCCGCCGTGGTGGGCCGCCCGGATGACTTGACCGGTGAGGCGATTTGCGCCTTTGTAGTCCTTAAGCGCTCACGTCCAACCGGCGACGAAGCCAAGGCAATCGCCAAGGAATTGCGCGACTGGGTGGCCAAAGAAATTGGCCCCATTGCCAAGCCCAAAGACATCCGCTTTGGCGACAACCTGCCCAAGACCCGCTCGGGCAAGATCATGCGCCGCCTGTTGCGATCACTCGCCAAGGGTGAAGCCATGACGCAGGACACCTCCACCTTGGAAAACCCGGCAATTCTGGGCCAATTGGGCGAAGTGTATTGACGTTGGGGCGGGCGGATCGGGGGGTAGTTTGCTACTAAAAATATAGCTAACTATGCACGTTCCGCTTGGGGCTTTGGCCTAAATGGCGATAAATTAAAGCTAAAAAGCCCGTAAACCTTAAGGTTTGCGGGCTTTTTTGTGCATTGCACATGCTTTGGGGCTACACCCCACGCAAGGCTGACACGGTTACTTCATGGTCAGAATCCAGGCGGCGAGCTTCTTGGCGTCGGCTTCGTTGACCTGGGCGTTGGCTGGCATGGGAACTGCACCCCAGACACCGGAACCACCCTTCACGATCTTGATGGCCAGTTTGTCAACGGCCGTCTTGTCGCTGGCGTATTTGGCCGACACTTCCTTGTAGGCGGGGCCCACCAATTTTTTGTCCACCGCGTGGCAGGCCATGCAGTTCTTGGCGGTTGCCAGCGCCTGGTCGGCAAAGGCGGGCGCAATTGTCATCAGGGAAGCGGCAGCAATCACAGCGAATTGGGCAAGCAGGACACGTTTCATTGTTTTCCTCGTTGGTTGGGTTACAGTTCCTTAACGTCATTGTATTGAGCGTGGTTGACTGGTTCAGTTGACCCAAGTGTGACAAATTACGGGAGTCAGAGATGTACTTGCTGGTACTTGGGATTATTTTGCTGGCCTTGAAATACCTTGAAATCGGGCCGGTGGCCGCCTGGTCGTGGTGGCTTGTGTTTGCGCCTTTCGCGGCGGCCGTGGCCTGGTGGTCGTGGGCCGATTCCACCGGTTACACGAAGCGCAAGGCGATGGAGCGGGAAGACGCCCGCCGCCAGGCACGCGTGGACAAGAACAAGGAAGCGATCGGCACCCTGCGTAAGGGCGGCCGACGTTGAAGATATTGCCCCCACGCTTGCCGCTGCGCGTGTGGGGCGTCAACCGTCAGTAGTTGTCTAAAACCGCGCCCTTGCTGGCGGTGGACGCATTAAACGCAAACTTGGCTTGCACACCGCGCGTGTAGCGGGGCTTTGGGGCCACCCACA
>JANPAZ010000025.1:0-1546 GCA_031430225.1 Rhodoferax sp. | reverse complement strand
GGCACAGCAAACCATGTTGCGCGCGCTGGCCACGCTGGTGTCTGGTGCCCTGTTTGGCTTTGGACTGTCCTATGCCGGCATGATCCGGCCTGAAGTGGTGCTGAGCTTTCTGCAATTCAAGGACTTCGGCCTGATGCTGGTGATGGGGGGTGCGGTGGTCGTGGTGCTGGTGGCCTACAAGCTGGTGCCGCGCCTCTTGAAGCAGCCCCCATTGGGCGGCAGTTTTAACGCGCACGCCAGTGTGTGGAACCGCGATACGGCTGTGGGCTCGGCCTTGTTTGGTGTGGGCTGGGGGCTGTGTGGGGTGTGCCCCGGCCCTGCCATTGCCGGGCTGGGCGCGGGTAATGCCAGCCTGCTGTGGGCGCTAGCGGGCATTGCGGCCGGTGCGCTGGTGCAGGGGTTGCGGGCAAAACACTGACCGGGCGACTCGTTGTTCGCCACTGCTATGGGCGAGGTCAAAAAAGTGAAGGTTCTTGCGGCTTTGAAATTTTGGTCACGACACGGGGCGCAGGCGCACCCGACAACTCAGAGGCCGGCCACGCACGCATGAAGCCCATGGCACTCTCAGGCGACGCCTGGAGCCACCCCTCGTAGTCTCCCGGCGCAATGATCACCGGCATGCGCTTTTCGTCGCCAGGGCGGTGCATGCGGCCCATCAACGGGTGGCCGTCTGCATTCACGGTCAACAGCGTGAAGCTGGCGACGATTTCGCCGCTGGCGCGGTCGGTCCAGCGCTCCCACAACCCCGCAACCGCAAAAGGCGCGGCGTCGGCAGCCGCAATTCGCCAGCGAACCGCGCGATTGCCGTTGTGCGCGGCGTCCTCCCAGCAGGGCTCTAAAAAATGATCCATCGGCGCCAGGGCCCACTGCCGCTGTGCCCACGGCCCCCGAAAACTCGGCTTCGCCGCAGCAGTTTCGCTGCGCGCGTTGTAGGTGCCCCGAGACATTTCCTTGGCGTTGGCCGCATCACGGCTCCATCGTGGAATCAGGCCAAAACGGGCCAGCACACATTGCGGCGCAATGTCGCCACCTCCCCAGGCCTGCCCCGCCACCACGATGGGGGCCTCATAGCCCGGAAAAGTTTCAGGCGGCCAATCCATTTCAGGTAGGTGCGAAACCCCGAGCCTGGTGGCCATCAGGCGGTCGCGGGCGGTGGGCGTGTAGTTAGTGCACATGGCAACATTCTGGCTGATTCTTTGGCCCGGCATGACCTTGAAGCGACAGCCTTTGGACACCTTTTCACGTTAGAGTTGTGTCCATCATTTCAGGAGACGACCATGCCCAAAGACTTCAGCACGATGGAAGACAGCAACCGATCCGCCAACCCGCACATTCGTGACGTCGTTGGCGATCTCGTGAACGCACAGCGCCGCGGTGTACTCAAAACCGGAGGCGCGATGACGCTGGCAGCAGCCCTTTCCCCGTTGTCTGCAGTCGCAGCGTCACTGGCCGGTTGCGCAACCCTGGCAGGGTGCGCGTCGGTGGGCGGGCCGGCACTTGGCTTCAAATCCATTCCCCCAGGAATGGGCGACAAACTCGTGGTGGC
>JANPAZ010000024.1:0-6410 GCA_031430225.1 Rhodoferax sp. | reverse complement strand
CGCCAAAACCCAGGTGACTTTGTCCTGCCGCTCGTCACGTTCGGACGGATTGAAAAACTTCTGCCGCCCAGACTCCTAGCCCCTGGCGAAGAGCCCCAGGCAAAAAGGGGCCCCACTGACCCACGCGGGTGCGCGTGGGTTTTCAGGACAAACTCCTTGGCCGGCCCCTTTCACAGGGCCAGGTCGCGGGCCGCTTGTTTTTTCGGTATTTTCAGTTACGCTCGTGGCCTGTCACACATCCGCCAAAGTTTCACGATGTCGGCAAGCACCGCAAGCCTCACTCTGCCCGACCATGTCGCCTGTCGCATTCTGGTGTGCGACGACTCGTGTGCAGATAGCGCTTATCTGGCCGGTTTGCTCAAAACCTCCGGCTACTGCGCGGTGACGACACTGACCGACCCGCGGCAGGCCCTGGCGCTGATTGCGCAAGGCCGATTTGACCTGGTCCTGCTCAACTTCAAGATGCCCTGCGTCGATGGGCTTGAGATCATCAAATCCTTGCGGCAAAGCCATTCCGCTGCTGAGTTGCCCGTGCTGGTCATCACAAGTGCGGACTCGACCGAGACCCGCAACGCCGCTCTGGCGGCGGGTGCCAATGACTATCTGACCAAGCCCGTTGATCCGTTTGAGATGTCACTGCGAACCCGAAACCTGCTGACCATCCACACTCTACAAATTGCCAGCCAGCGGATTCAGGACCGCCTGGAAGAGGTGGTGAAAGCGCGCACTGCCAAGTTGGACATGCTGATCGAAAACGGTCTTCTGATGTCAATGACGCGGGACCGCTCAACCCTGATACGGCACACGCTATTCGAAGGCCGGCGCCTGCTGCACTGCGACGCCGCCACAATGTACCTGGTCACGGACCGCAAGACACTGCAGTTCGCCATGCGCACACGCGACGATTACATATCGCACGAGGAAATTGCCCTGTATGACAGCGCTACTGGGCGTCCGGTTGAGCACTACGTGTCCACGCGATCCGCCTTGCACAAGAAATCCATCCTGATTGACAACGTCTACACGGAGACCCGTTTTGATTTGAGTGGCACCAGGCAGTTCGATGCCCAGACCGGCTACAAGACCGTCTCGATGCTGACGGTGCCCATGGCGCCCCGTGGCGGCGACGTGGTAGGTGTTTTGCAGTTCATCAACAAGCTGGACCGGGCAACCGGCGCCATAACGCCTTTTTCTGAAGACCTATTGCCGCTGGTCGAAGCCCTGGCAGCGCAGGCGGCAGTGACACTTGACAACCTGCAGCTTCTGGACGAACGCAAGGCATTTGTCGAGAGCCTGATCCATACCATCGCCACCGCCATTGATGCCAAGAGCCCGTACACCGGACGCCATTCGGCACGCGTGCCGGAGCTTGCGTTGATGCTCGCCGAAGCGGCCCACAAAACGACGCAGGGGCCGTTGGCCGATTTTGTGTTTGCCAATGACGATGAATGGCACGAATTCCGTGTGGGTGCCTGGCTTCACGATTGCGGAAAAATCACGACACCAGAGTACGTGATTGACAAGGCCACCAAGCTCGAGACCATTTACAACCGGATCCATGAGATACGGATGCGCTTTGAGGTGCTCCTGCGGGACGCGGACATTGAGCGCTGGCAAGCTATTGCGGCAGGCGGCGACGCTGCACAGGCGGCTTCACGGTATGAAGCGCGAAAGGTACAACTCATGGATGACTTTGCCTTCATTGCCACGCGCAATTTGGGTGAAGAGAATTTGGACCTCACTCCCGGCGAGGAGGATCGGATTCGCCAGATTGGCCAAGACACCTGGGTGCGGCATTTTGATGACCGGCTGGGGCTTGCCCACGAAGAGTTGATGCGTCGCAAAGAAGTCAAGACCGACGCGTTACCGGTGACCGAAAAACTGATCGCTGACCAGCCCTATCACCTGATTGAGCGCACAGCGGCCGATATGCCCAACGCAAATTTTGGCTTCAAGGTGAATGTGCCATTGCATCTGTACAACCAGGGAGAGATTTACAACCTGACAATCAGGCACGGCACACTGACGCCGGAAGAACGCTACAAAATCAATGAGCATATGACCCACGGCATCATGATGCTGGAGCGCATGCCCTTTCCCAAAGGATTGCGACGGGTGCCAGAGTATGCCGGAACACACCATGAGACCCTCAATGGCACCGGCTACCCCAGAAAGCTGGGGCCCGACGACCTGTCTGTGCCCGCACGCATCATGATGATTGCAGACATCTTTGAAGCACTCACGGCCACCGATAGACCGTACAAGACACCAAAGCAATTTTCTGAAGCGCTGGACATCCTTCATTCTCTGAAGGTCAAAGGTCACATTGATGCTGACCTGTTTGACCTGTTCCTGACCTCAGGTGTTCACCTTGAATTTGCCCGCCAGTTTCTTTTGCCCCAGCAGGTCGACGAGGTGAATGTCAGCGCCTATCTGGGCACGACCCGCAACTGATATGCGCGACACTGCGACTGGCCTGTGGCGCAGGAGCGCTTCATGGCTTTTTAACTGGGGCTGGGGCCTGCTGGCACCGATTCTTGCGGTTGTTGCCAGCGCCCTCTTGTTTCTGTTGAACCCGGTGCCAATCCAGGTGTTGCGCAACGCGGTCTTCGACCAGTACCAGCGCTGGCAGCCCCGTGAAGCCATTATCACCCCGGTGCGAATCGTTGACATTGACGATGAAAGCCTGCGGCGCCTGGGCCAATGGCCCTGGCCCCGTACACGCATTGCCGAACTGACCACGCGGCTGCAGCAGTCCAACGCGTCTGTCATTGCCTTTGACATGCTGTTTTCAGAACCTGACCGCACATCGCCAAAGGCCATGCTATCCATCTGGAACGCGCCGATGGTGATTCGCGAGCAGTTGGGTGGCCTGGTTGACCACGACGAAGCCTTTGCAGACGCGGTGGGTCAGGGGCGGGTGGTTCTTGGTTTCTCTCTGGCGGGGTTGAAGCCGCCAGAAGGGGCCATGGCGACCCCACAAAGCAACGATGCGCCTGTGACCCTGCAAAAAGCGCGCTACATCACCGTTGGCGAAGCACCCCAGCCCTTTGTGCACGGGTTCGGGCAAGTCACGCCAGCCCTGCCGGTACTGGAACCACGCGCCGAAGGGTATGGTGCCCTGACGTTCGTGCCCGACTCCGACGGCGTGGTCCGTCGCGTGCCATTGCTGGTGCGTGTTGGCAACACCCTGTTGCCAACCCTGGCCACCGAGGTGTTGAGGGTCGCCCAGGGGGCCAAAAATGTCACCACGCGCACGGTGCCAGGCAAAGGGTTTGGTCTGCAGGAAGTTCGAATTGGGCAGGTCGTCGTTCCAACCACGGCGCAAGGTGAGGTTTGGGTGCACTACGCCAGACCGCAGCCAGAGCGCTATATACCGGCCTGGAAAGTGCTGGCTGGTCAAGCCCCTGTCGCGGAGTTGAGAGACCATATCGTGCTGGTGGGGGCGTCGGCACAGGGGTTGATGGACCTGCGTTTCAGCCCACTGGGTGAAACTTTGCCCGGCGTCGAAATCCAGGCGCAATTGCTGGAGCAGATTCTGACCGGCAGCGGCCTGCGTCGGCCCTCTTGGGCCAGCGCGATTGAAGGCAGCGCCATTGTGGCGGGCGGCGTGCTTTCTGGCGCGGTCGCACTCGCATTCGGCGCGCTGGTTTCGTTTGGCATCTTTGCCATCCTGTTCGCGGCAGTGTGGGGGTTTGCATGGTGGTCGTTCTCTACACAGGGCTTGCTGCTGGACCCTGTGCTCCCAGGCCTCGCGCTCGTTTTGGCGTTTGTGCTGTCCAGCATCGTGCGTCACGTGTCCGCTGAAAGCCGCCAGCGGTGGATACGGCAGGCTTTTTCACGGTACGTTTCGCCCAATCTGGTCGAACACCTGATCCGAGATCCACACAGCCTGGAGCTGGGCGGTAAACGCCAGACCTGCAGCTTTGTGTTCACCGATCTTGCAGGCTTTACGGGCCTGATGGAGAAGATGGACCCGTCCTCGGCCGTATCCTTGCTGAACGTCTACCTGGACCGCATGATTTCAATTGCGTTCGCCCACCACGGCACCCTTGACCGCATCGTGGGCGATGCGGTGGCCATCATGTTCTCGGCGCCCGTGGAACAGGCGGATCACCGCCAGCGAGCTCTGGCGTGCGCCCTCGACATGCAGGCGTTTGCAAGCCGCTATAAAGCGGATCTGGACGCGAAGGGCATTGAGTTTTGTCAGACCCGCATTGGTGTCCACACCGGCGAAGTGATTGTGGGCAACTTCGGCGGGAAAACCATGTTCGACTACCGCGCGCTGGGTGACGCAGTCAACACGGCCTCACGCCTTGAGGGTGCCAACAAACAATTGGGCACACTCGTTTGCGTTTCCCAGGTGACCCTCGAAGGCTGCACCAACGCCCCAGCCCGACCCATCGGCCAGGTGCTGCTACAGGGCAAGAAACAACCTCTCATGGTGTTTGAGCCCATTCACACTTCCGATATAACCCCTTCAGTACCGGCCCGCATGCAGGCCTACGAAAGTGCCTTCGAACTGATGCGCCAAGGCAACTCGGCTGCATTGCGGGCGTTTGAAAGTCTGGCAGAACAGGACCCCCATGACCCCCTGGTCGCCATGCACCTGACACGCCTGAAAGCCGGTGCAACAGACGCCCTGATAGTTCTCACGCAGAAATAGGGCGAAAGCCGGGTTAACGGCTAACGAATCGTCACTTCCACGCGCCGGTTGCGTGGCTCTGCGGTATTGTCAGGCGTCGGTACCAGCAGGTTCTTTTCGCCATGGGATTCGACCGAGATACTGGCTGCGTCGAGCTTGCTGCCCCGGCCGATCAGCCCTGCAACCTGGCGCGCGCGACCCAGCCCCAGCCGTTCGTTGGCGGCATCGTCGCCCTGGGTATCCGTATGACCGACGACGGACAGGTCAGGCACGGGTCGGCTCGCAATTTCCTCCAGGATATTTTTCAGATCAGCCTCAGACTCCGCCGTGAGTTTTGCGCCGCCTGTTTCAAAGTTCAACCGGAAAGTCACCGGCGCCTTTGGACTGGCGGCCAGCGCGGCACCAAAATCCGCCTGGAGCTTTTCTTTGTCCAGAACAAAGGTTTGGCCCGCAGGTCCGGCAAATCTCGCAGCCTGAAACGGTTTGTCCAGCACAGTCTGGCCGGCGGGTGTCGTCATCACCACCTTGCCCGTGGTACCGTCAGCATCTTCCAGCAGGGCCACATACGATGCAGGCGGAGCGGGGGGTGCGGCAGGGGGTGGAGGGCTGGCACACCCGGCCACTAACAAGCCTGCCAGGCCAGCACTCACCGGCAGCGCCGCCCGGCACCATGGCGTCGGGCGGCTCATGGCCGGGCCTCTTCCACCAGGGCCACATAACGGGTGCCGCGCACGCCGATAATGCCCGCTGGCGTTTTCAGTTGAACTGCGTCGGGTTTGAGCTTGGCAATGACGCCCGAGATGTACTGCACCGTGCCGCGCGCCATGGTCGCCCCCAGTTTGAGTTCACCCTTGCCAGGTGCATACAGGTACTCGTCCACCACGAGTTCGGTGTTCGGCCCAAAAGACATCATGGTGTTATCACGAAAAGTCACACCCATGCTGCCCTGTGGACCCGTTTTGAGCACATAACCGGTCTGCACCGGCATTCCCGGCAAAGCCTTGATGTTCTTGTCGCCGACCTGAATCGAGGCTTCAGACTGAACGGTCTTGATGTGTCCGATCACCGTGTCCTGGGCAGCGGCAGAAACCGCACTCAGCAACATCCCCAGACCCACGGAAAAAATGGCAATCCTGCCGGAAAACTGTTTCAGTACTTGCAGCATTGCAACTCCTTCAATTGATTTGACGCGCCGGGGTAACGTTCGCCGGACTTCGACGCCAGGCCCAGCCGCCCAGCCCGCAGACAAATCGAGTTTACGCGACGCGCCCTAATTCAGTGCGCATTGCATCGACCACGGCTTTGTAATCTTTCTGCCCAAAAATGGCACTGCCCGCCACAAAAGTGTCGGCACCGGCGTCGGCCACGCGGCGGATGTTGTCTACCTTGATGCCGCCATCCACTTCCAGGCGAATGTCTTTGCCACAGGCGTCAATGCGCTTGCGCACCGCTTCAATCTTGCGCAGGGCCGACTCAACGAAGCTCTGCCCGCCAAAACCGGGGTTCACGCTCATGATGAGGATCAGGTCCAGGTCATCAATCACCCAGTCCAGCACATCCAGTGGTTCGGCCGGGTTAAATACCAACCCGGCTTTGCAGCCCTTGGCCTTGATGGCCTGAATGCTGCGGTGCACATGGCCGCTGGCATCGGGGTGAAAGCTGATGAGATCGGCACCGGCATCGGCAAACGCGCTGGCCAGTGCGTCCACCGGCTGCACCATCAAATGCACGTCAATAGGCACGGCCACCCCGGCCGCTGTTTTGG
>JANPAZ010000023.1:0-2983 GCA_031430225.1 Rhodoferax sp. | reverse complement strand
GAAAGGCTGCGCTGTAGCCGCCTGGGCCAGCACCCAGCACCAGCAGGTCGCAGTCCAGATCGGCCGTGCCGGCAAAGCTGGCAGCGGCTGGGGCATTACCCGGGTTCGCCGAAGGCGCTACAGTATTTGTAGCTAACTGTGTATGTTCTACGTGGGCCTGTGGCACATTTTCTTGTGAAGTCGCAGCGGAAGGCGCTGCAGCAGGTGTTACAGCAGGCGCTTCGGCCCCTGCGGCTTCCAACAGCAACACCAGCGTGCCTTCGGCTACTTTGTCGCCCACTTTGACTTTGAGTTCTCTCACCACACCACCGTGGCTGGAGGGTATCTCCATCGAGGCCTTGTCGCTCTCCACCGTGATCAGACTTTGATCGGGCTTGACGGTATCGCCCGGCTTGACCATCAACTCGATGACGGTGACTTCATCGAAATCACCAATGTCGGGAACCTTGATTTCAAGGATTGCCATGTTGTCTATCTCCAGAATCTGTTTTACTTCTTCAATTTGAGGGTGAACACTTCGATCGGGCCGCCAGAGTTCTTGTCGAACTCGCAGCCCGCGTTCACGCCGATGGTGGCAATCTCGCGCGCGGTCTTGGCCTTGTCCCAGGCCACGTACATGGCGCCCAGTGCAAAGCTGCGCCCCGAGCCAATACCCCAGAACTCGTTGAACTCGAAGATCTCCCGGTAGCTGTAGAGGCCATAAATGCCGGTGGCGTTGGCGATCACCACGCTGAACTGGCTGGACTCGTACGGGTCGTTGTCGTCTTCCTTGGTCTGCAGGAAGAAGGTTTCCTTCAGCAGCGGGTGCAGGCGGGTGAAGGTGTCGAACACCTCATCCTTGCTGCCCAGCAGCAACTGGTCTTGGGGCAGCGCCGTCATTGCCTTGCGCAGCACCGGGAAATGCGCCACGGTGCCTGCAATGCCCACGTAACT
The DNA here is from genome assembly GCA_031430225.1 of Rhodoferax sp. GTDB lineage: Bacteria > Pseudomonadota > Gammaproteobacteria > Burkholderiales > Burkholderiaceae_C > JANYCG01. The sequence continues at coordinate 2,050 of JANPAZ010000023.1, read as the reverse complement.
CGGGCCGCTGGGTGTGTCAATTTTGAACAGCTTGCTGTTGGCTTCGTACCGGTTACCGAGGCGGGTGTCGCCAAAGGTGACAAGCGTGTCGGCCGCAATCGCCACCATGCCAGCCTTCTTGACCACGACGACCGTGGTCATAGAAGGCCCGCAGCGCCGGGCCGACCCAAGCAAGGGAGCCCCCCCCCGGGGGGCAGCGCAGTACACGAGGTGACAAGCGTGGGGGTCATAGCAAGACCCGCCGGAAATCAGCCAAAACTTGACCCAGGTAGGCATTGAACCGGGCGGCCGATGCACCATCAATCACCCGATGGTCGTAAGACAAAGACAAAGGCAAGGTCAGCCGTGGCTGGAATGTGGTGCCGTCCCACACCGGCTTCATGGCGCTCTTGGAAAGACCCAGAATGGCAACCTCTGGCGCATTCACAATTGGGGTGAAGTGCGTGCCGCCAATGCCCCCGAGGGAGCTGATGGAAAAGCAGCCGCCCGTCATGTCGGCCGGGCCCAACTTTCCGTCGCGGGCCGTCTTGGCCAGCTCACCCATCTCTGCGCTGATTTGCATCACGCCTTTCTTGTCGGCGTCGCGCAGCACCGGCACCATCAACCCATTGGGTGTATCGGCCGCAAAGCCGATGTGAAAGTACTTCTTGTAGACCAGTGCATCGCCGTCCAGGCTCGCATTGAACTCAGGGTATTTCTTGAGGGCGGAGACCACCGCCTTGATGACAAAGGCCAGCATGGTCACCTTCACACCCGACTTCTCATTCTCCTTGTTTGTGGACACACGGAAGGCCTCCAGTTCGGTGATGTCCGCCTCATCGTTGTTCGTGACGTGGGGAATCATCACCCAGTTGCGGTGCAAATTGGCGCCGCTGATTTTCTTGATGCGTGACAGGTCCTTTCGCTCGATCTCGCCAAACTTGGCGAAGTCAACCTTGGGCCAGGGCAGCAGGTTCAGACCCGCACCGTCGCCACCACCGCCACCTGACGCAGCTTTTGCAGCCGTTGCTTGCGCTGCAATGGCCAGCGTCTGGATGGCACCGCTCATCACCGATTTAGTGAAGCCCTGTACATCCGCTTCGGTAATGCGGCCCTTGGTGCCGGTGCCTTTGACCTCGGCAAGCGGCACCCCCAGCTCACGCGCGAATTTGCGCACAGACGGGGATGCATGTGGCAGATTGGCTTGAAGTGCGGTTGGCACATGGGCTGGCACTACCGCAGGCGTCGCAGTAGCAGCAGCCACAGGCGCAGACACGGCTGCAGAAGCTGCAGGTGTTGCAGCAGGTACAGCAACAGCCACGGCGGGTGCCGCAGACGGCTGCACTGGCGCACTGGCAACGGCCGCACCTTCCAGCAGCGCAATCAAGTCACCCACATTGACCTTGTCACCGAGTTTGACCTTCAACTCCTTGACCACACCGCCCGCGCTGGAGGGGATTTCCATGGCCGCCTTGTCAGACTCGACCGTCATGAGCGACTGCTCGGCCTTGACCGTGTCACCGACCTTGACCAGAAGCTCTATCACGGCCACGTCCTTGAAGTCGCCAATGTCGGGCACGCGGATTTCCACCGGGCCAGTGGCCGCCATCGCTACAACATTGATAGCTGACTGCCCAATGGATACGTGGGCAGGATCTTTCTTTTGCTCTGAAATCGCAGCAGCCGGAGCCGCTGCAGGCGCTTGCGCGGCGGCAGCACCCGCCACCTCCAGCATCACCACCAGGGACCCCTGCTTGACCTTGTCTCCCAGCTTGACCTTGATGTCTTGCACCACACCCGCGTGGCTCGACGGGATTTCCATCGATGCCTTGTCGGACTCCACGGTGATGAGGGACTGGTCCGCCTTGACGGTGTCGCCCGGCTTGACCATCAGCTCGATCACAGTCACTTCATCAAAATCCCCAATATCGGGGACCAGTATTTCCAGCAATGCCATGTTTTTGTCTCCGTATTTTTATGCGTACAGCGGATTGATTTTGTCCGCCTTGATGCCGTATTTCTTGATGGCATCGGCCACTTTGCTGGTGGGTACCGTGCCCTCTTCGCTCAG
>JANPAZ010000022.1:0-3013 GCA_031430225.1 Rhodoferax sp. | reverse complement strand
CGCACTGGGTTCGTGCGCGCCAGACAACACCCGTATCAAGGTGGACTTGCCCGCGCCGTTGTCACCACACAAGGCGAGCACTTCGCCACTGTGCACGCACAAGTCAACGCCGCGCAAGGCGTGCACAGCGCCATAGGATTTAGCGAGCCCCGTCGTTTCCAGCGCGACGGTGTGGGGAGCCAGCGAGGCCGTCACATCTGATGGTGTCACGTCTGAGGGTGTCACTTCTTGATGTATTGCGCCACGTTGGTTTTGTCCACCAGGTCACTTTGCATGTAGATATAGGGCCCGGCGTTAATGCTGTCGTGCGGCTCCTTCTTGATGGCCAGACGGTCCAACACATTCACCGATTCAGTCCCCATGCGCTCAAACGGAATTGCGATGGTGGCCATCAAGAATGATTTGGGGTCGGCAATTCGGCGATAGGTCTCCACGCCGCCGTCCACGCTGATCAGCACGGGCTTGCCCCGCGTTGCGCCCGGCGTCTGTTGCAACATGTCGTCGATCACATACGCCTGGCCGTCAAAGCTGGCCCAGATGCCGTCCACCTGGCCCTGGTTCTTGAGCAACAACGCGCTCATGCCTGCCTTGACATCGTCGCGCCAGGCGGCGGTACGCGCCATCGTGTGGGTGCCCAAGACCTTGACCGCGGTGTTCTCGGTTAATACGGCATCGAGCACCTTGCCACGGATACGCGTGGCCGTGTTGCCCTCAAAGCGCTGCGTCAGGATGTTGCCACGGTAGTTCATCAGGTCCAGCATATAGACCGCCGCGCGCGAACCCACCGAATACTCATTGACCGATATGTCAAATGCCGCGTGCGGACTGGCGCCGCTCATGACGGTGATAACCGGAATGCCCGCCTCTTTGGCTTTCTTGAACTGGGCATCTGCCTCCACCGGCTTGCCCATGGCCACGATGATGCCGCTCACCTTGGCCTGGATCAGGGTGTCAAACTGGCTGATGTGCACCGGCATTTCACCCCGGCTGTTGAGCACCTGCGCCGTCCAGCCCTTGGCTTTGGCAGCCGCTTCAGCCGCGTTGGCCACGCGCGCGTGGGTTTCGCTGGACATCTGAAAACCGATGATGCCAATGGTGGGGCGCGCCTGGGCCTGTGCGCCCAGTGAAGCCAGGGCGACGGTAGCGCCCGTAGTCTGAATGAATTCCCGGCGTGTGCTCATGATGTTGTCCTTTCAGGGTTGGTAAACAGCTTGCTCAAATAGATAGCGCGGCCCGCTTCAAAAACGATGACGATACCGCGACTGACGCTACGATAATGACGCCCAGGGCGATGTCCTGCACATAGTATTGCGCGCCCATCAGCACCAGGCCATTGCCCAGCATGCCAATGGTCAGCGCGCCGCACAGAGTGCCTGGCACGTTGGGTCGGCCGGGTTCGAACATGGTCATGCCCAGCAATACCGCGGCAATAGAAGTAAGCATAAAGTCCCCCGCCGAATTGGGCGCAGCCGACGCCAGGTTGGCCGTCATCAGCACAGCGGCTATTCCGGCAGCCAGGCCCGACAGCGCCAGACCCAGCAGCTTGATGCGCCGCACCGGAATGCCCGACAGGCGGGCTGCCTCATCGGCCTGACCGACAGTGAGCATGCGCAAGCCTGTGGGTGTAAATTTGAGCAAAAACCACGCGGCCAGTGCCAGCGCGGCAAGCCACACGATCAGAACCGGAACACCCATCACGCTGCCACGCCCGATCCATAGAAAATCAGGGTTCCAGGCACCCACAAAAGCCACGCCCTGCGTGATCATGAAGGCGAAACCGTTGGCAACCGAGGCCGTGGCCAACGTGGCGATCAGCGAAGGCACCTTGACCCATGTCACCAGAATGCCATTGAGCAAACCGGCTGCCAGACCCACCGACAAACCAGTGGCAACCGCCGACCACAGCGGATAGTTGTTGTGCACCAGCCAGCCCACACTGACGGACGCCACGCTACAGACATTGGCAAAAGACAAGTCCAGTTCGGCCGTGGTCAGCGCCAATGAAAACCCCAGGGCCAGGATGGCCAGAAAACTGATGTGCTTGACGATGTTCGTCAGGTTTCCCACCGATAGGAAATTGGGCGCAAAGATCGCAAAAAAAACAAAGAGTCCGCAGCCTGCAAAAAACGTCCCATACCGGACCATCACCGATTTCATGCGCGCAACACCGTGGCGTTAACGTGGCAGATAGTTGACCGGTTCGGCTTCATGATTTGGCAAGTTGCATGAGATGGGGCAAAAGGCGCGCCTCAATGGCAAGAGTTCGCTGTGACGCCGCTGGGTTGGGGCACATAACGATACCTGAAGTTTCAAGCGCGGCCTGCGCTTGCGCCATGTCGGGGTAGGCGCCAAGACCGGTCAACGCGCACATTGCCGCACCCAGAAGGCCCGGCTCGCCCTCGGTCGATACTGACACGGACAACCCGAATGCGTCCGCCTTGAGTTGTGCCCAGCCAGCCAGGCTGACCCCACCGCCGCTGAGGTGAATGCTTTGCGCGCGGGGTGACAGCATGGCCAGCAGGTAGCGCTGAAACACCATGAGCCCGTCGAGCAAGGCCCGCGCAAACTCAGGAACCCCATGGTGGCTGCGCACGTCCAGAAACTGTGCGGCCAGCTCTGGCCGCCAGAACGGCATGCGCTCGCCTGAAATGAAGGGAACACACAGCGGGCAGTCGTCACCCGCACGGGCAGCACAGTCCATCACGCTTTGCGGATTACTATCGCCCAGGAAGGTGCGGCCAAACCACGACAACGTGGCCAGGCCTGTCTGGCACGGGCCACCGAGGTGATACAGGTTGGGGGTCCACCGCAGGCAGCTCACCCCAGCGATCACCTGCAAGTCGGTACGAAAGCTGCCAAATACTTCCGTCGTGCCCGACACGTTGTAGGTCTGCCCATCGGCAACGCAGCCCATGCCAAAGCTGGCGCACCAGGCGTCAAAGCCACACTGGATAACAGGCACACCCACAAGGTGCGCCAAACGCTTGTCGGTTTGCCCACGAGCCAGCCCCAA
>JANPAZ010000021.1:0-7692 GCA_031430225.1 Rhodoferax sp. | reverse complement strand
CTTCGGTTTAAATCGCACCGCCACATTGCCCCCAGCCCCCAGCATCCCCGTGCAGTTGCCAGCCAGTCTGCTCGAGCGCAGGCCCGACATCGCCGCTGCCGAGCGCCGCGTCGCTGCGGCCAATGCACAGATCGGCGTGGCACAAAGTGCCTTCTTCCCGGCCATCACCCTCTCAGGCAGCGCAGGATTCAGAGGGTCCGATCTGGCCGAGTTGATCACCTCGCCCAACCTGTTTTGGTCCATCGGCCCGGCACTGGCGCTCACGCTGTTTGATGGTGGTGCGCGCAGGTCCGCCGAAGACTCGGCCAAGGCCAGCGCAGACCAGGCCACCGCCACTTACCGCCAGACAGTGCTGACCGCCTTGCAGGAGGTGGAAGACAACCTGGTGATAGCGGCAAGCCTGGAAGAAGAAGCTGCCCTGCAAGCCGATGCGCTGCGAGCCGCCGAGCGCTCACTGGAGATTGCCAACAACCAGTACAAGGCAGGCACAGTAAGTTACTTGAACGTCGTAACGGCGCAGGCCACGGCATTGAGCGCCGAGCGCACGCTGCTAGATGTGCGCAACCGCAGGCTGGTCGCGATCACCCAGTTGCTCAAGAACCTGGCGGGGCGGTGGGATGCCTCTGCATCGTGAGTTGAATTCAGTGCTCTGCCAACGCAACAACACCTTAATTTCCAAACCCAGAAACTGGACCGCACCATGACCGACTTCCACCCCAGCCCGCGTTATCCCGACCCATCCGTCGTCTCCGTCGACCCGTCGTTCGACCGCTATCGCATTGGCCTGGCCAAGGTCGAACGGCTGGCCACGGGCATGCGTTGGTCCGAAGGCCCCGTATGGCTGGGCGACACACGCGCGCTGGTGTGGAGCGACGTGCCGGGCAACTGCATGTGGCGCTGGGACGAAGAATCCGGCGCAACATCAGTATTTCGCAAGCCGTCCAACAACGGCAATGGCAACACGCGCGATCGCCAGGGGCGCATCGTTACCTGCGAACACTTGACAAGGCGCGTGACCCGAACCGAGCACGATGGGCGCATCACGGTCCTTGCTGATTCATTTGGCGGCAAGCGGTTGAATTCGCCCAACGACGTGGTGGTTAAGTCAGACGGCTCGGTGTGGTTCACCGATCCGTTTTTTGGCATCCTGGGTTTCTACGAAGGTCTCAAGGCCGAACCCGAGTTGCCCTTCAACGTTTACCGTATTGACACCGATGGCAGCATCAGTGTGGCGGCAGAGGGCATCAACCAGCCCAATGGTCTGGCGTTTTCTCCCGATGAGTCCATTCTTTACATCGTCGAATCACGCGCCAGCCCGCGCACCATCCTGGCCTATGACGTTATAGCGAATCAAACGCTTGCCAACCGCCGGGTTTTCATTGATGCCGGGCCTGGCACGCCTGACGGCTTCCGGGTGGATGTGGATGGCAACTTGTGGTGTGGCTGGGGCATGGGCGTCGCGGGGCTGGACGGTGTGCATGTATTCAACCCCCAGGGCAAGTTGATAGGCCGCATTGATCTGCCCGAGCGCTGCGCGAACCTGTGCTTTGGCGGCGTACACCGCAACCGGCTGTTCATGACGGCGAGCACGTCGCTGTACGCGCTTTATGTCAATACCCAAGGCGTTGGCTACGCCTGACATCAATTCAATTGCTATATAATATATAGCAAACTATGCACGTTCCATTTGGGCCTGTTGCCACTTTTTTCTTAAACTTTCACGCAGACCTGCTGAGAGGCCCACCCGACCTAGTCGTTCAATGACGACAGAAACTGTTTGAGTTCAGGCGTCTGGGGATTGCCGAACACTTCGGCGGGCGTACCCATCTCATGGACACGGCCCTGGTGCATGAAGATCACGCGGTCAGCCACCTTGCGGGCAAAGCTCATCTCGTGCGTCACCATCAGCAGAGTCATTCCCTCCTGCGCCAGGCTTTCCACGACGCGCAACACCTCGCCCACCAGTTCCGGGTCCAGCGCGGAGGTAATTTCGTCACACAGCAACACGGCGGGCTCCATGGCCAGGGCGCGTGCGATGGCAACACGCTGCTGCTGGCCGCCTGAGAGTTGCTCGGGCATCGCGTCAAACTTCTCGGCCAGGCCCACCCGGTCAAGCAGCTTGCGGGCTTGCGCGGCCCCAGCGTCACCCTCTTTCTTCTTGACCAATGACGGTGCCAGCATGATGTTTTTGCCCACGCTCAGATGCGGAAACAGGTTGAATCCCTGGAAGATCATGCCCACGCGTTGGCGCAACTCCCGCATGGCCAGGGGATTGGCGTGCAGCAGCGGCTTGCCATCCACAGTGAGGGCACCTTTTTGAAACACTTCAAGCCCGTTGATGCAGCGCAAAAGCGTGCTCTTGCCTGAACCACTTTTGCCAATGATGGCAATCACCTCACCCTGTTGCACCTGCAAATCAATGCCCTTGAGCACTTCATTGTCACCATAGGATTTGCGCAAGGCAGTGATCTCGACGATGGGACGCCCGGTCTCGCCCACTGGGGCAATTGCGGCAGGATTAACGGCGGCTTGCATTGATTTTTTTCTCCAGTGTTTTCGCGTACAGGCTGATCGGGAAGCACATCGCAAAATACATCAGTGCCACGCAGCTGTACACGACAAAGGGCTTGAACGTGGCGTTGGTGATCATGGTGCCTGCCTTGGTCAGCTCAACAAAACCAATGACCGATGCCAGGGCTGTGCCCTTGACCACCTGCACCAGAAACCCTACTGTGGGTGGTATTGCGATCTTGACGGCCTGCGGCAACACCACATATTGCAATTGCTCGCGGAAATTGAGCGCCAGGCTTTGGCTGGCCTCCCACTGGCCTTTGGGAATGGCCGCCACACAACCGCGCCATATTTCGGTCAAAAAGGCGCTGGTATAAAGCGTGAGCGCCACCGATGCCGCCACCCAGGCCGAGGTCTTGATGCCAAAAAGCGCAATGCCAAAGTACATCAGAAAAAGCTGCATCAGCAGGGGTGTACCCTGAAACAATTGCACGTAGCCGCCCACCAGACGGTCCATGCCCCGCATTTTGGACAACCGCGCCACCAAGAGCAGCAAGCCAACCAACCCGCCGCCCACAAAGGCAATCAGTGAAAGCACTACTGTCCAGCGCGCCGCCAGCAGCAGGTTGCGAAAAATATCCCAGACTGTGAACTCAACCATGGTCAGCTTTCATGATGCTCATCGTCCAAACAGAAACCGCGGCCCGAGCCAGTTGAGCAAATGCCGGACTGCCACAGCCAGCGCCAGATAGATCAATGTGGCCACGATATAGGCCTCAAAGGCGCGAAAGTTTCGGGACTGGATCAGATTGGCGGCGTAGCTCAGTTCCTGAGTTGATATCTGACCACACACGGCAGAGCCCAGCATCACGATAATGATTTGACTCACCAGCGCAGGCCAGACCGTACGCAATGCAGGCGGCAGTACCACGTAGACGAAGGTCTGCACCCGGTTCAAGGCCAGACTCATGGCCGCTTCAATTTGCCCTTTAGGTGTCGCATCAATGCCTGCACGAACAATTTCCGTGGCATAGGCACTCAGGTTGATGACCATGGCGATGATGGACGCCACCTCAGGCGAGAGCTTGACGCCCGCGGCTGGCAACCCGAAAAACACAAAGAACAGTTGAACGATGAATGGCGTGTTGCGGATCAGCTCCACATAGCTGCCCACAACCCATTTCAGCCAGGTCGCGCCGTGTGAACGGACCCAAGCGAAAGCTACGCCGATCACGACACCAATGACCGCAGAAATCACCGTCAGCCCAATTGTCCAGAGCACTCCCTTGGCCAGCAGAGGCCACTGACTCAGAACAGCGATTAAATCCAGCTCGACACGCATTTTGAGTTAGCCTTATCCAGAGAAAACTGCATTCACCAAGGCCGCCGGGGAACCGGCTTCGCCGGGCCACCAGAGGCGCCCCCTGCAGGGGGGAGGCGGCTACGCGAAGCGAGCCGCAACGGGGGTTTGCAACAGTTACTGCGGCAAATCACCAGCGGGGCGGCCCAGCCACTTCACGGCCATCTTGTCGAGATCGCCAGCCCTCTTGCCAGCAGCAATGATTTCATTGACTTTCAGGCGCAGCTTGTCTTCACCTTTGCCCACGCCAATGAAATTGGGCGAGTCCTTGAGCAGCAGCTTGTATTCCGTGCCCAGTTGCGGATTCTTGCCCATCATGTTGCCTGCCACAGACGCGCCAGTGGCAATCAGTTGCACCTGGCCCGCCACAAACGACGAAACGGTGGCGTTGTTGTCTTCAAAGCGTTTGATATCGGTCGTAGCGGGTGCCAGTTTGGTCAACTCCTGGTCTTCGATGGCCCCGCGTGTGACGCCAATGCTCTTGCCAGCCAGGTCGGCGAAGCTTTTGATACTCATGGCCTTGGACGCAAACACCGCCTGGAAAAAGGGCGAATAGGCAGCGGTGAAATCGATCACTTTTTCGCGATCAGGATTTTTACCCAATGTGGAAATCACCAGGTCCGCTTTGCGGGTCTGCAGGTAGGGCACCCTGTTGGCACTGCTCACCGCAGTCAACTCAATCTCGACACCTAACTTGGCAGCAATGTAGTTAGCCATGTCGATGTCCAGGCCTTGCGGTTTGAGGTCAGTGCCCACAAAACCGTATGGCGGGAAATCCGTCGGGATGGCGATGGTAATTTTTTTGGCCTTCATCACATCATCCAGCGCTGTCTGGGCCTGAGCGCTGGAGGCACCCAGCAGGGCCAGGGATGTCAAAGCCAGCGCAAAGGCACGCTTGGACGCATTAAAACGAGAGACGGACTTGAACACTGTCATAACAAGGCTCCTAAATAAGTGGAGGTTTCAGGGACTACGGATTCAATGGGTGACTTCTTCTTGATGGATCGAGCCTTGGCTCGCGCAACCACACTGACGTTTCCATCGCGAATATTCAGTGGTCTTGTATGCAAGACTTGTGCCGCATTTTGCTCAGACGCTCTTCCAGCGGTCTCTTGCAGCGGGCTCAGCGCGCTTCGCAATTCAGCCAGCGGGTCACCGCTGGCCGGCCGCAGCTTCAGCGTGGCCTGAACGCTTCCGAGGTGGGCTTGCATCAATGTCTCAGCCCGCACCAGGTCATGCCTTTCCAGTGCGCGGACAATTTCAAAATGTTCTTCGCAAGACTGGGCCGCATCGTGTGACGACTGGTAAAGCATGGCGATCAGGGTGGTGCGGGCCGTGAAGTCGCGCAGGGTGTCAGCCAGCAGACTGTTGCCCAGACATTCCGCAAGGCATACATGGAAATCTCCTAGCAAAAAGCTACGCAGCCCCACATCCGAGCCCTTGACGGCCGCCTTCTCGCGCAACAAGTGCGACTTGAGTTGCTTGATGGCGGCCTTGTTCACGTCGGTGGTGCAGCGGATCAAACCCATCTCTATCACTTGTCGCGCTTCAAACGCCTCCCGGGCTTCTTCCTGGGATGGCTCGATGACGTACCAGCCTCGGCGACTGCTCACGGTAACGATGCCACGTGCAGCCAGACGCGTGAGCGCCTCCCGCACGATGGTGCGGCTGCAATCAAACAACATGGCCAGTTGCTGTTCGCCCAAACGGGCACCCGGCGCGAGCTTTTGCGCCAGGATGGCGTCAACGATGCGGTTACTGATCTCGGAGGCGGTGATGCTCATGGCATTCAATGTATCGCAGAAACCATGCCACTGGTATACAAGAATGATGCACCAATATTGGTATTTTCCCGCAGACACTCGCCCGCTTCGCACCATCGCCGGGACATCCGCACAATGTTGGTGGATGCCCCCAGCCGTGGCTTCGCCGGACTTATGGCGAGCTGTAACCGTACAGCCAGGGGATGTCCATTAATGGCTCACCCAGACACTTCATCGATAGATCCCGCCCCCATGCAATGGCCCCGCTTGCATGAAATATCTTTCCGTTACGAATCGCACGCGCCTGAACACGGGCGTTGCGCTGCCAACGTCGATGGGCATAGCGCTGCAGCTGATTCGGCACGCCTGCCATGCTTCCTGATTCGTCGCCAACGCAACTGGCCAACTCTGCTGCATCTTCAATGGCCATACCCGCCCCTTGTGCCAGATAGGGAAACATCGGGTGCGCCGCATCACCTAACAAAGCGACCCGCCCCAAAGCATGCTCCGCAGCACTGCGCATGGGCGGGCGGCCGCACAATGCCCATAACCGCCAGGCTTCGATGCCCGCGACCAGTTCCTGCAGCGGCGCGCAGGTTCCGGCAAGGGCACTTTGTAAGGACCGTGCGTTGGCACTCTGATCCCAGTTATCGAGCGTGTCGGTGGGCTGGCCTTCGAGGATGACGACCACATTGAGCCATTCACCTCCCCGCACGGGATACTGCACGGCGTGTAGTTTTGGCCCCAACCACGCGGTAATCTGCTGCGACCGCAATACCTGCGGCAGGGCTGCCTGGGAGACCATTGCCCTGTAAGCAACATGCCCTGACGCGCGGGCTGCACCGTCATTCAAAAGCCATTGGCGCACGCCGCTCCAAAGCCCGTCGGCGCCCACCAGCACATCACCGCGCTCTTGAACCGACACGCCCGCCCGATCGGTAATATCCAGCGTTACACCCGCAGCGTCCTGGGCGAGCGATTCGACACTTGCACCGCACCGGAGCGTGGCACCCAAATTCTGTTTAACGGCTGACAAGAGCAGGCTGTGCAGGTCGGCCCGGTGAACAGTCGCATAGGGAAACCCGTAGCGTTGCACTGCACTTTCCCCAAGCGATAGCACCCCCAGTTCATCCCCGGAGACCGCATCGCGAGCCTGCAAGCGACCGGGAAACGCAGCGACGGCCTTCAGCGCTGAAGCCAGGCCCCAGCTGTCAAGCACCCTCACCACATTGGGACTGACCTGAATACCGGCACCCACTTCCAGGAAGCTGGGCGCACGTTCAAACAGACTGACACGGCACCCGACCCGTGAACACGCCAGCGCGGCGGCCAGACCGCCAATGCCACCGCCGGCAATCAGGACGTTTGCAACCATGGCGGTGGGGCTCAGGCGTTCAGATCACCCGGACGCGGATCACGTGCTCCACCGCTTCAATGGCCCCCACGACGTCACCGCCGGGCATGTTTTCAACGTCGATGATGTTGAAGGCCAGCTCGCCACGGCTCTTGTTCATCATGTCGATGACGTTGACCTGTTTGTCAGCCAGCACCGACAGCACATGGCCCAGCACGCCGGGCACGTTGTCGTTGGAGAACGTGATGCGGGTGGTGCCTGCGACCCGCGCCATGCTCACCGCCGGGAAGTTCACCGAGTTGGCGATGTTGCCGTTCTCCAGGTACTCCATGAGCTGGTTGGCGGCCATCACCGCACAGTTTTCTTCAGACTCCTCGGTGCTGGCACCAATGTGCGGCATGGCAATGACTTTAGCGTGGCCGAGCATGGCGGGCTCGGGGAAATCGCACACGTAGCAGCCCAGCCGGCCGTTGTTCAGGCTGCGCAGCACGGCCTCGGAATCCACAATGGTTTCGCGCGCAAAGTTGAGAAGCACGGCACCCGTTTTGGTCAGGTTGAGCGCCGCCTCGTTGATCATGTGCCGCGTGGCATCCATGGCGGGCACATGCACCGAGATGTAATCGGCGCGGGCCAATAGCGCTTGCAGGTTTTCCATGCGGGTGACTTCGCTGGACAAACGCCAGGCCGCATCGATCGACAGTGCA
>JANPAZ010000020.1:0-5236 GCA_031430225.1 Rhodoferax sp. | reverse complement strand
GCGGAGCCAACGCGAAATGAATTTGCGCGGGGTCATCCAGCAAGCGGTCTTCCAGCAAACCTTCAAGCACGGCCCGCAGACGCGGCGCGCTGCCTTCGGACAAGAAGTTTTTGGCCAGCGTGCCTTTGGGTAACTGAACCTGGTGCCAGGACAGCGCCTGTACCGGCACGACCGCGATCACCTCACCGTTGGGAACAGGGGGCAGCAACGCAGCGGGCACCCGTGACTGGCCCGCTACGCTGGTACCGTCAGACGTGAGGACGTAATCAAACTGTGCCGAATTCAACGGCAACTCTTGGGGCAGGGTGACAATCAGGGTGGACATGGGGCAATCTCTTCGGTCATTGTAGAGAAGGCTTAATCGCTGGCGCACCGGCAACGCGCTCACGCCAGAGCGTTTTGACCTCAGGGCCATCGCGCTGCACCAGTGAACGCTCCTGAACCACTGATTGCGCCAGTCGCAAGCGCCCCCGCACTTCAAAAAAACGGGAAGACACACTGTGTTGGCCCTCAGCCACCCTGGCACCCGCCGCACCCATCAACTTGCTGGCATCCGACAGCGTCTGAAAATGGTTGAGCGCACGGGCGGTCACCAATTGCCGCGCGCTTGCCATGTCCAGGCCCTCGACGCTGGCAAACAGCACCTCGGCAGAGGCTGTGTTGACATTCACTTGCGTGCGCGCCGGCAAAACGGTGATGTAAGGTGCCAGCACTGCCAGCGTGCGCGGCGAGACACCCAGCCAGACCAGTTGCTCCACGCGCTGTGGCAATGGCGGCGCCTGCACCCCGGATCGGTTCTCCACGCTGTTGTCCAACGCGAAGCGCAGGTTCTCGGCCATGCGACCCAACTCGCCATTGGGCAGGTTGAGCAGGCCAAAGAGTTTGTCGAAGGCGCGAATGCCACTCAAGGAAACCGTACCGTTTTCCACCAGATTGGTGACGTTCAGGCGCGATTGCAGGTCCACGATTTCACCCGAGATAAAAGCCTGCAATGCTTCGTCGGCCCGGTCGCTGGCGCTGGTGTCGGCGGCAAAAAAAGTAGACAACCGCGCTTCTTCAAGGGGCACCGCCCAGGGCTCGCCAAGATGATCGACGATGCCGGAGCGTGAGTCCTCGCGCAGGATGAGACGCGCCCAGTCCAGCGCACCCACCAGCAGCCAGGCTGACTGCACACGGGCGCGTTGCGCTTCTTCAACCTCCACACCGCGCCACTGCTGCCACAACGACGCCGCCGCCAGCGTGGCGACCAACACCACGGTCAGCATGGCCGTGAGAATTGCCGCACCGCGTTCAAGATGCTTCAAGATTTGCCTCCACCCAAGGTCGGCCGGACCCAATCACGGGTCAGCACACCACTGATGGCCTGGCCCGCAGGCAAAGTCAGTACGACTCGAACCCCATCGGGGATCGACAAGTCCGGTGCACCGGTTGGCACAGCTGGGGTAGCGGGCGCAGAATTTCCAGAGCTTGACAATGGGTTGGACCACGCCCCACCCCGGTAAAAGAAAACCTGCCACTGGGCCAAAGGCGTTACGCGGACCTCGTTTCTTTTTTCGGCTTCTCCGGGGTTTTGCGCCCATTGCGCCGCCAGCGCCCAAGCCGCCTGGATGTCACCCCGGGTTTGCAAGGGCGGCGACTGCCATCGCAGCCACTGACCGGTGCCGTCCAGGTCGCGCCGCGACCAGGCCACCACCCGAACCACGTCTTCCACGCTAGCCGGTTGCGTGGGATTGGCCCCGGATGCCACGATGCCCCGACGGGTCATGCGCAGGGCCCGACCATCCCAGTCCAACGCCGGTGTCTGCGGAAATTGAATGATGGCATCCAGGTCGGCACCCCACTGGTTCAACCCGGCCTGCAGGGTCAACACATCGTCGGCACGTTGCTGTAGCTGCGCTTGGGCACGCGTCATGCCATCCAGCCCGCGCCAGCTCAAGACCGCCATCAACGCCATGACGCTGATGGCCACCAGCAGTTCAATCAGCGTGAAGCCATGGCTCACGCCACTGCAGGGCCGGCGTTGCTGGTTGGACATCAGTATTGCCCCACCACAGTGGCCAGTTTGAGAATGGGCGATTCTCCGTCAAACACCTGCGCATCCACCCGGCGGAAATTCGGGTTGGGCGTGGGGCGCACTGACAGCCCCACAACCAGACTGCGTCCTGCCTGTTCGCAAGGCACCCGCGTGTCACCCACACCGGGCATTTGTTTGGACAAGCGCACTTTAACCATCTCGTTTTCGGCACATAAATGGGCCAGCAAAACGTCTGATTGCCGCTGAGCATTGCGGGTGAGTGACGAGGTGGCTTGCGTACCCGCCGTCAAAGCAATTGCCACAATGCCCAGCGCCACAAGGACCTCAACAAGCGTAAAACCCCGAAACCGCCGAAGCGGAGATCTTGACGGGCAACGCGCGGTTGCACCTGCAGGACTCATGGTGACCCAAGCGCAGCAACAGGTTGAACCGTGAACGGCCGTACACCGTCAGTGCCCACGCTCAGTGCGTTCCCGCTTTGGCTCAGGGACACCAGCCGAATGGCCTGCGGCCCAATAATGGGGTCCGGCCCCAGCAACAGGCTGGCTGGGCCGGCTGTACCCACATCGGGCGAGAGCCAGCGCTGAGGCAGGTTACCTTCCGGGATGCCATCAAACACAAAACCACCGTCGGTCGTGCGCCATCTCACCGGTACGCCACTGGTGAGTGAGCGGGCCCGCGCCGACTCCAGCAGGGCTGCGAGGCGAAGTGCTTCGCGCTCAAGTTGAGTCTGACCCGAATCGCGCAAGGCAAAACTCACCCCCGCCGAAGCGATCGCGATGATCGCAACGACCAGCAACAACTCCAGCAGTGTGAAGCCCCGGCTATTGCCAGCTTCCGACGTCTGCATTTTTGCCCTCACCACCGGCCTGGCCGTCAGCACCGAAAGACAACACGTCAATCTCGCCTTTCACGCCAGGATTCAGGTATTGGTAGGTGCGCCCCCAGGGGTCGTTGGGCAACTTGTCCAGATACGGCTTCCAGTTGCCGGGAATGGGCCCGCTGGACGGCTTGGCCACCAAAGCCTGCAAGCCCTGCTCGGCCGTGGGGAACCGCTGGTTGTCCAGTTTGTAAAGCTTGAGTGCCTGAATCAGGTTGTTCACGTCGGTTTTGGCAGCTGTGGCGCGTGCGTCGTCAGCGCGGTCCAGCACGTTGGGCACGATGAGCGCCGCCAACACGCCGATGATCACCAGAACCACCATAAGTTCGATCAGCGTGAAACCACGTTGCAACTGGGATTGCAACTGGCCTCGCCATGATTGGGTGGTGCGTATCATCCGGAAATCTCCCTTGAATGTGAATGCAGCAGTGGTGACCCGATAGACAGATCGCAGCTGCGTTGGCTTCAATGATAATCGCCCCATGCAATCCAACTCGCAAAGCATCTGGTGGCCCCGAATCGCCGCCTTTATGCTGGCCGGCCTTGCCGCCGCCAGTGCGGTTTATTGGGGCTTGAAGTGGCCCGGCTCGAACGTCAGCACCGCTGCGTCATCCGTGACCGCGTCAGGCAACGCTTCTTCGGATCCGCAGGCTCTGGCTCGGGCACTGGGGGGAGGCAGTGGTGCCATTGCGCCGGCGGCGGACATGGCCATGCCCGGTGTGGGCAGCCGACTTGCGTTAGTCGGCGTCGTCGCCAATGGCAAAAATGGAGGTGCTGCTTTGATTTCGGTGGATGGCAAGCCAGCCCGGCCCTATCGCGTTGGTGCCCGTGTGGAAGACAACCTGGTACTGCAGTCAGTAGGGCTGCGCAGTGCCTCTCTGGCACAAAGTGCCGAGGGTCCGGCCAATGTGACACTGGAAATGCCGCCGTTGAAAAAATAGAGCTGAGATTAAGGCTTCAATGGCGCCGCGACCGTTTCTCCAAATGGGTCCTCGTCCTGCTTCGGTTTTGACGCAGCCTCGGAGCCCGGAAACAGCGCCCAAATTGACTCTGAATCAAGCTCGCTTACCTCTGGCACCGGTATTGGGTCATGGGCGTCATAAAGTTGTGCGGGCACTTCAGCACTCTTTGGCGGTGAATCTTTGGGTGAGTTGCTCATTCTGACGCTCGGCTTGGGGCAATGGTTTAGGGGTCAATCATGGCATAAAACCGCTCCGATGGGGGCAACTAAGGTATGTACCCCGGATTGCCTTTCACGCCCGTGAGACCTGGCGTATTGAGCTTGCGTGGTGCGATTTTTCCCTTGGACTTTAGCCACGGCTCCACCAGATCCCAGATGGGCTTTCCACCCGCTGCTTTGGCCTCTTCCGATACAGGCGCCCAGCCAGCCACCTTGTATTTGCGGTCTGCTTCAATGGGTTTGCCGTTGAGCCGCATGTCGTCAATACGCTTGCCCATGGTAGCCGTCGGATTGCAGTTGTATTGCATGCCACCCACCCGCACCATGTCGCCGCCCTGTTGGTAATACGGGTCAGGGTTGAAGAGGTTGTCGGCCACGTCTTCCAGAATGGTCTTAATGGTTTCGCCGGTCATCTCAGTCAATGTGGTGTAAGGATAGGTGATGGCGGTCATGTCCATCAGCCATTCGCGGGTGATGGCCTGGCCGGGAAGCAGTGTGGTGCCCCAGCGAAAACCGGGGCTAAACGCCATGTCGGCCCCCTGCACTTCCATCAGCGCGTCAAGCAGCAGCTGGTCGCCTGTGCCATTAAAGTTGCCACGGCGATACAAAAATCCATCGTTGGTGGCCAGTTTCTCGCTCAGTTTGGCCTCATAGGGCGCGCGCACTCTTGCAATGAGTGCGTCCATTTCTTTATCTGCGGGCAGCATGTTGGCAAACACGGGCAGCAGCTTATAGCGAAAGTCAGTGACCTTGCCGCCTTTAACTTCAAGATCCAGCACACCCAGAAACTTGCTGTTGGAGCCCGAGTTGGTCACCAACGTTTTGCCGCTCTTGTTGCTGATGATGCTGGCCACGGGCATACCGTCGTGCGTGTGGCCACCCATGATGGCGTCGATACCGGTCACCCGGCTGGCCATTTTCAAATCCACATCCATGCCGTTGTGCGACAGCAGCAGCACCACTTGGGCACCTTTGGCCCGCGCTTCATCCACGGTTTTTTGCATGGTTTCTTCCTGGATGCCAAAGCCCCAGTCGGCCACCATATAACGCGGGTTGGCGATCGGCGTGTAGGGAAACGCCTGGCCAATGATGGCGCAGGGCACGCCGTTCATTTCACGCATCACATAGGGCTTGAACACCA
>JANPAZ010000019.1:0-6470 GCA_031430225.1 Rhodoferax sp. | reverse complement strand
GTGGTGCTGATGGCCAAGTCGTCGCGCGCGGGTGACCGGCTGCAGGCGCTGGGCATCAAGGTGGTGGCGCTGGAGCCCAAAACCCACGCCGATGTGCAGCGCGTCATGCTCAAGCTGGGCCAGGTGCTGGACGTGGCGGATGCTCCGCGCATCTGGCGCGCCATTGATGCCGGTGTGTCAGCAGCGGCCCAGTCTTTGCCACCGCACGTGGGCAACACGCGGGTTTATTTTGAGGTGAACCAGGGACCTTACGCGGCGGGAGAGTCCTCGTTCATCGGCGAGACATTGACCCGGTTGGGCGTGAAAAACATTGTGCCCACGGCCCTGGGGCCGTTCCCCAAACTCAACCCCGAGTACATCGTGCGGGCCAACCCCGACCTCATCATGATCGGCCAGCTCAGCGCGGACGGCATGGCCCAGCGGCCCGGCTGGCGCAGTGTGCGGGCGCTGCGCGAGCAACGCGTGTGCGTGTTTCCCACCGAGCAGGCCAACGTACTGGTGCGCCCGGGGCCTCGCATGGCCGAAGGCGCGCGGCTGATGGCGCAGTGTCTGACTGACAAGGCTCCTAAAACTAAAACTGCCAGTACCGCCCCAGGGGGCAAACCTTGAACCTGCGCCGCATGTCATTTCTGGTGTGGGCCGTGCTGATCAGTGGCGTGGCGCTGGCGGGCCTGGGTGTGTGCGTGGGCAGCACGGGGTTCGAGAACCTCATAGGCCCATTGCTCAACCCTCAACAAGACCCGGCGCAATACGCCATGGCGCACCAGATCGTGTGGGAGATTCGCCTGCCACGCACGCTGGGCGCGTGGGTGGCGGGCGCGTTGCTGGGGCTGGCCGGGGCGGTGGCGCAGGGGCTGTTTCGCAATCCGCTGGCCGACCCGTACTTGCTGGGCAGTGCCTCGGGCGCGTCGCTGGGCGTGGCGATGGCACTGGCGGCCATGGGCGGTGGTGCGGGCATGTTGGGGGGCAGCATGATGAATGGCGGCGTGGCCGTCAGCGTGTTTTCCAGCAGCATGCTGGTGCGCTTGGGCCTGACGGGTGCTGCGTTCACGGGGGCCGTGCTGGCCGTACTGCTGACGCTGGCGCTCTCACGCGGTGTGCAGCACACGTTGCGTCTGCTGCTGGCCGGGGTGGTGGTGGGCGTGGTGCTGGGTGCCATGACGCACCTGGTGCTGCTGTTTTCACCCGATTCCTTGCAGGCCATGCAGGCCTTCATGCTGGGCTCTACCAGCTTTGTGGGTTGGACCGCTTGCCTGCTGATGGCGGGCGTGTGGTTGGCGTGTGTGGTGGCTGCATGGCTGCTGGGTCGCGTGCTGGATGGCCTGAGTCTGGGCGACGCGACTGCGCGCAGCCTGGGCCTGCCGCTGGGTCTCATGCGTGCGGCTCTGGTGGCCGTGCTGGCGCTGGCCACGGGTACCGCCGTGGCGCAGACGGGGTTGATTGCGTTTGTCGGCCTGGCCGCACCGCATCTGGTGCGCTCGTTCATTAAAACCACGCATGGCCGGTTAATGCTGTTATCCAGCCTGGTCGGTGGTGTGCTGCTGATGGCGGCCGACACCCTGGCGCGCTGGTTGATTGCCCCACAAGAGCTGCCCGTGGGTGTGCTGACGGCCGTGCTGGGTGGTGGCTACCTGCTGTGGCTGATGCACCGTAATACCCGCGCGTCCAGCGGAGCGGGCTTGTGATGAATGCTATGAATTCAATAGCTATACACGCACATTCCGTGAGGGCCAGGCTCGGAAATGCCGAGATATTGCACGATATTTCACTGGCCATCCCCCAGGGTCGCTGGACCACCATCGTCGGCCCCAACGGTGCCGGTAAATCGACCTTGCTCAAGGTGTTGGCTCACCTGCTGCCCCACTCCGGCACCGTGACGTTGCTGGGTCAACCACTGGCCAGTTTGCCAGGCCGGGTGCGTGCGCGGCAACTGGCCTGGCTGGGGCAAAACGAATCGACCGGTGACGATCTCACGGTGCAAGACGTGGTCATGCTGGGCCGCATGCCGCACCAGCCCTGGCTTGGTGCCCCCAGTGAGGCCGACCATGCAGCGGTGGCGCGCGCCTTGCAGGCCACACAGGCTTGGGAATGGCGGGGCCGTGCGCTGGGCCAACTGTCGGGTGGTGAGCGCCAGCGCGTGCTGCTGGCCCGTGCGCTGGCCGTTGAAGCCGATGTTCTGCTGATGGACGAGCCCCTGGTCAACCTGGACCCGCCGCACCAGGCCGACTGGCTAATGCTGGTGCAGGCGTTGGTGGCACAGGGCAAAACCGTGGTGAGCGTGCTGCATGAAATATCCATGGCGTTACACGCCAACGAGATGGTCATCATGCGCCAAGGCCGCATCACGCACCAGGGCGCTTGCAATGCCGCTGCCACGCACCGCGCGCTGGAGGCGGTGTTTGACAAACGCATCGCCATTCACGCGCTGGGCGATCAGTGGGTGGCGTTGCCAGTCAGGCAATGAATTGGAATCTGACCCCCATTAGAGAGACACCATGCAAATAGAAACACCGCCTACTGATAAGCCATACGACAAACCCGAGGGTGAGCGCCGTGGCATCGTCATCGTCAACACGGGCGACGGCAAGGGCAAAAGCACGGCGGCCTTTGGCCTGGCGCTGCGGGCGCACGGGCGCGGCAAGGCCGTGAAGATTTTTCAGTTCATGAAGGTGCCCACGGCGCGCTTTGGCGAACACCGCATGTTTGAGCAAATCGGTATTCCCATTGAAGGTCTGGGCGATGGTTTCAGTTGGAAGAGTCAGGACCTGGAGCACTCTGCGCAACTGGCACGCGACGGATGGCAGAAGGCCAAAGCAGCGATTTTGGGGGGCGAGTATTTCATGGTGACGCTCGATGAGATCACCTACCCACTGATCTACGGCTGGATGCCGCTGGACGACGTGCTTGAAACCCTGCGCACCCGCCCCAGTCACGTGCACGTGGTGCTGACGGGCCGCCGCTGCCCGCCCGAGATCATCGCGCTGGCCGACACCGTGACCGAGATGACGATGGTCAAGCATGCGTTCAAGGCGGGCATACCGGCGCAGCGGGGGATTGAGGACTAGGTGGCGGTATGGTGCCCACCTCCTTGACGATCATGGCGTTGGCTTTGGTGGTCGCACTGATGGTTGATGGCTGGATGGGTGAGCCTGCGGCCCGCTGGCATCCGGTGGTGTGGATGGGCAATTACCTGGCATGGGCCGGCCGACGCGTGGCACCGTCTCCTACCTTGGCCTCTGCCAGCTCGTCTGAAAGTACTGCGGATTTGAAGCATTTTTGGCTCGGAGTCCTCGCATGGTGCGCAGGAGCAGCTTCGGTTTACGTAGTGGCAATGATGCTGCAAGATGGCATAGTCGCGCTGCCCCGGTACCTGACTGATGCACTCAATGCGCCTGCGCTGACGGGCACGGTGGCTGGCACGGCCCTGGCTGCGCTGCTGCTGGGTCTGGCCCTCAAACCCCTGCTGGCATGGGCCATGCTGAAGAGTGAAGTGCAGGCGGTGGAAGCGGCCCTGGGTGAGTCATTGCAAGCAGGGCGCGAGCGCCTGGCTTGGCTGGTGAGCCGCGATGTGACGGCACTCACAGAGGCGCAGGTGCGCGAAAGCGCCATCGAGTCACTGGCCGAGAATTTGAACGACTCGGTGGTCGCCCCTATTTTCTGGTTTGTGCTGCTGGGGCTGCCCGGCGCGGCGCTGTACCGCTTTGCCAACACGGCCGATGCCATGTGGGGCTACCGGGGTGTGCGCAACGGCCAGGTGTGGGAGTGGGGCGGCAAGTGGGCCGCGTGGGCCGATGATTGTTTGAGCTGGCTGCCCGCGCGAATCACTGCTGCGTTGCTGGCGATGGTGTCGGGTGGTTTCAGCGTGCGTGCCTTGCGGCAAGAGGCGGGCGGCACCCCGTCGCCCAACAGTGGCTGGCCGATGGCGGCCATGGCATTGGGCCTCGGTGTGTGCCTGCACAAGCCTGGTGTTTACGTGCTGAATGTGCCGGGACGTAGCCCGCAAGCCGCCGACACGCAGCGGGCCATTGTTTATGCATCAAAAGCGGTAGTGGCCCTCGTATTATTTGCGCTGATAGCTATGTTATTGATAGCGATCGTATGGATAACAGTCAAGGGGCTTTCATGACTGAAGCCACCCGCCTGCACGGTGGGCCAGACGCGCTGGGTGTGCCTCTGCATGACTTTTCGACCAACAGCAATGCCTGCGGTCCCTGTCCCCAGGCGTTGGCTGCGGTGCAGGCGGCGGATGCCACGCGTTACCCGGATCCGGCTTACACCGTGCTGCGCGGCCAACTGGCCGTCTTTCATGGCGTGGACCCCGCGCGTGTATTGCTGGCGGGCAGTGCCAGCGAGTTCATTTTTCGCATCACGGCTTGGGTGGCAAGCCAGGGCCTTCATACGGTGCGTGTGCCGGTGCACGGCTATAGCGACTATGCCGAGGCGGCGCGGGCCTGGGGCTTGTGCATCGTCACGTCGGGCGCGTGCGATTTGCAATGGCATGCCGACCCATCCAGCCCGTTGGGGGAAACTTGCGAGCTGGATTCATGGCAAGCAACATCCTGTGTGCAGGTGGTTGACCTGGCCTATGAGCCGCTGCGTCTTAGCGGAAGGTCATCCTTCGCGCCAATACAACCCACAGGCCAAATTGAACACGTTTCTCCGAATGAGGTTACACCGTCCGCATCATCCTTTTGGCAGCTCTGGACTCCCAACAAAGCACTGGGACTGACCGGCGTGCGCGGCGCCTACGCCATTGCGCCCCCCGGCGTTGAAGTGGAGGCCGTTAGCCAATTGGAGCGCCTGTGCGCCTCCTGGCCCGTGGGTGCCCATGGTGTGGCGCTGTTGCAGGCCTGGACTCAGGCATCAACCCAGGCCTGGCTGGCTGACAGTCGGTGCCGCCTCGCCGTCTGGAAGTCACGTCAGATTGACATGCTTGAAAGTATGGGCTGGGTGTGCGTGCCCAGCCACGCCAACTTTTTATGCGCCCGCACTGGCAGTAATGATCTTGATACCGACCTTTTGCGCCTGCGTCACTGCGGCCTCAAGTTGCGCAATGCTGCCAGCTTCGGCCTGCCAGGCCACGTGCGTTTGGGGGTGCTGCCACCACAGGCGCAGGATGCACTGAGAGCCGCGTGGCAAAAATCGATGCGTCGGGACCTGACGCAACGGGCCGCGACAGCGCCTCAAATCAAGGAATTGACATGACTGCCAAATGCGTGATGGTGCTGGGCACCACCAGTGGCGCCGGCAAAAGCTGGCTCACCACGGCGCTGTGTCGCTACTACGCGCGCCTGGGCCTCAAAGTTGCCCCGTTCAAGGCGCAGAACATGAGCAACAACGCACGGGTGGTGGCCTCTAACGACGGCGACGGTGGTTTCGCCGCCGGGCCGCCCCTGGGCGAAATGCGCCCCCTCGGGGGGCAGCGACCCGTGCAAGGGCAGAGCGTGGGGGCCGTATTTGAAATCGGCAGTGCCCAATACTTTCAGGCACTGGCTGCACGCGCCATTCCCGACGTGCGCATGAACCCGCTCCTGCTCAAGCCAGAGCGCGACACGCACAGCCAGGTGGTGCTGATGGGGCAGGTGAGTGAGGCGCTCTCCAACATGCCGTGGCGAGGTCGCAGCGCCAGCGTGTGGCCGGTGATTGCGCAGGCACTGGACGACTTGCGTGCCGAAAACGATGTGGTGGTGATTGAAGGCGCGGGTTCGCCCGCCGAGATCAACCTGGCCACCAGCGACATCGTCAACATGCGCGTGGCGCTGCACTGCAACGCGGCCTGTTTGCTGGTGACCGACATTGACCGGGGCGGGGCGTTTGCCCACCTGTACGGCACCTGGGCACTGCTGCCCGAGGCAGAGCGCGGCTTGATCAGGGGCTATGTACTCAACAAGTTTCGCGGCGACGCGGCACTGCTGGCCCCGGCTCCGCAGATGTTGCAAGACCTGACCGGCGTGCCCACGGTGGCCACGCTGCCGATGTGGTGGCAGCACGGCCTGCCGGAAGAAGATGGTATTTTTGACGACCGTACCCTGACTGCCGGTGCCGTCACACGCACTATCGCCGTCATCGCCTACCCGCGCATCAGCAACCTCGATGAATTTCAGCCGCTGAAAAACGTGCCCGGCGTGCGCCTGCAATGGGTGCGCAGCCCGGCAGAATTAGCGGGCCTGAATGCGGCCACCGACTGGATCATCTTGCCCGGCTCCAAGCACACCAGCGGCGACCTGGCCTGGCTTCGCAAGCAGGGGTTGGACGCAGCCATAGCGCGCCACGCGGGGCAGGGCGGTGCGGTGCTGGGCATTTGCGGTGGCTTGCAGATGTTGGGCGAGGCGCTGATAGACCCGCATGAGATTGATGGCAACGCGCCCGGCCTGGGTCTGCTGCCCCTGGTTACTGTGTTTGCTCTTGCTAAAACAGTCAAGCACACGCAGGCCTGCTTTGCGGGGCAGATGAACTCCACTTCGCCACTG
>JANPAZ010000018.1:0-4014 GCA_031430225.1 Rhodoferax sp. | reverse complement strand
GCCACGGTGCGCACCTTGTTGTCAGTCATGGTGTCCACCAGAATGGCCGCGCCACCAATGCCATAGCCTTCGTAGCGAATTTCTTCGTAGGTAATGCCTTCCAGTGTTCCGGTGGCCTTGGCAATGCCGTATTTGACGTTTTCGGCGGGCATATTGGCAGCCTTGCCCTTCTCAATGGCCAGGCGCAAGCGCGGGTTGGCGTTCAAATCGCCGCCCCCCATACGGGCCGCAACCATGATCTCGCGCATGACGCGCGTCCAGACCCGTTGGCGTTTCTCGTCCTGGCGGCCTTTCCTGTGTTGGATATTGGCCCATTTACTGTGTCCTGCCACGGGAATCCTTCGAAAATTCGTTACGCTAGTGGTTAAGCTAATGCCTTGATTGTACTTTTCGGGATTCCCATGACCGCTGCTGCCGACAACGTTTCCGACAATGCCATCCTGATTGCACAGCATGGAGACATCCAGTGCCTGCTGCTGCCCGACAAGGCCAACCGCCATGGGCTGATCACCGGCGCGACCGGCACCGGCAAAACCATCACCCTGCAGACGCTGGCCGAGGGCTTCTCGAAAATCGGCGTCCCCGTGTTCATGGCCGACGTCAAGGGCGACCTCACCGGCGTCTCGCAGCCGGGCGCCATTGGACCCAAACTGGCCAATATTCTCAAAGAGCGGGGACTAACAGCGCCTGATTCAACCGCTGTTCCAACCATGCTCTGGGACGTCTTTGGCGAACAAGGGCATCCGGTGCGCGCCACGGTGAGCGATCTGGGCCCCTTGTTGCTGGGCCGCATGCTCAACCTGAATGAAACGCAGGCCGGCGTCTTGAACCTGGTTTTCAAGATTGCCGACGACGACGGGCTGTTACTACTGGACCTGAAAGACCTGCGCGCCATGCTGCAGTATGTAGGCGACAACGCCAAGGAATTCACCACCGAGTACGGCAATGTAAGCGCCGCCAGTGTGGGAGCGATCCAGCGCGGGTTGCTTCAAATTGAAAGCCAGGGCGGCGACAAATTCTTTGGCGAGCCCATGCTGAACATCAGCGACTTCATGCAGACGGTGGATGGCAAGGGCGTAGCCAACATTCTTGCCGCCGACAAGCTCATGAACTCGCCGCGCCTGTATGCCACCTTTCTTTTGTGGATGCTGTCCGAGCTTTATGAGCAACTGCCCGAAGTGGGTGATTTGGAAAAGCCCAAACTGGTGTTTTTCTTTGACGAAGCACATCTGCTGTTTGACGAGGCGCCCAAGATACTGGTGGATCGCATCGAACTGGTTGTCAGGCTGATCCGATCCAAGGGCGTCGGCGTATATTTCGTGACGCAAAACCCACTCGACATTCCGGACTCAGTGCTGGCGCAATTGGGTAACAGGGTCCAGCATGCGCTTCGTGCCTTTACCCCGCGAGACCAGAGAGCCGTCAAGGCCACGGCTGAGACCATGCGGCAAAAGCCCGGGCTGGACATCGAAACCGCCATCACCGAGCTGGCTGTTGGTGAAGCCCTGGTGAGCCTGCTGGATGCCAAGGGTCGCCCCAGCGTGACTGAGCGGGTCTTCGTGCTGCCCCCGGGCAGTCAGATTGGCCCCATTTCCCCGGCCCAACGCCAGACGCTGATGCAGACGTCACTTGTGGCGGGCGTTTATGAAAAAGCAGTAGACCGCGAATCGGCCTACGAAAAACTCAAAGGCCGCACCCTGTCGGCTCCCGCCAGCGCGGGCCCTACTGGGGGTGCAGTGAGCGGGTCAGGCACGAATCCTGCTCAGCCTGAGGGCAAACCTTCAGAGACTACCGGTGGCGGTGTACTCGGGGGGTTGAGCGACGTTCTGTTTGGCAAGACCGGGCCGCGTGGGGGCCAACACGATGGTCTGGCTACCAACATGGCCCGTTCGGCAGTGCGCACCATGGGGTCAGCTGTCGGTCGCGAGATCATCCGTGGCGTATTGGGAAGCATTTTCGGCAGTAAAAGACGCTAACTAATTTGCAGTGACCCTGGAAACCAGCCATGACCACCAGTCCACAAGCCAGCACACCAACCACCAAGCCAATCGGGCCGGCCGTCAGTCCGACATCGGCCACCCCTTCAGCCGCATCGCCCAGCCATATCCGGCTGACATCCCACACCGGAGGCTTTGGTGCCCTGCCGATCCAGTGGGCCGCCGCCACCGCCAGCGATCGCGGGCCGGTCGTAGGCACCACCACCAAACGATCGCACCGCAATGTGATCGGCACGCATAGCGGCTCGTACAGCATTTACCGCGCACTGGCTGTGGCCTCGGGTGGCCTGTCACCCCAACACAAGGCAGACCTGACAAACACCATGCCCACGGACGTGATTGGTCCCTATCCGCAGTGGAGCGAGCCGGGCCGCATTGTCGCGATGGACCCCTGGGGCGCGACCGTGGCCGATGTTTTCTCGGCCGAATTGGCAGCCGGTTACGACATTCGCCCCACGATTGCGGTCACCCAGGCCCATGTGATCCTGCCAGAAGTGATTGAGGCTCTGCAATCAGGCCGCCTCCAGGCCGACGGCAAGTTTCTGACTGCCGGTGGCGCGGCCATGGTGACCAAGGTGGCCGTGGAACCCGTCTGGTTTTTGCCTGAGGTGGCGAAGCGCTTTGGCTGCACCGAGGCCGACCTGCGCCGTGTGCTGTTTGAAGAAACCGGCGGCATGTACCCCGAGCTGGTGACCCGCAGCGATCTGGAAGTCTTTTTGCCACCCATTGGCGGGCTGACCGCCTACATTTTCGGCAACCCTCGTGACCTGGCCAACCCTGAAATAGAGCTGACCGCCCGTGTGCACGACGAATGCAATGGCTCGGACGTGTTTGGCTCCGACATCTGCACCTGCCGCCCCTACCTGACTCACGCCATTGAGGAATGCATTCAGGGTGCCCAGCGCGGTGGCGTCGGGCTGGTGTCGTACTTCCGCAAGGAAGGCCGTGCCTTGGGTGAGGTCACCAAGTTTCTGGTTTACAACGCCCGCAAGCGCCAGGTCGGTGGCGACACGGCTGACCAGTACTTCAACCGCACTGAATGCGTGGCGGGTGTGCAGGACATGCGTTTTCAGGAGCTGATGCCCGACGTGCTCAACTGGCTGGGCATTCGCAAGATCCATCGGCTGGTATCCATGAGCAACATGAAGTACGACGCCATTACCCGCGCTGGTATCGAGGTGGTGGAACGCGTCAACATCCCCGACCACATGATCCCGGCCGACGCCCAGGTGGAGATGGACGCCAAGATGGCAGCGGGTTACTTCACGCCCGGTGCGGTGCCTACTGCCGACGAGCTGAAAAAAGCCAAGGGCCGCGGGTTGAGCGAGTAGCAAAAAATTACACGAGCCAAACCTGCCATGCCTACGCAAATTGCTACTGAAAAAATAGCAAACTCTTCATATTCTACGTGGGCCATTGGCCATTTGCGCTCTACATCCACCATCCGCGAGCGCGCGCAGGCTCTTTTGGCACGGGCACGTGCAGGGCAATCTGCCTACTTCAGGGTGCAGGACTCGGCGTTACTGGCTGTTGCCAGGCAGGTCGCCACAGTGACCCGCCAGCGCTACCCCGACCTGGCCATTCCGTACCACAGCCGCTGGCGTCACTTTGAGGCCGGTGGTGCAGACCGCCTGGCGGTGCTCAACTCGCAACTGGGCGACGCGACCCCGGCACAAAAAGCGCGGGCACAGATTGACCTTGCCCTGGTCAGCGTCCTGCTGGACGCGGGGGCCGGACCCGACTGGCACTATGACGATGCGCGCACCTGCCAGAGGTTCGCCCGGTCTGAAGGGCTGGGCGTGGCCAGCTTCAACGCCTTCATGAAGGGCCTTTTCTCCAGCGATGCGGCCCACCCTTGCCAGGCCGATGCATCGGGCCTGCAAGCCATCACGCCAAATCAGTTGGGTGAGGCGTTTCAGGTGGGCGCAGACAATCCGCTGGTAGGGCTTGAGGGGCGGGCCGCCCTGCTCCGAAGGCTGGGTGAAGTGATCGCTGCACAACCTGACGTGTTTGGCGC
>JANPAZ010000017.1:0-1952 GCA_031430225.1 Rhodoferax sp. | reverse complement strand
TGCGACGCGTTTGGCGACATTGCGGATGCGCTCGGTAGAGCCCATCGACGTGCCGCCGTATTTATGAACGATCAATGCCATTGGAGTAAACAGAAATATCGAAGTTGAGGCCGTCGCCGGCAAATTTCAGAGCCAGCCGACAGGCCAGCGCGCGAAGCGCAGCCTAAGGATTGTACCAAGTGAGGCCATCGCCTTTGCGTGCCACCAAGCCTGTACCCACCTTGATTCGGATCTGGTGTCCGCGCGTAGTGCAGGCCGCGACCTGGTCCAGCAATTCAGCGAGTTGTGCCGCGCTAGGCACCGTCTGATACGTCACTTTGAGCCAGTACCGCAGCACATTGGCCTGGCGCGCTCGGCTCAGGGTTTGCAGCAGCTTGATGCTCGGGGTATCGGCGCCTGGGCCGGTTACTGCGACCAGGTCCTGTACGGCAAACTCATTCAAAAGGTCCTGCGCTTGCGCGGCATGCGACCCGCTGCGGGCAAAGGTCTCGCGAAACTGCGGGAAGATCTCTTGCAGTGCCGGCAACAGGCGTGCGCGGATGCGATTGCGTGTAAAGCGTTGGTCCGTGTTGGTGGGGTCCTCGATGAAAGCTGCGCCACGCGCCACAAGCCAGACCCGGATGTCAGCGGCACTCACGCCCAACAACGGCCGGTGGTAGCTGATGCCATCACGCTGCCATCGCGCTGGCATGGCGGCAAGGCCTGCCAGGCCCCCCCCGCGGCTAAGTGCCAGCAAAATAGTTTCCACCTGGTCATCTGCGTGCTGGGCAATTGCTATATTTTTAATAGCTAACAATGCACGTTCTTCGTGGGCGATTGCCCTAAAAGCCTCGTAACGGGCCGTGCGGGCTGCATCTTCAGGGCTCTGGCCGGGCGCATGGCCTGCATTCACCCGCCTGACAACCAGCGGCACTTTCAGATTCGCACAAAACGCCTCGCAATGTTGCTCAAAGTCATCAGCCGCAGCCTGCAAGCCGTGGTGGACGTGGATCGCACTCACCTGCCCCGGCCATTTTTCGGCACACGCGAGCAGCAAGGCAGTGGAATCGGCTCCCCCGCTATAAGCCACGTTCAGTGGCAGCGCAGGGTTGAAAACCTGAATGGCGTCAGCCAGTGACGTGGTCACGCTCACAGGCCTTTCAGGGTGCCCCGCGATCAGGGCGAGCTATTTGGAGGCCCTGGCGTCGGCTTTGGTGTCGGCCTTGATATCGGCCTTGGTGTCGATAAACCGGCCGTAGCTTTGCAGGCGCTCATAGCGGCGGTCCAGCAACTCTTTCACTTTAAGGTCGCCCACCTGGCGATAGGCGTCATTGAGGGCGCGCTTGAGAAAAGCCGCCATCTGTTTGTGGTCGCGATGGGCGCCCCCTACAGGCTCATTAACGATCTTGTCGATCACGCCCAAGGCCTTGAGCCGATGCGCGGTAATGCCCAGGGCTTCAGCGGCTTCTTTGGCCTTGTCCGAGGTCTTCCAGAGGATGGACGCACAGCCCTCAGGGCTGATCACAGAGTAAATGGAGTACTGCAGCATCAGCACCTGGTCACCAATGGAAATGGCCAACGCACCACCCGAGCCACCTTCACCAATGATGGTGGTGATGATAGGCACCTCAAGTTGAGCCATTTCAAAGATGTTGCGGCCAATGGCCTCAGACTGGCCGCGCTCTTCGGCGTCGATGCCGGGGTAAGCGCCCGGTGTGTCCACAAAGGTAAACACGGGGAGCTTGAATTTCTCGGCCGTCTTCATCAGGCGCAGGGCTTTTCGGTAGCCCTCGGGCTTGCTCATGCCAAAGTTGCGCAAGCCCCGCTCTTTTGTGTCGCGCCCTTTTTGCTGCCCCAACACCATGCAGGGCGTGCCATTGAAACGGGCCAAGCCACCCACAATGCTCAGGTCATCGGCAAAGTGGCGGTCACCGTGCAATTCGACGAAATGGGTGAAGATTTCATTGATGTAG
>JANPAZ010000016.1:0-21402 GCA_031430225.1 Rhodoferax sp. | reverse complement strand
GCTTCCAAGGTCAATGGCAGCGCCAAATTTGGAATCGATGTGTCGGTGCCCGGTATGGTCTATGCCAGCGTGCTGGAATCGCCCACAGAAGGTGTCAAGCCTGATTTCGTCAATACCGCCGAGGCAATGGCTGTTCCCGGTATCAGTCAGGTTCTGACGTTGCCATTTGGGGTCGCCGTCATTGGCAATACGGTGGAGGCCACGCGCCTGGCCCGCAATGTACTCAAGGCCAAGGTGACCTGGAATACGACTGGCATAGCAGCTGCTGGTTTTGATTCTGAGAAAGCCAAGGCGGAATACGCACGCCATGGGCAAGATGCCAATGCCAAGGCGCTGGACTTCTTCAAGCGTGGGGATGCCGCTGGCGCAATCGGCGCTGCGGCCAAGGTCCTCGAAGCGACCTACACCTCCGAGCATTGTTACCACGCACAGTTGGAGCCCATGAATTGTTTGGCCAGGGTTGCGGAAGACGGCCAGTCTGCCGAGCTGTGGGTCGGGAGCCAGTTTGCGTTTCTGGCCACGGTCGTCGCAGCAGGTGTGCTCAAGACAACACCGAACAAGATCGCCATCAATCAACAGCTGCTGGGTGGCGGTTATGGCCGGCGCATCGCCTCCGACATCGTGGCGCAGGCCGTGGTTATCGCGAACGCAAGCAAGAAAACGGTCAAGCTGATTTTGACCCGTGAGGACGACATGGCGGCGGCGCGCCCGCGCCCCATGACACACCATGTCATGCGTGCAGGCATGGATGCTTCTGGCGTGGTAACCGGCTGGCGCCACAGGATCGTTGCTGAAAACGTGGACGCAGTTGCTTCGCCTCCCCGTTTTGCGGCCACAGGGGGTAAAGACTACATCGGCTGGGCCGGCATGGACCTGTTGCATTACGGTATTCCCAATGTGATCGCAGACGGTGTTCGTGAGATGCGCGGGATGCGTGTACATGCCCTGCGCGGCATTGGCGCGGGCTACAACAAGTTCGCCATCGAATCTTTTATCGACGAGCTCGCGCTTGCCAGAAAGCTCGATCCGCTTGACATGCGGCTGGAACTTGCCAAAGACGACGCTCGGGCTCAGGCTGTATTGCGCGCTGCGGCAGACATGGCCGACTGGAAGCGCAAGCGCAAAGGGCGCGGTCTGGGCATTGCATTTTCTGACTACCACGGAAGCGTGTCGGCCGCGGTGGTTGAGGTTTCACTGAATCGCAGCACCGGGAAGATCAAGGTTCATAACTACTGGGTAGCGGTTGATCCGGGCCTGGTGATTCAGCCCGACAGCGTGTTGGCGCAGCTTGAGGGCGCGGCCGTGTTCGGTCTTTCGCTGGCGCTCATTGAGGAGCTCAACGTCCAGAACGGGGCCGTGGTTCAGTCCAATTTCCATGATTATCCTGTTCTGCGCATGAGTGATATGCCCGAGATTCACACCCGCATCGTTGCATCCAATGCCCCGCCCACCGGCATGGGCGAAATTGGTGTGCTGTGCGTGGCGCCGGCCATTGCGAACGCCGTCTTCCAATTGACTGGCAAGCGGCTTCGTCATTTGCCAATGTCACCCAAGCACGTGAAAAAGGTGTTTGCCTGAAAGGCAGAATGAGGGACAACCAACCTATGAAAGTCAACATGACAAATAAACAGTCAAATCGCCGGTTTACCCTCGTTTCTATTGCAGTAGCAGCTAGTATTTTTATAGCAGTCCCGGCATTGGGCCAGTCTGCCTGGCCCAGCAGGCCGGTCAAAATCGTAGTGCCATTTGCGCCTGGTGGCACAACTGACCTGCTGGCACGCGCCATGGCCGCCGAATTGTCAAAGGCATTTCCACAGCCCTTTGTGGTGGATAACAAGGCCGGTGCCGGTGGCAATCTGGGAGCCGACATCGTGGCCAAGTCAGCGGCAGATGGCTACACCATTTTGATGGGTACCGTGGGCACCCACGGCATCAACCAGTCGTTGTACAGCAAGATGCCGTTCAACCCGCAAAAGGACTTTGCCCCCATCACCCTGGTGGCGGGGGTGCCCAATGTGATGATCATGAACACCGAGTTTGCAAAAACCCGGGGCATCAACAACGTGATGGATTTCATCAAATACGCCAAGGCCAACCCCGGCAAACTCAACATGGCGTCCAGTGGCAACGGCACGTCGATTCACCTGGCGGGCGAGTTGTTCAAGTCGCGCACCGGTGTTTTCATGACCCACATTCCCTACACCGGCTCTGGCCCGGCACTGCTGGGCCTGCTGTCGGGCAATGTGGATGTGATGTTTGACAACTTGCCGTCAGCCTTGCCGCAAATCAAGAGTGGCAAGCTCAAGGGTTTTGCAGTCACCAGTTTGCAACGCTCGGCGGCCATCCCCGAGTTGCCCACCATCGCCGAAGCGGGGCAGCTCAAGGGTTTTGACGCCAGCAGCTGGTTTGGCCTGTTGGCCCCGGCCGGCACACCGCCGGACATTGTCAACCGCATTCAGCAGGAAGTGGCCAAGGCGCTGGCCTCACCTGCCGTCAAGGAAAAACTGTTGGCACAGGGCGCCATCCCCAGCGGCAACACGCCCTCAGAATTTGCCAAATTCATCGATGATGAAACGAAAAAATGGGCACCCGTGGTCAAGGCCTCGGGTGCCAAAGTCGACTGACGCCTAAACGCCCCACACGATTTCTTTGCCGGCTTTTTCGCACCGGCTGAGCATTTCGATGAACGGGTGCGCGCGCTGGCGCAGTGAGATGCCCTCATATTTAGGGGGCGTTTTACCGTCTGCCAGCGCCTGCGCCAACGCCGCCTTCTGATCGGCCTCCTCCTGCGCGATGGCTGCGTTTAGCGCATCCACAGCCGCCTTCATTTCTGCGGGCTGAATGATGCCCTGTGACGCCTGGCTGTCTTTGCCGACGATTTCAAGAATCTTCTGCCCGTTGGGCTGCAGCATGATCACGTCGCCTGCCGCTTTGGATTTGAATTTATAGATCATGGGGGTCGAGGTTAAAGACCGATTGTGCGCCCTGAAGTCAGACGCGCTTCAGTGCTGCAGGTTGTTGACAAAATATAGTTTAGGTCTAAACTAAATGTCATGAACATCCTCTGCATTGGCGGTGGCCCCGCCGGGCTGTACTTTTCGCTTCTGATGAAGCTGCAAAACCCGGCCCACCGCATATCAGTCGTTGAGCGAAACCGGCCTTTCGACACCTTCGGCTGGGGTGTCGTGCTGTCAGACCAGACCCTGGGTAATTTGAAGGCGGCTGACCCTGTGACCGCCCGGCTGATTGGCGAGGCCTTCAATCACTGGGACGATATTGATGTCTTCTTCAAGGGGCGCCGGGTGCGCTCTGGCGGCCATGGGTTTTGCGGCATTGGGCGCAAGCGCCTGCTCAACATCCTGCAAGACCGTTGCATTGAGCTCGGGGTCAAACTCGTCTTTGAAACCGATGTGGCGGACGACCAGGCGCTGGCCGCGCAGTACGAGGCTGATCTGGTGATTGCCAGTGACGGCCTGAACAGCCGTATCCGCACCCGCTATGCCAGCACCTTTGAGCCTGATATTGAGGTGCGCAAATGCCGTTTTGTCTGGCTGGGAACCCGCAAGACCTTTGATGCTTTCACCTTTGCGTTCGAGCAAACCGAGCATGGCTGGTTCCAGGCACATGCCTACAAGTTTGACGCGGATACCTCTACCTTTATTGTCGAGACGCCCGAAGAAGTCTGGAAAGCCCACGGCATGGAGGACATGAGCCAGGCACAAAGCGTGGCCTTTTGCGAGCAACTGTTTGCGAAGTATCTGGATGGCCATGCCCTCATCAGCAACGCTCAGCACCTGCGTGGTTCAGCCAGCTGGATCAGGTTCCCTCGCGTGATCTGCAAGACCTGGGTGCACTGGATCACCGTGCCCGGGCGCAGCGTGGGGGTGCCCGTCGTGTTGATGGGCGACGCCGCACACACAGCGCACTTTTCAATTGGCAGCGGCACCAAACTGGCCCTTGAAGACGCAATCGACCTGGCCAATGAATTTGCAACCAGCACCGACGAATTGGTAGCCACCCGGGACGGGCGCGACATGCAGGTGGTGTTGCAGCGCTATGAGGCGCGGCGAAGTGTTGAGGTGCTCAAGATCCAGAACTCGGCGCGCAACTCTACCGAGTGGTTTGAAAACGTCACCCGCTACACCGGCATGGAGATCGAGCAGTTCGCCTATTCCATGCTCACACGATCGCAACGTATCAGCCACGAAAACCTGCGCCTGCGCGATGCGGCCTGGCTTGGTGGCTACGAGGCCTGGCTTGCCAGTGAGGCAGGGCAGGCAAGTGGTCAACGATCGCCGGTACCTCCCATGCTGTTGCCGCTGAAGGTACGCGAGCTGGCGCTTAAGAACCGCGTTATGGTTTCGCCCATGGCCACCTACAGTGCAGTCGATGGCGTGGTGCAGGACTTTCATCTCGTGCACCTCGGCGCGCGTGCGCTGGGCGGTGCCGCGCTGGTGTTTGTGGAGATGACCAGCCCCAGCCCGCAGGGGCGAATCACACCGGGCTGCCCGGGTCTGTGGAATGACGAACAGGGCTTGGCGTTTGCGCGCGTTGTGAAATTTGTACACAGCCAGAGCACGGCAAAAATCGGCCTGCAATTGGGGCACAGCGGCCCCAAGGGTTCAACTCAAGTCGGCTGGGAAGCCACAGATGAGCCGCTGCTTGAATCGGGCCCTGCGGGCGCGCCGGACAGACCTGCAAAACCCGTCAATTGGCCACTTTTGGCGGCCAGTGCTGTTCCCTACGGCCCGCAAAACCAGATTCCACACGCCATGACCCGGCAGGATATGGAGGTGACAACCCGCCAGTTTGTAGAGGCTACCATGCGGGCTGCAGACGCCGGATTCGACTGGCTGGAGCTGCACTGTGCCCACGGCTATTTGCTGTCGAGCTTTATCACGCCGCTGACTAACCAGCGCACCGATGAATATGGTGGCGACATCACCGCACGTTGCCGCTACCCACTGGAAGTGTTCAAGGCGATGCGTGCGGTATGGCCCGCCGAGCGACCCATGAGTGTACGGATCTCGGCACATGACTGGGTGCCAGGTGGCAACACGGGCGATGAGGCGGTGGCGATTGCGCGCCTGTTCAAGTCGGCGGGCTGTGACTTCATGGATGTGTCGTCTGGCCAGACCACGCGCGACGCCAAGCCGGTTTACGGTCGCATGTACCAAACGCCGTTTTCTGACCGCATCCGTAACGAGGTGGGCATCAGCACAATTGCGGTGGGTGCCATTACCGAAGCCGACCAGGCCAACAGCATCATCGCCGCGGGCCGTGCCGACCTGTGCGCCATTGCCCGCCCGCACCTGGCCGACCCGGCCTGGACGCTGCATGAAGCCGCCAAGTTACAAAGCCGCGCCGTTGAATGGCCCCGCCAGTACCTGAGTGGTCGCGATCAGCTTTACCGCGAACTTTCCAAACAAAATCAAGCAATGGCCCACGAATCTATTGCCTCTATAGCTATTAAAAAAATAGCAAGCGAGGAGTAACAGGCTTTGGACCAAGAAGCCCGCCTTCAAGGCACCACCACCGCCGAACACCCGCAGGAGCTGCGCCTGTGGCTGCGACTGCTTACCTGCACCCAACTCGTCGAGCAGCAGGTGCGCGCCGCTCTTCGCACCCAGTTTGAAACCACTTTGCCGCGTTTTGACTTACTGGCGCAGCTGGAGCGTTCGCCCGGTGGCCTGAAGATGCATGAGCTGTCGCGCCGCATGATGGTCACGCGCGGCAACATCACGGGCATCACCAGCCAGCTTGAAGCCGAAGGCCTCGTCGAACGGGTTGACGTGGAAGGTGACAAGCGAGCCTGCCGCATCAAGCTCACTGCCAAAGGCCGCAAGCAGTTCAACACCATGGCCCGAGCGCATGAGGGCTGGATTGTGCAAGCCCTCGCGGGCCTCAAAGGCAACGAAATCACGGCGCTGCATCAGCTTCTGGGTAAGGTCAAGGCAGGCATTTCCACCACCACTCCACTCATCGACACATGAAACATTTCATAGGCACTGCCAACCCCATGCGCGCCCAATTCAACCCGGCAGCCAGCTACCAGGGCCGTCATTTCGCCTGGGGCTACCAGGCCGTTGACGACAAGGGCGGCGTGGGCACCATCACGCTGAACCGGCCCGAGCGCAAGAACCCGCTGACCTTTGATTCCTATGCCGAGCTGCGCGATTTGTTTGCATCACTCAAATACGCGACCGACGTGAAGGTGGTGGTGGTCACCGGCGCCGGTGGCAATTTCTGCAGCGGAGGCGACGTACATGAAATTATCGGACCGCTCACCAAAATGACTATGCCCGAGATGCTGGAGTTCACGCGCATGACGGGCGACCTGATCCGCAACATGCGAAATAGCCCACAGCCGGTGATTGGCGCAATCGACGGCATCTGCGCCGGTGCAGGCGCCATGATGGCGCTGGGCTGTGATATGCGCTACGGCACCGCCAGTACCAGGACCGCCTTCTTGTTCACCCGCGTGGGTTTGGCCGGGGCTGACATGGGTGCCTGTGCGCTGTTGCCCCGCATGATCGGTCAGGGCCGGGCGTCGGAGCTGCTGTTCACCGGGCGCGCCATGACGGCGCAGGAGGGACTTTCGTGGGGTTTCTTCAATGCTCTGCATGAGCCCGCCGATCTGCTGGCCAAAGCCCAGGCAGTGGCCGCTGAGTTGGCAGTGGGCCCGACCTTTGCCCACGGCATGACCAAGACCATGCTGAGCCAGGAGTGGTCCATGACGATTGACCAGGCGATTGAAGCCGAGGCCCAGGCCCAGGCGATTTGTATGCAGACCCAGGATTTCCGCCGGGCCTATGAGGCCTTTGCGTCCAAACAAAAGCCGGTGTTTGGCGGCGACTGAAGGATCACGCCATGCGCGCAGCTACGCACCACCTCAACCTGCCGTTTTTCACAAGCGAGCACCGCGCGCTGGCTGATTCGTTGGCCATCTGGACGCAACAGCAAACCGTGGACGAGTCGGATGACCGCTGTGCCTGCCGGGAGTGGGTGCGTCTTCTGGGCGATGCGGGCTGGCTGCGCTATTGCGTGCCCGCAGAGTTTGGGGGTGCCCTGGACAAGCTCGATTCACGCGCCCTTGTCATCTTGCGTGAGACCCTGGCGTTTTACTCTCCGCTGGCAGACTTCGCGTTTGCCATGCAAGGTCTGGGCAGTGGTGCCATCACGCTGGCGGGTACACCAGCGCAGAGGAGCGCCTACCTGCCCGCTGTGGCGCGGGGCGACAAAATTGCGGCCTTCGCGCTCAGCGAGCCGGATGCTGGTTCCGATGCAGGCGCTATGAAAACAGTAGCCAACTATTTAGATGATACGTGGGCCGATGGCACATTGGGCTCATATAGCCTGACCGGTAGAAAAACCTGGATCAGCAATGGCGGCATTGCGGACTACTACTGCGTGTTTGCCAAAACCGAGCCGCTGGCGGGTACGCGTGGCATCACGGCGTTCATCGTGGATGCCGACACGCCGGGGCTGGACAGCTCGGAGCACATTGAGGTAATGGCACCGCATCCACTGGCCACGCTCAGGTTTGCAGACTGCCGCTTATCCGCCAGCGCCCGGCTGGGTGAGCTCAATGGGGGCTTCAAGCTGGCCATGCAGACACTCGACATCTTTCGCGCATCGGTGGCGGGGGCATCGCTCGGGATGGCCCGCCGTGCTCTGGCCGAAGGTCTGAGCTATGCACGTCAACGCCCCCTATTTGGCCAGCGCCTGAGCGACTTCCAGCTGACGCAGGCCAAACTGGGCGAAATGGCGGCGCTGATTGATGCAGGGGCCCTGCTCACTTACCGTGCGGCCTGGATGCGCGATGCGCTGGGTACTGCAACACCCTCAGACGCGCAAAGCTACACCGCCGCCGCTGCCATGGCCAAAATGACCGCGACTGAAAACGCCCAGCGCGTCATCGACATGTCGTTGCAAATGCACGGCGGCATGGGCGTCAAGGTGGGCAGCAAGATCGAGAGTCTTTATCGCGACATCCGCTCGCTGCGCATCTATGAAGGCGCGACCGAGGTACAGCAGCTGATCATTGGCAAGTCGGTGTTGAAAGGGGTCGGCATATGACGAAGTTCTCCCCTGAGCAATTTCCCGACGGGCCGCCCCTAGGGAAATTAGCCCCCTCGGGGGGCAGCGCAGCACATGAAATGGCAAGCGTGGGGGCCATGTCTGCACAGCTAGACCGATTCGTGCACGACGGCTTACCCGCCGAAGACCAGCTGCCCACGCTGCGCTTCGATCTGCCAGAACTGCAATTCCCCGATCAGGTCAATCTGGTTGAGCGGCTGTTTGACCAGGCCGAGGCGAGCGGGCATTCACAGCGACCCTTCCTGCGGTCGTCGCGCATCACCTTTGGCTACAGCGAGGTTCATGAGCGCGTCAACCGCATTGCCAACTACCTGGTGCAGGACTGCGGTCTGGTGCCTGGAAACCGTGTGCTGCTGCGTGGCGGCAATTCCATCGGAATGGCGTTGAACTGGCTGGCCGTGGTCAAGGCTGGCCTGATTGCCGTGGCCACCATGCCGCTGCTGCGCGCCAAAGAGCTGGGAGACATCATCGACAAGGCACAGCCAGTGCTTGCAATCTGCGACGCCACGTTGAAGGATGAATTGCTGCTGGCCCAGCGCGCACCAATCAGCTATTCGGGCCTGAGTCGCATCGTTCTGTTTAACGCCGCCAACGATCCGCAAGATCTGGGTGTGCTTTGCGCGCGCCACAGGGCCAGTTTCACGGCTTGCCCAACCGCCGCCACCGATATTGCCTTGATGGCCTTCACGTCGGGTACCACGGGCAAGCCCAAGGCCGCCATCCATACGCACCGTGACGTGCTGGCCGCCTGCGAGGCATGGCCCCGCCATGTGCTCAAGGCCACGCCAGACGACATCGTGATGGGGTCGCCGCCGCTGGCTTTCACCTTTGGCCTGGGCGGCATGCTGATCTTCCCCATGTGGGCGGGGGCTTCGGTCTATTTCCCCGATATTGCCTACACACCGCAGGCGATGGCACGCCTGATTCATGAGGTGGGTGCCACCATTTGTTACACCGCGCCCACGTTGTATCGGCAGATGGCGCCCTTCATGAAAGAGATGACAGCGGAGACAGGTGCATCGCATTTGCGGATTTGCGTGAGCGCGGGCGAGGCCTTGCCCGATGCCACACGCTCGCTCTGGCGTGATGCGACCGGCATCGAGATGGTCGATGGCATTGGTGCCACCGAGATGTTTCACATATTCATCTCCGCAGCCGGCGCAGATGTGCGTCGGGGTGCAATTGGCAAAGTGGTGCCAGGCTACACGGCCAAGGTTGTTGATGACGATGGCGTTGAATTGCCGCGCGGCACGGTCGGCAAGCTCGCCGTCATCGGCCCCACGGGCTGCAAGTACCTCAGCGATGGGCGGCAGGCTAACTACGTCAAAAACGGCTGGAATCACCCCGGTGACGCCTTCATGCAGGACACCGATGGCTACTTCTTCTACCAGGCGCGCACCGACGACATGATCATTACAGCCGGTTATAACGTGGGTGCACCGGAAGTGGAAGATGCGCTGCTCAAGCACCCGGCGGTGGCCGAGTGCGGTGTGGTGGGCAGGCCAGACATTGAGCGAGGCATGATCATCAAGGCCTTTGTGGTGCTCAAACCCGCAACCCAAGGGGATGAGGCCATGGTCAAGCAGCTGCAAGTTCACGTCAAATCCATCATTGCGCCGTTTAAATACCCGCGCGAGATTGAGTTCGTGCCCTCATTGCCACGCACTGAAACTGGCAAACTCCAGCGCTTCAAGCTGAAATCCTGACGTCAAGATGAAACAACTCCAACCGCCCGGATGGGCTCCCGCCAGAGGCTACGCCAACGGCATTGCGGCGCGCGGCACGCAAATTTTTGTCGGCGGGCAAATCGGCTGGAACGCGCAACAGCAATTTGAGACAGACGATTTCATCGGGCAGACCGCGCAGACCCTGCGTAATATTGCGGCTGTTTTGAACGAAGCAGGCGCCGGCCCCGAGCACATGGTGCGCATGACCTGGTACGTGATGGACCGCGCCGAGTACAACGCCCGCGTGAAGGAACTGGGCCAGGTTTACCGTGAGGTGATGGGGCGAAACTTTCCGGCCATGACCTGCGTGCAGGTGGCGGGCCTGATGGAGGCCCGGGCCAAGGTCGAAATTGAAGTCACCGCAGTGCTGCCGGATTAACCCTGGCGCACGGGTCGTGCAGTCTGGCGCCCTGCAAGTGGCAGGCATCTGACCGTAAACTCGTGGCCTTAACCCACCCTATGCGATCAAGCCTTCTCCACACCGTTGCCTGTTTTTTGCTCGGCCTGGCGGTGCTCGCCACCCAGACGGGTTGTGCCGACACCAGCTACTACCTGCAGTCGGCCGGCGGGCACCTCAAACTGATGCGTGCGGCCAAGCCGGTTGACGAGTGGCTGGTCGATCCTCAGGCTGCGCCGGATTTGAAAGCGCGGCTGGCACTGGCGCAGCGGATGCGGCGCTTTGCCGTTACCGATCTGGGGCTGCCTGACAACGCCAGCTACACCCAGTATGCTGATTTGCAACGCCGAGCTGTGGTGTGGAACGTGGTGGCTGCGCCCGAGTTCTCGCTTACGCTCAAGACCTGGTGTTTTCCGGTGATGGGTTGCGTGGGCTACCGCGGCTACTTTGACGAAGCTGAGGCCCGTGCCCTGGCGCAAGCACTGAAGGCTGAAGGCCTGGAGGTCAGCGTCTATGGCGTGCCCGCTTATTCAACCTTGGGCTGGATGAACTGGGCTGGGGGTGATCCCGTTTTGAATACGTTCATCAATTACCCCGAGGGTGAGTTGGCCCGCCTGCTGTTTCATGAACTGGCGCATCAAGTCCTTTACGTGAAAGATGACACGACTTTCAACGAATCGTTTGCCACGGCTGTTGAGAGATTGGGCGGCGCCAGGTGGCTGGCACAACATGGTTCGCCAGCAGCGCGAGCCCAAGTGGCCGCCAATGCGCAACGGCGGGCCCAGTTTCGGGCGTTGACCACGGCCACGCGAGGCATATTGACCGATATATATAAGAAAAAAGAGACATTGCGCCCCGAATCTATTGATTTATTAGCTACTAAAAATATAGCAATGAGAGAGTTCCGATTACAGTATGCGCAACTCAGGGCCTCTTGGGTTGCGTCTGCGGACCCTGGCGTAGGGCAGGTGTTGGCCTACGATGCCTGGGTGGCCAGTGCCAACAACGCCGCTTTTGGCGCGCAAGGTGCCTATGATGATCTCGTACCGGCCTTTGAGGCGCTTTTCAGTCGGCTGGCGCGTGACCCGGGGGACCCGTGGCCCAGGTTTTATGATGCGGTCAAGCAGCTGGCTGCCTTGCCGACCGATGAGCGCATTGGCGCACTGAAAGACCCGAGTCGCAAATGGCATTGACGCAAACCTTTAAATTTTAGAGACGGAGAACCACGGTGGCTCAAATTCATATTCTGCGCAAGCACACGCTGGGGCTAGTCGAAGCCCGCAAGATCGCCTTCAAATGGGCGGAGCAGGTCGAAAGTAACTTCGACATGAGCTGTACCTATGAAGAGGGCACGGCGCAGGATGAAGTCTGTTTTACCCGGTCGGGCGTAAGCGGTACTTTGCACGTTACCAAGGATAAGTTTGAACTTGACGCCAAACTGGGTTTTTTGCTGGGTGCATTCAAGGACCGGATTGAAGGTGAAATTGTAAAAAACCTGGATGCCTTGCTGGCCGCTCAGCCAGCGGCGAAAGCTGCACCGGCACGCAAAACGCCAGCACGTAAAAAAGCAGAAAAATAGTCGCTCGTAACGAGGACGAATCGGCGTCGCTCAAAGCCGTTAAATGGCTGTCTTTTTTGCCCTACTGCATTGCTTCAGGGAAAAAGCAGGCCCCTAGAATTCGGCCATGA
This sequence comes from Rhodoferax sp., assembly GCA_031430225.1. Taxonomy (GTDB): domain Bacteria; phylum Pseudomonadota; class Gammaproteobacteria; order Burkholderiales; family Burkholderiaceae_C; genus JANYCG01. Next base: position 9,489 of record JANPAZ010000016.1, on the reverse strand, counting down.
TTACAAAAGACCTGGCTGATCTGCCGACCTGGAATTCAAGCTTGCGACTGCCGCTGGTGACGGATGATTCAGATCTGTTTGAATTCCAGATACTACTGGGGGGCATTACCCTGGTGTTGAGTCGGTTGCACCCGGTGTTCGCCAAAAACAGGTTCACCTGCACGCGCGGACTGGCGATCAAACTTACCCACGTACTAGAGTGCGGCGACCCGGCTCAGGGCCGGTTGACCAGCACGCACCTTGCGCAGGTGATGGCCGAATGCGACCGGGCACTGGACCCGGGCACGCTCATCGTGATCAGAAAGCTTTACGCCGAAACCCTGCGGATCGAGCAGGAAAGCGCTCGGGGCAAAACTCTGGCCGATTTCAATTACAACGATTTTTTGGCCGAAGAGCAGTTGGCTTCCTCGTTTGCGCGCCAGGTCAATGGCGCCCGTGAGGGTGTCGGCGCTGCGCTGAACTGAGCGGGCTGAACGCTCAGCTCAGTGATTCGATCAGGTCGATGTACTGCTGCATGGCGTCTGCGTTGGCCGTGCCCTTGAGGCCATTCCAGGCATCCCACTTCGCGCGGCCCACCATGTCAGTGAAACCAGGTTTCTTGTCGGTGTTGTCGCCCACGCTGCCCTGCTTGTAAAGCGCATAAATTTTCAGCAAAGTGCTGTTGTCTGGACGCTCGGTGAGGTTCTTGGAATTGGCAGCAGCGGCTTCAAATTTTGCTTTCAGGTCGGCCATGGGGGTCTCCAGAGTGGTTCGGGTTGATTGTCGGTAGTTGCCCGGTATCTTAAGGGTAGTTTTGCCTGCAAAATAGAGCGGTTTCCCCAAGGCTTTGAATTTGCGGCTTGGGGCTCAATGTTCGCGTACCCGGGAGTAATTATGGTCACCCGTATCCAGGCCCAGGAAGTCGCCCGACAGGCCGGTAAATCAGCGGGCACCGCAGCCCGGGCAGTGCGCAAGAATGTCACCAACGCGGTCAGCGGCACGCTGGGCGTCAACGGTGAGCGCATGAGCAAAGTCGACACGGCCTGGCTTCGCATGGATTCTGAATCCAACCTGATGATGATTGTGGGGGTCTGGGTCCTGAAGCCCGGCATCACCTACGAGGCACTGTGTGCCCGTGTTGAAGAGCGCTTGCTGAAGTACCCGCGTTTTACGCAGCGCGTGGTGCAGGATGCGGCCGGTGCGACCTGGGTGCCCGATAACAAGTTCGACATCACACGCCAGGTGGTCACCGAAAAGCTGGTCAAAAGCAAAAAACGCACGGAACAGCAGGCCCTACAAGACCGATTGGCTGAGCTCGCCATGCTGCCGCTCGATAGAAGCCGCCCGCTCTGGCAGTTTCATTTGGTGGAGGATTACCAGGGCGGCTCGGCCATGATGGCGCGCATACACCACTGCATCGCAGACGGCATTGCCTTGATCGCGGTTACGCAGTCGCTGATGGATGGCGGTGCCGCACCGCCGGAGCGCAAAGCCAGAACGCCCCGGCGTGACGGCCTGGACGGAGCACAAGACTGGATTGAAAACAGCGTGCTCAAGCCGTTCACCCAATTTGCGGTCAGTGCGCTGGGTGCCGCTGGTTCGGGCGCAGTGCGGTCGATCGACATGCTGGCTGACCCTATCAAGGGGGTCGAGGACGGGATCGAGCGCGGCGTAGAAGGCACGCTGGACCTCGCCAAGCTGGCCTTCCATCTGGCCAGCGACACGGCGGCGCTGGTCTTGATGGCGGACGATTCGCCGACGCGCCTCAAGGGCGTCCCGGGCAGGGCCAAGCGCGTGGCCTGGTGCGAACCCATTCCGCTGGACGAGGTGAAGGCGGTAGGCAAAGCCCTGAATTGTTCCATCAATGATGTGCTGATGAGTTGTGTCGCGGGGGCGATCGCGCAGTACCTCACCTCGTTTGGCGACGCGGTCAAAGGAAAGGAAATCCGCGCCATGGTGCCGGTGAACCTGCGGCCGCTGGACCAGGCTTATAAGCTGGGCAACCAGTTTGGTCTGGCACCCATCGTGTTGCCCATTGGTATTGAGAACCCGATTGAGCGCGTGTACGAAGTTCGTCGCAGGATGGGCGAACTCAAGGGCAGCATGCAACCTCTTCTGGCATTCGGCATGCTGGCTGTGGCCGGGTTGTTGATCAAGCCGGCACAAGACGCCATGCTGGGCCTGTTCTCCCGCAAAACCACCGCGGTCATGACCAACGTGCCGGGCCCGAGGAGCAAGCTCAAGCTCTGCGGCTCCACGCTGGAACAAAACCTGGTCTGGGTGCCTCAGAGCGGCACAGTCGGCTTGGGGGTTTCAATTCTCAGTTATGGCGGGGGTGTTCAGTTTGGGGTGATGTCTGATTCGGTTTTATGCCCGAATCCACAGGCCATCATCGACGAATTTGAGCCTGAATTTGCCAAGCTCGCCATGGTGACTTTGATGTTGCCGTGGGGTGAGTAGCCGAAAGTAAATCTCGCTGGCACCCCTGGGGCGGCTCAATCTGCCAGTTCGGCCTTGGCCAGCTCCACATCCAGGCGTTCCATGGCGTCCATGGGTTGTGAACGGGCCGCCTGTTCATATAACTGGGTCGCCTCCGCCATTTTGCGGTCACCGTCCAACATCACCAATGCGTTGGCATATTCAATCAAGCCGATGGCCGAACCAGGATTGAGCTTGAGCCCGTCCTGAAAGAGCTTTAGTCCGGTGTCTTTCTTGGCACCGTAAGTCATTCCGCCAATCAACGAGCCTACTTTGTCGATGACTTCAGCATGAAATGAGCCCAGCGCAATATGGGCATCTGCGTGGCGGGGCTGCAAGCGTATTGTTGTTTCCAGGGCTGTCTTGACCTTGCCGCCAAGACCCTGCGCCAGCGCCTTGGCCACGCTGATGCCCTGGCTGTATCGCCCGAGTGCGTAGGCGTGCCAGTAGTGGGCATTGGGGTTGGCAGGCTCTTTGGCAGTCTGTGCTTCGGCACGCAGGGCAGCTTCCATGAACAGGTCAAGCCGTACCTTTTCCTTCTTCTCCAGGTAGGTGGCATAAATGCAGGTCGCCTTGTTGGCCACGGTCATGCCAGCATCCCCTGCCTTGAGTCCTGTAATGGCGGCCCTATGGAAATCGCCATTGTGGAAGTGGACCCAGGCTTCAAGCAACTTGCCATCTTTGGGTAACGGCTCCGCGTCACCCAGGTGCAGACGGTCCCAGTGGCGCTTGCCGCTGGCGGCATCGAAATCGAATTCTCCGGCCTGGGGAAACGCTGTCCACTTCACCATGATCTGCCTCCTGTGCCCTGTTGTCGTTATGGTGTGGGGCTGGTGTAAGCCCCCACTAGATTCAGCAAATGCATACGCTGGCCCTGCTCGAGATACGGGACCAGTAAATTGAGGACGTGATGCGCACCCCTCAGCAAGGCAACTTGAGCACTTTCGGGTTCGAGCGCACGCCGTGGATCGCGCACATATTCAAAGCTGAGCCAATAGGTCAGCACGACGACCATGCTGGTGGCGGTGACTTCCACCTCACGGGAGTCAATGCTTATCGTGCCGGATCGGCTCATGTTGTCCAGCATGCTTTTGACCGCACGGGTCTTGTTTTTCAGCACAGACTGGAAGTGCGTTTCAAGCCGCCGGTTTTTACTGAGCAGGTCGTTCAGGTCGCGGTACAAGAAGCGGTATTGCCAGATCAGTTCAAACAGCGTGTGCATGAAGAACCAGGCGTCTTCCACATCTCGCACGCCATCACTGGCATTGAGCAATTCGTTAAGGGCACGCTCATACCGGTCAAAGAGGGAGTTGATCAACTCGTCTTTGGCTGGGTAGTGGTAGTACAGGTTGCCGGGGCTGATGTTCAGTTCAGCCGATATCAACGTTGTGGAGACGTTGGGCTCACCGAAGCGGTTGAAGAGCTCCAGCGTGACTTCAAGAATGCGCTCGGCAGTGCGGCGGGGCGCTTTCTTCACCATGCGTGCCTCTTAGTCATACGGTCGCAGGCCATACCGATCAGGAGTAGGCCAATTCCGGCTGACGCGCTGGCGCGACCACCTCACCGAGGTTGTCCATTACTTCCTGCAACCGGGTGATGGCCTGCCCCACACGGGTGGGCGCTGGCGCGGGAAGGGTCAAATGGCGTTTGGAGTCGCTCAATACATCGTGATTGAGCCCGATACCATGGCGGGCCAGTTTGGCTGACATGCCGGTTTGCCGGGACCGCAGCATTTGCCGGGTCTGCTGGTAGGCGTGCTCAGCAAGATGGCGCCGCTGTCCGTAGCTGAAGGTATTGGCCAGGTACAACTCGGGATCCCGGTGGTCAGGCTCGAAAAGAATCAGATCGGTGTCCGGATAGGCGTGCTGATAGTGTTTCATCCCCAGTTCCATGCGGGAATGGATCATGGAGCGGAAAGTCTGGCTTAGCACCGCAGGCAAGCCACCGTCCACAATGCGCGGAATTCTGCGCTTTTCAGGTGTCAGGCCCCGTTGCATGACTTTTGCCACCTGCGGGGCCGTGGCATTGAACGGCACCAGAGGGTTCAAGCACAACATCAGGTCAATACCTTCTTCCATCGCCACCGAGGCGTGCATGGTTTTTTTCAGGGCGCCGTCCACGTAATATTGGTCATCAATCTCGACTGGCGGGAACAGCCCCGGTAAGGCGGCACTGGCCTGCACGGCTTTGGAGATTGGAATGTGATCCCAACCCGGACGCCCAAAAGGCGCAGCCTCACCACTGTCCAGGTTGGTGGCAACCAGCGTGAGTTTGGCTTTTAGCTGACGGAAATCGTTGGTTCTGCCGCTTCGCGAAAACAGCTCTGTCAGCTGGATGTCTATTTGGTCATTCGAGAATACGCCGGTGGGCAAACCGGCTCCCAGGTGTTCGAGCACCTGTGTGAACGACTTACGACCCACGGTCAGCCGCCACAAGGCCGACATCAACAAACCTGGAAGCATGATGCCGCGACGCGCGAATTCGTTGTAGGCGGGCACCATGAGCCAAGACGGATCAAATGAATCGTTCGAGCCAGCGCCGGACCCTAAGTCATTGTCGATAAAAGACTTGCACAATTCCTGCGGAGAAATGCCGTTGGCGAGACCCGCTGCAATAAACCCGCCTGCCGATACCCCCACATAGTGGTCCAAGTGCGTCAAATCCAGACCCGTGAGCGACTCGTCGAGTGCACAGAGCGCGCCAATCTCGTAGATGGCCCCCAAGGGCCCGCCACCAGCGAGAGCCAAGGCGATTTTTGCGGGGTGTGCAGGTCTTTTTGGCATATTGCAAAGTGTAGAGGGACAACCCCGCCAAATATGCTGCGTTGCAGCAGTTTGGCTTCAAGGCTTGTCGCCAGGGTCGGGGAGCGCGCCACTGCCAAAGCATGAACGCTGGCAGAGGGTGCCGCTCAACGATGCACAGTGGCCCTAGGCCTTGCTTCGCGGCGCTGCACGCTTTGCGACTGGCTTGGCCGCCGCTTTCGCCGCAGGCTTGGCAACGGTCTTGCGCGCAACCGGCTTGGATGCGGTGGCGGCCTTGGCTGAGAGCTGCTGCACACTCTTGTTCAGCTCGTCAATGCGGGCGATGAGCGCGTTGACATCTTTGGCGGATGGCACGCCCAACTTGTTGAGCGCCTTGGCAACCCGGTCTTCGAAGATGGTTTCCAGTTTGTCCCACTGGCCTGACGCCTTGTTGGAAATGTCACCGGCCATGGCGGTCATTTTGCTCGTAGCCTCCGAAATTTTTTCTTCAGCAGCGGCCTGGGTCTTGCGCTGGATGGTGGTGCCCTCTTTCACGAGCGACTCAAAGGCTTTGCTCCCCTCGGCCTGGGCTTTGGCAAATGCACCCAGGCCCGCTTGCCAAATTTGTTGCGCCGAGTCTTTGACAGAGCCGGCTAGGGGAATTCCGTGGAGTCCGGTGCTCTTTTCGGATGCGGATTTTTGCAGTTTCTTGACCATTGACGTCTCCTGTTGCTGGGATCTTGGAGGGCACTGGGTATCGCTCTCAGACCAGTGCTGATAGCGAACTTTACGCGCACCACATGTTGCAGTGTAGGTGGAGACTTCTAATATTTTGACGGTGCCGCGAAGAGCATCATGGACACCACGTCAAATGCAGGCACGGGTTTCTGCTATGTCGACTTGTGGCCTACTTTCAGCAAAAATCTCGTTTTCCAATGGTTTTTACAGGGAGCTATTCATGCAGTATTTCGTTACCGGGGCAACCGGCTTCATTGGCAAGCGACTGGTCAAAAAGCTGCTTGAGCGCAAGGGTTCAGTGGTGCACTTCCTGATCCGCAAGGAGAGTGAAGGCAAAGTCGCTGCCCTGCGTGATTTCTGGGGCGCCAGCGCGGCACGCGTTATTCCCGTATTTGGTGATCTCACAACGAAGAAGCTCGGTGTGTCGAATGATGTGATCAAGTCACTGAAAGGTCAGATCGACCACTTCTATCACCTGGCTGCGGTGTATGACTTGGGCGCTGACGAAGCCAGCCAGATTGCTGTCAATGTGGAAGGCACCCGCAATACGGTCGATCTTGCCAAGGCAATCGATGCCGGGCACTTCCACCACGTCAGCTCCATTGCTGCAGCGGGTTTGTACGAGGGGGTGTTTCGCGAAGACATGTTTGAGGAGGCCGAGAACTACGAGCACCCGTACTTCATGACCAAGCACGAGAGCGAAAAGATCGTGCGCAAGGACTGTAAAGTTCCCTGGACAGTCTATCGGCCGGCCATGGTGGTGGGTGACAGCACGACGGGGGAGATGGACAAAATAGACGGCCCCTACTATTTTTTCAAGTTGATCCAGCGCCTGCGTCAGATACTACCGCCCTGGATGCCGTCGGTCGGCCTTGAGGGGGGGCGCATCAACATCGTCCCGGTTGATTTTGTCGTTAACGCGCTTGATTACATCAGCCACGGCAAGGCTGTGACGAAAGGGAAATGCTTCCATCTGGTGGACCCTGCCGGCTACCGCGTCGGCGATGTTCTCGACATATTCAGCAAGGCAGCGCATGCGCCGAAGATGAATCTGTTTGTCAATGCGGCCTTGCTCGGCTTCATACCCAAGAGTGTCAAGAAAGGTTTGATGGCTTTGGCGCCGGTTCGTCGTGTCTATCGTGCCGTGGTCAAGGACCTTGGCGTTCCCGAAGACATGCTGACTTTTGTGAACTACCCCACGCGCTTTGACCGGCGTGAGACCGATGCGGCGCTCAAGGGCAGCGGCATTGAAGTTCCCAATCTGAACGACTATGCCTGGCGGCTTTGGGACTATTGGGAGCGGCATCTGGATCCGGCCCTGTTCATTGACCGCAGCCTGCGGGGCACCGTGGGTGGCAAAGTCGTGCTGGTGACGGGTGGGTCATCCGGCATTGGTCTGTCTGCCGCCTGCAAGTTTGCGGAAGCTGGAGCCGTCACCATCATTTGCGCCCGAGGGGAAGACAAACTGGCTGAGGCAAAGCAGGTCATCATGGATGCGGCAGGCAAGGATGCGAGGGTCTTTACCTATTCGGTGGACATTTCCGACCCGGTCAGCTGCGCGGAGTTTGTGAAAACGCTGGAAGAAGTCCATGGCGGCGTTGATTTCCTGATCAACAACGCAGGGCGATCCATTCGGCGCGCTATTGAAGCCAGCTACGACCGCTTTCACGACTTTGAACGCACGATGCAGCTCAACTACTTTGGATCCCTGCGCGTCACCATGGGCTTGTTGCCCGGCATGGTTGCCAAGAAGAAGGGACACATTGTCAATCTCAGCTCCATCAGCGTTTTGGTGAATGCACCGCGTTTCTCTGCTTACGTTGCCTCCAAAGCGGCGCTGGACGCCTGGACGGGTTGCGCTGCCAGCGAATATGCAGACCAGGGCATTACCTTCACGACTGTCAATATGCCCCTGGTACGCACGCCCATGACGGCGCCGACCAAAATTTACGACAGCATGCCCTTGCTGAAGCCCGAAGAAGCCGCCGACATGATCATTCATGCCTGCGTTGACAAGCCGGTGCGGGTGGCGACGCGACTGGGCACCACAGTGGCACTGCTGCACGCCACAGTGCCCCGCATTACCCAGATCCTGATGAATACGACCTTCCGGATGTTCCCGGACAGTGCTGCGGCCAAGGGCGAAAAGAGCGCCAAACCAACGCTGTCGCCAGAGGCAATCGCCATGTCCGAGATGATGCGGGGAATTCATTTCTGACCCGGCTGAAGTAGCTGTTTCGGTTAGCGCAGAGGGGGGCCTCAGTTGGGGCTCCCTTTTTTTTGACATCAAAGTGACCATGGGATAATCAAGTCAAAGGGGCGTTATCGCTCGGATGCGATTGTTTTGTCAGGGAATTCAATGATCCTCGTTACGGGTGGTGCTGGTTTTATCGGTTCGAATTTTGTTCTGGACTGGTTGGCGCAGTCGTCTGAACCCGTTCTCAATGTGGACAAGTTGACCTACGCGGGCAATCTTGAAAATCTTGCAACATTGCAAGGCAATCCAGGTCATGTGTTTGTGCAGGGGGACATTGGTGACACCGCGCTGATTGAGCGTCTGCTGGGGCAATATCAGCCTCGGGCCATTGTCAATTTCGCCGCCGAGTCGCATGTAGACCGCTCCATTCACGGCCCGGAAGATTTCATCCAGACCAACATCATGGGCAGTTTCCGCTTGCTGGAAGCCGTGCGAGCCTACTGGGGCACTTTGCCTGGGGATGCCAAGCAGGCGTTTCGTTTCCTGCATGTGTCCACCGATGAAGTCTATGGCTCTCTTGCCAAAGACGATCCGGCCTTTTCTGAAAGCCATCGGTATGAGCCGAATAGCCCTTACTCGGCCAGTAAAGCCGCTAGCGATCACCTGGTGCGGGCCTATCACCACACCTACGGGCTTCCGGTACTCACCACCAATTGCAGTAACAATTACGGGCCCTATCACTTCCCCGAGAAACTGATACCCCTGATGATCGTCAACGCACTGGCGGGCAAGCCACTTCCCGTGTATGGCGACGGCATGCAAGTGCGTGACTGGCTTTATGTCAAGGACCATTGCAGTGCCATTCGTCGTGTGCTGGCTGCAGGGCGGCTTGGTGAGGTTTACAACGTGGGCGGCTGGAACGAAAAGCCCAATATCGACATTGTGAACACGGTGTGCGCCTTGCTCGATGAGTTGCGCCCCAAAATGGATAGCAAGAGTTATCGGGAGCAAATCGCCTACGTGACCGATCGACCGGGGCACGACCGCCGCTATGCCATTGACGCCAGCAAAATCGAGCGTGAACTTGGCTGGAAACCCGCAGAGACCTTTGAGACTGGTATCCGTAAAACCGTACGGTGGTACCTGGACAATGAAGCCTGGGTGACGCATGTTCAGTCTGGGGCATATCGGGATTGGGTGCAGACCAACTATGCGGGGCGCGATGATTAGTGCAAACCTTTTCATTCAGAAGCGCCATTTCCTTATTTGCCTTGAGACTTGCTTCGAATCGTTCCCATGAAACTTCTTCTTTTCGGTAAGGGCGGCCAGGTCGGTTGGGAGTTGCAGCGAAGTCTG
>JANPAZ010000015.1:0-5040 GCA_031430225.1 Rhodoferax sp. | reverse complement strand
TTGACAAAAATCATCGGCAGCGTGGGCCAGCCGGTCCACATTTTCAGGGCGTTACGCTCCCGCCACGTGTTGAAGTAGTTGCCGTATTCCAGGTATTTGTAGGCGATGCCAGCACTATCGAGCAGCTTGCAGGATTTCTTGGGGAATGGGTTCATGCCCATGCCCACCACCACCACGGCGTTCGCCGCGACAGCCGCCTGAACTTCCTTGACGATGCTTTGCTGGTGCGTGCTCACCTTGTCGCGAATCGCGGGGTGAATATTGGACTCGACAAGAACAGAACGGGCCATGGAAATATCCTGACTATTTAAAAGGGAGCGTAAAAGGGAGCGCCCATTATGCGGTTGAGGACCACGGCTCGCCATCGGCCATGACATGGGTCAATTCAAAGTGGTGCGCGCCGCCATACACTGGTACCCGCAATGACCACGCCCCTGCCCAGCACACCCCGGATTCGCAGCATCACGCTCCTGCAACCCATGAATTGGCTGGCACTTGCCTGGCGCGACATGGCGCGCTGCGGCTGGATCAGTTTTGCCCACGGTTTGGTGCTGGCGCTGGGTGGCGCCGTGATTCTGGCTTTTGCGCACCAGCGCTTTTGGCTATTGGCCGGGGCCCTGTCGGGTTTTCTATTGGTCGCACCCGTACTGGCCACCAGTCTTTATGCACTGAGCCGCGCGTTGGAGCGCGGCGAAAAAGCAGACTACCGCGTGGTGCTGAAAACTTGGCTGAACTGGCAGGACAACCACCTTAACAAGTTTGGCAATGACTACTGGTGCCTGGTGCAATTTGGTGCCCTGCTGGCACTGGCGGGTACCGGCTGGGTGCTGACATCAGCAGCGCTCATCACCTTGCTGGCGCCTGTGCCCATCACCACGCCGGTGGAGTTCATCCGGCATGTGGTGCTGGCGCCGCACGGGCTGGTGTTTGAGCTATGGCTGGCATTGGGCGGCGTACTGGCCGCGCCCATTTTTGCGTCGACCGCCATTGCCATGCCCTTGCTGCTGGACCGGCGGGTCACGCTGATGCAGGCAGTCATGACAAGCTGGCAAGCGGTGCTGGCCAACCCACTGCCCATGGCCTTTTGGGCCGCACTCATCATGGGGTTCACGTTGCTGGGCCTGGGTTCACTGCTGCTGGGCCTGATTGCCATCATCCCCATGCTGGGCCACGCCAGCTGGCACGCTTACCGGGACCTGGTGGACGTGTCAGACTTGCCAGAACGGGAACCGGCGAGGCGCAACGGGGCCCCGCCAAGTCAGCAAACACCTGGTCCACGCTGATGTTCGGCTACAACGAAGAACAGATTGCGGCCTTTGGCCTGACCTTTGGCGTGGGCGCGTTCATGCTGTACATGCTGTTCATCATTGGCCAGCTGGCATGGGAGTCCAAGGCTGGGCGGTTTGGCACCTTCGTGATCTTCCTGGGTCTGGCCTTTGGCATGACCGGCTTTGTGGCCAAGTATGTGATTCAGTGGGCCATTGGTATCAAGTAAGGGGCTTACAGGGAATCACGCCAGCGTGAGGAAGATGCTGCGGGTTCCATCGCCATCATCCCGGGCCGACTTGTCTTCTTCAAAACCCAGATCGCGGGACAGCCCAATCATGCGTTCGTTGTGGGTCAGTACGGTAGCCACCAGCCGCTGCGTGCCCTGGGTGCGCAAGTAGGCAATCAGCTTTGACATCAAGAGTTGCCCCAAGCCAGTGCCCTTGAGTTCGGACCGCACGATGACACCAAATTCGGCATTCACGTTGTCCGGGTCGGCAATGGCACGAACCACGCCCAGCGTTTGAGGCTGGCCATCGGGTCCGGGCGCCATCGCCACAAATGCCATCTCGCGGGCATAGTCAATTTGCACCAGCCGCGCCAGTTCGGTCCGTTCCATGGTCCTGCGGCTGTAGAAAACCCGCATGCGAACATCGTCCGGGTCCAGGTGCTGCAAAAACTCCATGTGCAACGCCTCGTCTTCCGGGCGAATGGGCCGCAGGCACAGTGCGCGGCCTCGCCACTGCACGGTTTCCTCAAGTTGCGCCGGGTAGGGCCGTATCGCAAAGTTGGCAGCACCCGCCGGGCCGGTCGGGCTCAGGCGGATTCGGGCGTCCAGTGCAATGGCGCCTTCGGCATTGACGATCAAGGGGTTGATGTCAAGCTCGGCAATTTCGGGCACTTCAGCCAGCAATTGCGACACCGCCATCAGCACACCATGCAGTGCGGCTTCGTCCACCGCCGGTGTGTCTCTAAACCCGGCCAGCAGACGTGACACGCGGGTACGCGACACCAGCGCTTTGGCCAGCGGCACACTCAATGGCGGCAGCGCCACTGCGCGGTCCGCCATGACCTCCACCGCGGTGCCACCCTGGCCAAACAGAATAATGGGGCCAAACACGCTGTCGATGGTGCTGCCCACAATCAGCTCCTGCGCGTGGGCACGTTGCACCATCGCCTGCACCGTAAAGCCCTGAATACGGGCCTGTGGTTGCTGGCGCTGCACCCGTGCCAGCATCACTTGCGCTGCGGAGCGCACTTCATTGGCGTCCTGCAGGGAAAGCGCCACGCCACCCACATCAGACTTGTGCGAAATGTCATCCGACAAAATCTTCAACACCACAGGAAACCCCAGGGCCACAGCCGCTTCAACCGCCGCCTCGGGCGTGGCCGTGACGCGGTGCGTGGGCACCACAGGTATGCGGCAGGCGTCCAGCACGGCCTTGGCTTCGAGCTCGGTCAGCATGCTGCGCCCATTGGCCAGTGCAGCCTTTACCAGAGCCCGGATGGCCGCCGTATCGGGGCGCAAGCCCGGCAGCAGGGCGGGCGGTGCCTCAATCAATTCGGCCTGGTTACGCCGGTAATCCACCAGCATGGAAAACGCGCGCACAGCCTGCTCGGGCGTATCGAAGTTGGCTATACCTGCGCTCTGAAACGTCTGGCGCGCCTGGGCCACGGCGCGGTCGCCCAGCCAGCAACTCATCAGACGCGGCGCCTCGTACGATTCATGTTGTGCCAGTGGCACCAGGGCATTTGCAATCTCGGCACTGGGAACAATGGCGGTAGGTGCATGGATGAAAAGCACGGCACCGGTTGCGGCATCGTCCTTGAGCACCTGCAACGCCTGTACGTAGCGCTCCACCGGCGCGTCGCCAATGATGTCCACCGGGTTACCGTGCGACCAGTTGGCGGGCAACACCGCGTCCAACTTTCGCCGGGTATCGTCGCTCAAGGTTGACAGCGTCACGCCGACAAAGGCCGCCGCATCGGCCGCCATGACGCCGGCACCACCGCCGTTGGTCAAAATGGTGATGGTGTCGCTGGTGTTGGTGCGAAAGCGCGACAGGGTCTCAGCCGCCAGAAACAGCTCCTGAAGCGTGTTCACCCGCAACATGCCGGCGCGGCTGATGGCAGCGTCAAACACCATGTCAGAGCCCGCCAGCGCCCCCGTGTGCGAGGCCGCGGCAAGCTGCCCTTGCGGCGAACGGCCCGCCTTGATCACAATCACCGGCTTGTTGCGCGCGGCCGAGCGCGCCGCTGACATGAATTTACGCGGCGACTCGATCGACTCGATGTACAGCAGAATGGCCCGCGTTTTAGGGTCACTGGCCAGGTAGTCCAGCATGTCGCCAAAGTCCACGTCGGCATGCTCACCCATTGACACAAAATGCGAAAACCCGATGGTCTGGCCTTGCGCCCAATCAAGCATCGCCGTGACCAGCGCACCTGACTGCGAGACGAACGCCAGCTCGCCCGGCAAGGCGTCTATGTGCGCAAAGCTGGCATTCAGACCGATGTGCGGTGCCAGTAAGCCAATGCAATTGGGGCCCAGAATGCGCAACAGGTGCGGGCGGGCCGCATCCAGCATGGCCTGCTTTTGCACCTTGTCCATGCCTGCCGTCATCACGATGGCGGCGCGGGTTCCTTTTTTGCCCAGCTCCGCGACTAGCCCGGGAACCGTTGCAGCAGGTGTGCAAATGATGGCCAATGAGGGCGCTTGCGGCAAGTCCGCAACGCGGGCCGCCACAGCGTGCCCGGCCAGGTTTTTGTGCTTGGGGTTAACGGCGTAAAGCTCGCCCTTGAATTGCCCCGTGGTGAGGTTGCGCCACACCGTGGCACCCACGCTGGCCGCTCGCAACGACGCGCCGATGACGGCGATGGACGACGGGTCAAACAGCGAGTCGAGGTTACGGATGCTCATAGGTGCATCCGTTGTACATCAATTGCGTGACATCAGCCAAACGGCCGCACGCCGATGAGCCAGCCGTGCAGCAAAAATGCGAACACGGCCCAGGCACCTGCGCCCACCACCAGCGTGACGGCCGTGGCACCGCCCGTGCCTGCCGGGTATTGCATGCCGGTCGCACGGTCACGCTTGCGTGCCGCAATGAAGTCCAGCACGGCCCAGGCCAAAAACGAACCAAACAACACCCCATGCGCCAGCGTGCCGTTGGCCACCAGATGGGCCAGCGCCCAGGTCTTGACCGCGAGCACCATGGGGTGGTGCACTCGCGCCTTGATGCTGTTAGCCGGCACGTAGGCCGCAGCCAGCAGAATAAAGGCCAGCAAGGTCAGCAGTGAGGCCAGGTGCCGCATGCCCACGGGCGGGCTCCACAACACCACGGGTTGCTGGCGCGCCAGGCCAAAGCCCCAGACGATGAGCGCAAAACCCAATCGCGAGACGACCGAATAAACCCCTTTGTACTTGCCCTCACCCAGGCGGGCCAGAGTCTGCGTACGCCAGCCTTCGGCCACGATACGCACTGAATGCGCGCCCAGAAAAATCACCAGCCCCAGAATCAGATAAGTCATGGTTTTTTAAGCTGCCAATACACGGTTTTTACCCGCGCGCTTGGCCAGGTACATGCCCTGGTCTGCACGCTTGATGGCTTCGGCACCCGTCTCATTGGCGTCCAGCTGGGCCACACCCGCGCTGAAGGTGATGAGCACTTTTTCGGCACCGCTCATGAAGAAGCGCTTGGTCAGCTCACGCTGCAAGCGTGTCATGGCTTCCACGCCATTGGTCAGCGGCGTGTCGGGCATCAGCACCACAAA
>JANPAZ010000014.1:0-1877 GCA_031430225.1 Rhodoferax sp. | reverse complement strand
GCCGAAGTGCTGCCCTACCTTGAAACCTTGCACCGGGAGCTGGACATCCCCATCGTCTACGTAAGCCATGCGTTGGACGAAGTGGCCCGCCTGGCTGATCACCTGGTGCTACTGGAGGCAGGCCGCACGGTTGCCAGCGGCGCCACCGCCACGTTAATGTCGCGCCTGGACTTGTCGATGGCCCATGGCGATGCGGCCGGGGCAGTCGTCAAGGCCACGGTGGTCAGCCACAACCCCGGTTATCACCTCACGCAGGTGCGCTTTGCGGGAGGTGAGTTCAGTATCCCCCAGCAAGCCATTGAAGTGGGCCACGCGATACGCATCAGGGTTCAGGCACGCGATGTGAGCCTGACGCTGGAGAAGCAGGTGGGCACCAGCATCCAGAACATCCTGCCCGTCACCATCACTGAAATATCGCCAGAAGGCCCCGGCCAGGTGATGCTGCAGCTGGACGCAGCAGGCACACCCCTGCTGGCACGCCTCACGGCCCGGTCGGTTGATGTACTCAAGCTGGAGGTGGGCACGCGGGTGTTTGCACAGGTCAAGGGCGTGGCGATATTGTGATAGTTTCTGCTTTAAGAGATGAGATTCGCGGGTTGATGGCTATTTAATTCATGATGGCATTCTGGCCAATCTGTGGGCGCCGAAGACACTGGCCGCTACCCGACTCAGGTCGGCGTGGCATTCAGCGCAGTGGCATCAAGGGGGAGCCCGCAGGGCGGAGGACAGCCGCGAAGTCTGAGTGCCGCGTCGGCCTGAGTCCGCCAAAGAATGACCCCACGCCCTTCCCTTATTTCACCGCGTTAGGAAAAAACAGCTGCTCGCCACCGATCTTGTAACTGGCAATCACCGATTGGCCGGGTGCCGATGTCACCCAGTCCACAAACTTCTGTGCATCGGCTACTTTGACATGCGGGTGCTTGGCCGGGCTGACCACCATCACGCCATACTGGTTGAACAATTTGGTGTCGCCCTCAACAAGTACCACCAGGTCGCCCCGGTTTTTAAAGCTGAGCCATGTGCCTCGGTCGGCCAGCACGTAGGCACCCGTGCTGCTGGCCATGTTGAGTGCCGGGCCCATGCCGCAACCGCATTCCTTGTAGCCAGTGCCCTTGCTACCCACTACACCGGCCACACCCGCCATCTGCCAGTACCGAAGCTCTGCCGCGTGGGTGCCACTCTTGTCGCCGCGCGAGATGAAACCCGCGCTGGTGGCAGACAATTTTTTGAGCGCCGCCACAATGTCTTTGCCTTTGGTTTTAGCCGGGTCAGCAGCGGGGCCAATCAGTACAAAGTCGTTGTACATCACGGGGAATCGCTTGACGGCAAAGCCATCGGCCACGATTTTCTCTTCGGCCGCCTGATCGTGTACGAACAGCAGGTCGGCATCACCGCGGCGTCCCATATCAAGGGCCTGGCCGGTGCCCAATGCCACCACCTTCACATCAACACCGTTGGCTTTCTTGAATTCAGGCAGCAGGTGGGCGAACAGACCTGACTGCTCGGTGGACGTGGTGGACGCCATCACGATGGTTTGTGCCTGTGCGTTCGCGCCCAGTGTCAGGCCAGCTGCCGCCAAGCAGACCATTGCTATACCTTCGATAGCTAGGTACCGACGTTCTATGTGGGCCTGTGGCATATTTTTCAAGAAAATCTTCATGAACCCTCACCTTTGACAAAAAAATGAGCTGCCGGGTACTGCGTCTGTAGCAGTGACCCTTCAAAAAAATCTGCGGTGGGCAGGTCGGCCAGCACCCGGCCCTGCTCCAGATAAATCACGCGGGTGGCCAACCGTTTGACTTGGCCCAGGTTGTGGCTCGCAAAAATAACGGTCATGGGCCTGGCTGCTTCAGCGGACATTTCAGACGCTGCACCGG
>JANPAZ010000013.1:0-1789 GCA_031430225.1 Rhodoferax sp. | reverse complement strand
TGCCCGCCGGCATTGATACCAGCGGGTGGCTGTGTATTTTTTTGATTCATCGAAGCACCATGAAAACCTATTTTTCCCGCCAAGCGGCGCGGCAACCCGTCGGCATCGCCAGTCTTTTGCTCATTGTGGGTAGTGCCTTTGCACAAACCCCGCCCCTGGCCCCTGTCAAACTGAAGGAAGTCACCATCACGGGTAACCCGTTGGGTACTACAGATTTAATAGCGCCTGCCGCACAGTATTCGGGGGCTGCGCTGCTGTTGCGCTCCCAAACCACATTAGGTGAGACGCTGGACGGTACGCCTGGTGTCAGCAGCACTTACTTTGGTCCCAACGCCAGCCGCCCCATCATTCGCGGGCTCGATGGCGACCGCATCCGCATCCTGCAAAACAGCGGGGCCAGCATTGACGCGTCCGGCCTGAGCTACGACCACGCCGTGCCCAGCGACCCCATCAGCATGGAGCGCATCGAGGTGCTGCGCGGCCCTGGCGCGTTGCTGTACGGCGGCAGCGCCGTGGGGGGCGTGGTGAACGTGATTGACAACCGAATCCCACGCGAACCTTTGTTCGATCCCAAGGGTGGGGTGGGTGGCAAAGCCGATATGGGTTTTGCCAGCGGCAATTCAGAGAAAGGCGCAGGCTTGTTACTGGAAGCCGGCACCGACCGCTTTGCCCTGCACGCCGATGTTTTCAGCCGCAGCACAGGTGACGTGGCCGTGCCCGCGTCGCTAGGCTGCACCAAGTCCGGTGCCCCGTCGCTGGCCAACCGCATCTGCAATTCAGGCGCAGAGACGCGGGGCGGCGCGCTGGGCGGCTCGGTATTTTTCAGTCGAGGGTATTTAGGCGCATCCGTCAGCACTTACCGGTCTGATTACGGCACGGTGGCCGAAGATGAAGTCACGATCAAAATGCAGACCAACCGCGTTGCGCTGGAGGGTGAAGTCAGGGGTCTCAGCGGCCTGCTGCAAAGCATCAAGGGCCAGATCAGCCGCAGCGACTACGAACACACCGAATTCGAGGGTGCTACGGCGGGCACCGTCTTCAAGAACGCGGGACAAGACCTGCGCCTGCAAGCGCGCCACGCCAAACTCGGGCCGCTGGAAGGCGTGGTGGGTTTACAGGTCGAAAACTCGCGGTTTTCTGCCGACGGCACCGAGGCCTTTGCGCCCTACAGCCGCACCAACCAGGCCGCGCTGTTTGTGTATGAAGAACTGCCGACAACCTGGGGCAAGCTGAGTCTGGGTGCGCGCATGGAGTCTGTCAACGTGGAGTCGCTGGGCAACCCGCTGGTAGCCCGGTTTGCTCCTGGCAGCCGCAACTTCAACCCCGGCAGCTACGCGCTGGGCGCGTTGTGGAACGTGGTACCGGGCTGGCAGCTCACCAGTAACCTGGCCTACAGTGAGCGCGCACCCAAAGACTACGAGTTGTTTGCCAATGGCCCGCACATTGCCACCAACAGTTACGAGGTGGGCAACGCCAGTTTTTCCACCGAGAAGTCGACCAACCTTGACATGGGTGTGAAATGGAAGCGCGGTGCACACACCTTTGCAGCGACCGCGTTTGTCAACAGTTTCAGCAATTACATTTCGCAATCGTCCACCGGCCTGTTACGCGACACCGACGGCAATGGGGTGGGCGGGGTTGGCGTCAGCGATGACGGCAGTGGCAACTCTGTTGAGTCAGGCGGGACCGCGGGCGTCTTGCCTGAATTCATTTACACGCAGGTGCCGGCACGTTTCAGCGGGCTTGAAGTTAACGGCAACATCCGCCTGCTGGAGCCGTCCCAAGGCAG
>JANPAZ010000012.1:0-6253 GCA_031430225.1 Rhodoferax sp. | reverse complement strand
CCGCCCCATCAGTTTCAACATCCCGGCCGGCACGATGCTGGCGGCTGAGTACCCATCGCCCTGCGGCGGGTACCTGGAACCCATGGGTCGCGTCATTGACGTGGTGTTTGGCGCTCTTTCCAAAGTGCTGCCCGACAAGGCTCCGGCAGCATTTTTTGGAACCATTGGCGTGGTCTCGATCAGCGGCACACATCCCAAAAGCGGCAATTACTTCGTGGGCGTCTTCCCTTACCCCGGCGGCTACGGCGCTACCCGCGCCAGCGACGGCCTGATCAATGGCACACCGCCCCAGTCCATGGCGAACTTCATGTCGCTGGAAATGTCGGAACACCGCTTCCCCATCCGTTTCGATCACTTCCGCATCCGGGAGGATTCGGGCGGAGCCGGATGGCACCGGGGTGGTTGCGGTACCGAGTACGGTTTCACCGCCTTGTCAGACACGGTGGTGTCGGTGCTGGGCGATCGGGTTGACTTTGCGCCGTTCGGCGTGAATGGCGGTGGCAGCGCGCTGGCCAGTCGTGTCGAGTTCATCACAAACGGCAAGTCCTGGATTCCGGAGCTTCGCAGCAAGCAGGAGAAGGAACCGCTACATGCCGGTGATTCGCTGCGGGCCGCGTCACCTGGCGGTGGTGGTTTTGGTCTTGCGCTGGAACGCGACCTCGCCATGGTCGAGAGTGATCTCAACCGAGGTTATGTAAGTCGTTCCACAGCCGAGGACGTCTACGGCGTCGTGATCGCCGATGCCATCCAGGGCGTTGCCGGCAATCTGCGGTACAGACTCGACGAAATGAAAAGTGCGAAACGGCGCGAGCTGTTGAAAACCACCGCGTCGGCCTGACGCAACGACCGAATCAAGATAACAGGAGAGCACGATGAGCCACACGGATAGTTCGGGAAGTTGGGAGTTGCCAGAAGAGTTGCGCATGCTGCGCGACACCATCCGACGCTTCATGAAAGAAGAAGTCAAGCCCGTTGAGGACAAGCTCCCGCATGACGCCTACACGCCCGAACCCGCCCAGCTAGCGGCGTTGCAGCAAAAGGCGCGAGACCTCGGCCTATGGTGTTTTGAAACCCCTGCAGAACATGGTGGCGCTGGCTTGAGCCTGCTGGGCCAGTGCGTCGCTGCAGAAGAAGCCGCCAAATGCCGCATGGGTGCCTATATTGCCGGGTGTGGCGCCTTCGGATTCGACCCACCCGTTGTGATCTGGAAGGGAACCGAGCATCAACAGCGCTTCGCCCGTGACGACATGGCCAACGGCACCAAAGCCTTTGTCGCTATCAGTGAACCTTCAGGTGGATCTGACCCCGGCCGCGCGATTCAGGCCCGCGCTGAGCGCAAGAGTGATCGCTATGTGATCAATGGCACCAAGATATGGATTTCCGGCGCCGGCATGGCCAAATGGGGCATCGTGTTTGCACGAGTGGGCGAAAGCAAAGGCCGCGACGGCATCACCAGTTTTATTGTCGACAAAAGCAAGCCGGGCATCAGTCTTTCACGAATTCCGGTGATCCGCTCCTATTCACCTTATGAGGTGCATTTCAACAACTATGAAGTGCCCATTGAAGACCGCCTGGGTGATGAAGGCAAGGGCTTTTCATTTGCAGAGGAATGGCTGATCCATGCCCGCCCCCCTTACGCTGCCGCAACTATCGGCATCGCGCAGGCGGCGCTGGAGCTGGCCATTGAATGGGCGACCCAGCGCAAAGTATTCGGCAGCACGCTGGCTGAGAAACAGGCTATCCAGTGGATGATCGCCGACTCAGAAATCGAGATGCGGGCGGCGCGCCTGCTTGTCTATCAAGCCGCCTGGAACGCAGACATGGGTCGCGACATCAAAGTCGATGCATCGATCGCAAAGGTCTACGGCACGGAGGTAGCCGGACGAGTCGTTGACCGATGCATACAGATTTTCGGCGGCATGGGTGTGGCTCAGGAGTTGCCACTGGAGCGCTGGTACCGCGAGTTGAGGATCAAGCGCATTGGCGAAGGCCCCTCCGAAGTGCACCGGATGGTGATAGCCCGCGATCTGCTGGGCAGCAAACGGGCAATGAGCTGATCATGGCCATCGATTTCCAAGTTTCCGACGAGGGCATCGCCCTCATCACCATCAACCGACCAGAGCGCCTCAACGCGATGGATGCCGAACACTACCAGGGCCTGTCCAAAGCCTGGTGCACAGTACGCGATGACTCTTCAATCCGCGTGGCGATCATCACCGGTGCCGGAGAGAAGTCATTCACGACCGGGGCCGATATCAAGAGCTTTCTTACTGCCCCGACCGACCTGTCAGAGATGTGGCTGACACAGCGCGACCAGTTGCTTAACCGTGGCCTCGAAGTCTGGAAACCCATCATTTCTGCGGTGAACGGGTATTGCCTTGGCGGCGGCATCACCTTGATGCTGGCAACAGACATTCGAATCGCGGTCCCGCATGCCACCTTCAACCTCGCTGAAGTCAAGCGCGGGGTGATCCCGGGCAATGGGGGGACTCAACGGGTATTGGATCAATTGCCCTATCCGATTGCGATGGATTTACTCCTGACCGGTGACATGATGGATGCGGAGACGGCGGCGCGGTGGGGACTCATCAACAAGGTGGTTCCGAAAGAACAATTGCTCGAAACCGCGTACACCTACGCCAGAAAAATCGCCGCCAACGCGCCACTGGCCGTGCAGGCGGCCAAAGAGCTTGCAGTGCGCAGCCGCGAGATGGACCGTGCGACCGGCTTGCGATTTGAAGCCGTGATCAACCGGATGCTGGCCATGACCGAGGACGCCAAAGAAGGCCCCGCAGCCTTCGCCGCCAAGCGCACACCGCAGTTCAAAGGACGGTGACCATGACCGCGCGCTACCCGCTTGAAGGTGTCACCGTTGTGGATCTGGGCCAGATCTACAACGGCCCCTATTGCACTTTCTTGATGGCCATGGCCGGCGCACGCATCATCAAGATCGAAGCCAAAGGGGGTGAAAATTTGCGCCGGCGCAGTGTGGTGGGCGGGGCAGCCCTGCCCTTTGCCATGCTGAACTCCAACAAAACCTTCGCAACCCTCAACCTGAAAACTGAACGCGGGCGCGAATTGCTGCGGGAGATGGTCACAAAGAGTGATGTACTGGTCGAGAATTTCGCGCCCGGCGCGATGGAGCGCCTCGGCGTGGGCTTTGATGCGCTGCGCCACATCAACCCGCGTCTGATTTACGGCTCGGGCTCCGGCTTTGGCCTTTCGGGTCCCAACATGAAATTTCCCGCCATGGACCTGACCGTGCAAGCCATCGCAGGCATCATGAATGTGACCGGCTATCCGGATCGCGCACCCGTAAAGGCCGGACCCGCCATGTGTGATTTCATGGGCGGCGTTCACCTGTATGGCGCCATCATGACCGCGCTTTACGAGCGCGAGAAAACGGGCATCGGGCGATTGGTGGAGGTGTCAATGCAGGAAGCAGTCTACGCATCGCTGGCCTCCAACCTCGGCCTGCACCACAGCATGGGCAACAGCGTTCCCCCTCGCACCGGCAACCGTCACGGCGGTCTGGCCGAAGCGCCCTACAACGTGTATCCGACGCTAGATGGCTTCATTGCCATCATTTGTGTCAGCGAAGCACACTGGAAAGCCTTGCTGAAGGCCATGCAGCGCGAGGCATTATTGACTGATCCCCGATTTGAGAGCCTCAAGTTGCGTGTTGAACACATGGATGAAGTCGACGAACTGGTCTCAGACTTCACGGCACGGCACACCAAAAAGGCAATGTTCGACCTGCTGATGAGCAACCGCGTGCCCTGCGCACCGGTGCGCGACCTCGACGAGGTGGTCCACGACGAGCACATGCATGCACGCCGCGCCCTGGAATGGGTAGAGCATCCCATGTATGGACGGGTCTGCCTGCCGAATTCACCCATGCGCTACGACGGCGTTGAACCGATAGAGATTCGGCCCAGTGGCGCGCTGGGCTGTGACAACCAGGAGGTCTATGGCGACTGGCTAGGCCTGTCCGTTGACGAAGTTGCAAGTTTGCAAGCCGGGGAGGTGATCTGATCATGGCAAACAGCTTAAGCGGCAAGGTCGTCATCGCGGGTATCGGTCACACTGCATTTGGCAAACATCCCGGGCGGGGCACAGTGTCACTCAACGTCGAGGCGATCCGCAATGCGTTGGCCGACGCGGGTGTTGACAAGCGTCAGGTCGATGGTTTGATGGTCAAAGCGCCTACCTCGAAATTCGAGATGATGTACGCACAGAAGCTGGCCGAGGCACTGGGCATGCAGCCGCGCATTGGCGGCGTCTACGACCACGGCGGTGCCAGCAACATCAGCATGATCAGCTATGCCACGATGGCTATCGAAGCCGGGCAGTGTGAAATTGCCATCGTTTCACTGGCCGACAACCCGGCCACGGGAACACGCCAGGCCTACGAAAAATCTTACGGAGATGACGGTAGCGGTCTGTATGGCTGGTTTGGCACACCCGCGGGGTACGCCATGATCGCGCAGCGCCATATGGCCCAGTACGGCACCACCAGCGATCAGCTCGGGGCGATTGCTGTGGCCTGCCGCAGACACGGCGCAGCCAACCCGCATGCCCAGCTACGCAAACCGCTCACACTTGAGCAGTACCGCGAATCGAGACTGATCGTTGAGCCCCTGCGCCGCGACGATTGCTGCCTGGTCTCGGACGGCGCTGCCGCCGTGGTGCTGATGAGCGCGAAAAAGGCTTCCGAGTTGAAGGTGGCAAAGCCCGTCCCCCTTCTGGGTTTCGGCCAGGGTCAAACCTCGTGGGACGTGGCCTTGCGACCGGACCTCACCACCACGGCAGCCAAAGTGTCAGCGCAGACCGCGTTCGCGATGGCGGGTCTGACGCCGGCCGATATGGACGTAGCGCAGATTTACGACTGTTTCACCATCGCGGTCCTGATGACGCTGGAGGACTACGGCTTTTGCACCAAAGGCGAAGGTGGCCACTTTGTGCAAGACGGGCGCATCGAGCTGGGTGGCGATTTGCCAATCAACACCTCAGGTGGCCTGCTGTCCGAGACCGGCATGCCGGGCCTTCAACTGGTGATGGAAGGTGTGCGCCAGATGCGTGGCGATTCGGTCAATCAGGTCAAGGGCGCTCGCAAGTGCGTGGTCAGCAATCAGGGTGGAATCATGCACACCCATGCCACCCTGATCCTCGGTCAATAAGGAAACCACGATGAGTGAAACCGACATCGGCGTCATGGCGCCCGGCCCCGAGATCACCGAGCTGAATCGCCCCTATTGGGATGGCCTGAAAGCCGGTCGACACCAGTACCAGTGCTGCAATGCCTGTGGCCATGCCTGGCTGCCCGCACGCAGTGAATGTCCCGGATGCCTGGGCGACGATTGGGCCTGGAAACAGGCCAGTGGCCATGCCCGCCTGATCAGCTGGGTGGTCTATCGCATTGCGTACCACGCGTTCTTCGCACAGCGGTTGCCGTATACGGTGGCAGTGGTCGAACTGAAGGAAGGTCCGCGCATGTTTACCAATATCGTGGGTACTGCTGCATCCAACTTAAAGGCCGACATGCCGCTGCGCATGGTGATCGAAGCTGAAGGGGATGCCTCCGTCGCGCGGTTTACACCCAACGGAGTGCCCGGGAATTGAACAACATACCAACACACGTCAGGAAACCCACATGAACCGCAACAACTTTCTCAACACCCTGTTGATTTGCACAACGCTGGTCGCATCAGGTGCGAATGCGCAGACGTCCCCGTTTCCGACCAGACCCCTGAAGATCGTGGTGCCCACATCCGCTGGTAGCGGCTCAGACATCACTGCGCGCTACTTTGCAGAGCAACTCGGCACCGCACTGGGCCAGCCTGTGCTGATCGACAACAAGCCGGGTGCCAACGGTGTCATTGCCGCCATGGCAGTCAAGCAGGCACCCGCTGACGGTTACACCCTATTTCTGGGTACCAACACCCATATGGCCGTCAACCCGTCGGTGGTGAAAGATATTCCCTACGACGGAATCAAGGACTTCAAACCCGTCACGGGCATTGCCCGCGGCATGATGATTTTCATCTCGCCTGCCAGTTCGAAAATTGGCACCATCGCCGAACTCGTCAGCTCAGCCAAAGCGTCACAGCAATTGCTCAATGTAGGCAACTACACCGCGGGGTTCCGGCTATCCGCAGAGTGGTTTGCCAGCAATTCCGGGACCAGGTTTGTCCACGTGCCTTACCGCGGTGCGCCCGAGGTGTTCAATGCATTGCTGGGCAACCAGCTTGAC
>JANPAZ010000011.1:0-3101 GCA_031430225.1 Rhodoferax sp. | reverse complement strand
TGGACACGCAAGATGCGCGTGAAGTTTTAAGTATGTTGAGAGAAACCCGTTGAAAGGTCACTAAAAATGAAACTAGCCGATAACAAAGCCACCCTGTCGTTTAGTAACGGCAGCCCCAGCGTTGACATGCCTGTGTACAAGGGCAGCATCGGGCCCGATGTAGTCGACATTCGCAAGCTGTATGCGCAGACCGGCATGTTTACCTATGACCCAGGCTTTTTGTCAACCGCGTCGTGTCAGTCGGCTATCACCTACATTGATGGTGACAAAGGTGAACTGCTTTACCGAGGCTACCCCATCGAGCAATTGGCCACCAACTGTGATTTCATGGAAACCTGCCACCTGTTGCTGTACGGTGAGTTGCCCAACGCCGAAGGCAAGAAAAAATTCAGCCGTCTCGTTTCGATGCACACCATGGTCAACGAGCAGATGCAGTTCTTCCTGCGTGGCTTTCGTCGTGATGCCCACCCGATGGCCATCATGACTGGACTGGTAGGTGCGCTGTCAGCCTTCTACCATGACAGCACTGACATCAACAACCCGGAGCACCGCGAAATTGCCGCGATACGCCTCATAGCCAAAATGCCGACCTTGGTAGCCATGGCCTACAAGTACACCGTGGGCCAGCCCTACATGTACCCGCGCAATGACCTGAGTTATGCCGGCAACTTCCTGCATATGATGTTCGCCACGCCTTGTGAAGAGTACAAAGTGAGCCCCGTGCTGGAACGCGCGGTGGACCGCATTTTCACGCTGCATGCTGACCACGAACAAAACGCATCCACTTCAACAGTGCGCCTGTGCGGCTCGTCGGGCACAAACCCGTTTGCGGCTATTGCAGCGGGCGTGGCCTGCCTGTGGGGCCCGGCACATGGTGGTGCCAACGAAGCGTGCCTGAACATGCTGGAGGACATCCAGAAGATGGGTGGCATCAGCAAAGTGGGCGAATTCATGGAGAAGGTCAAAGACAAAAACTCTGGCGTGAAGCTGATGGGCTTTGGTCACCGGGTCTATAAAAACTACGATCCACGCGCAAAGCTCATGCAAGAGACTTGCAAGGAAGTGCTTGCCGAGCTGGGGCTGGAAAACGACCCACTTTTCAAATTGGCGATGGCTCTGGAGAAGATCGCGCTGGAAGACGAGTATTTTGTGTCCCGCAAGCTCTACCCCAACGTGGACTTTTACTCCGGCATCGTGCAGCGCGCCATTGGTATTCCCGTGCCATTGTTTACCGCTGTTTTTGCACTCGCTCGTACCGTGGGCTGGATTGCTCAGCTCAACGAAATGATTGGCGACCCTGAGTACAAAATTGGGCGCCCTCGGCAACTGTTCACTGGCTCAGACGCTCGCAACGTGGTGCCATTGACCCAGCGTTAAGAATAAGCGCCATCGCCAAACACCGGTAAATGTCGGTGTTTTTATCGCGGTTAAACAGAAGCCCGCCCGATGGCACCCTCGGCGGGCTTTTTGCATTTTTGAACACATTGGCATGTTCAGACACTGAAATACGGCACGGCAACCATCGTGTTTGACGATGCCAACACCCTTCAAATTGGTGCAAAATTGAAACTCATCGCAAAACACGATGACTTCATCCCCATGAAAAACTCTGAACGCAGTTTTGCCCGTCGCATTGACCTTACCTCGCTTCAGCTCTTTGTAGCGGTTTGCGAGCTGGGCAGCATTGGCAAAGCTGCAGAGCGTGAATTCATCGCGCCTTCAGCCGTCAGCAAACGTCTCAGCGATCTGGAGTCCAGCCTGGGCACGACTCTGCTGTACCGCCACACCCGAGGTGTGGATCTGACGCCCGCGGGTGAAAGCCTGTTGCACCACGCGCGCTCGGTGATGTTCAGCCTGGAAAAAATGCAGGGCGAACTCAGCGAGTATGCCGACGGCGTGCGCGGTCATGTGCGCGTGCACGCCAGCATTTCCGCAATCGTGCAGTTTCTGCCGGAAGACCTGGGTGCTTTCATACGTCAACACACCGAGATCAAGATTGACCTGGAAGAGCACCTCAGCACTGAGGTGGTCCGCGCGGTGCAGGAAGGCGCTGCCGATCTGGGCGTTTGCAACACTGCCGAAGGCACAGGAGAGTTGCAGACGCGACCCTACCGCCAGGACAGCTTGGTGCTGATTGTGCCCAAAGGCCATGTTCTAACTACACAACGCGCTATCAATTTTGAAGAAGCACTCACATTTGACCATGTGGGTCTGCACGCCAATAGCTCCATCTTTCTGGCCATGCGCCAGGCCGCCGCACAGCTGGGTCGCACTATCAAGCTGCGCATTCACGTCACCGGGCTGGATGCCATGTGCCGCATGATCCACAACGGGCTGGGTGTTGGTGTCATGCCCCAGCGCGCCTTTGAATTAATGCACGGCGTAGGCGAGCTCGAATTTGTGGCACTGCAAGATACCTGGGCACTACGCCAGATCGAGCTGGTGGCCCGTGACTTTTCTACCCTGCCGCTGACGGCCCGTCTGCTGGTCGAGCACCTGGCTGTCATGCCCGCAAGCGAATCGCCGCGCAGCCTAAACGTACTTTCACGCTAATGCAAACCGCCTAACATCAGATCAACCCCCCGGACATCAAGGAAAAAAATGGCACTCACAAACACGGAACACACAGCGCGCACGCTGTACGACAAGATCTGGGACGAGCACGTCGTCCACTCCGAAGACGACGGCACGGCCGTCCTCTACATCGACCGCCATCTGGTGCATGAAGTCACCAGTCCGCAGGCGTTTGAAGGGCTGCGCCAGGCCGGGCGCAAGGTATGGCGCATCAGCTCCATGGTGGCAACGGCCGATCACAATACCCCCACGACCGGCTGGGAGCTGGGCTACGACGGCATCACCGACCCCACCAGCAAAGAGCAGGTGATGACGCTAGACAGCAATATCAAGGAATCCGGCGCAGCGGCTTACTTTCCGTTTCTCTCCAAGCGCCAGGGCATCGTGCACGTGATTGGCCCAGAGAACGGTGCCACCCTGCCCGGCATGACCGTGGTGTGTGGTGACTCCCACACGTCCACCCATGGAGCCTTTGGTGCACTGGCGCATGGCATCGGCACCAGTGAAGTTGAGCACGTGATGGCCAC
>JANPAZ010000010.1:0-4247 GCA_031430225.1 Rhodoferax sp. | reverse complement strand
TGCGGAGTCTGGTCTGCAGTTTCCCCAACCCGTTATTTGCCCTCACGAAAATCTGGCAGTGGGCATGGCGCATGGCGACGCGTTGGTGACCGGCCGTGCGCAAGCCGTGATGCTGCATGTGAGCGTGGGCACCGCCAACGCGCTATGCGCATTGATGAATGCGGCCCGGGATCAATGCCCGATTTTCTTGACGGCCGGTCGTACTCCGCTCTTTGAAGAAGGGCGGCTGGGTGCCCGAAATGCCTGGATTCACTGGGCGCAGGAGATGTACGACCAGGCCGGCATGCTGCGCGAGATGGTCAAGTGGGACTATGAATTGCGCGATGGCCTGAACCTGCGTGAGGTGGTGGAGCGGGGACTCACGATTGCGCATGCCAGTCCGCCGGGGCCGGTGTACCTGTCGCTGCCACGCGAAGTGATTGCACAGTCACAAGAAACCTTCACATGGAGCGAGCACGGGCCCGCCGTACCCAGTGAACCCCACCCGGACCGGAACCAGGTCAAGACCGCCGCCGCGTGGCTTGCATCGGCCCAACGGCCGCTGATCATTGCCGCAGCCAGTGGCCGCAATCCGCAAGCGGTCAGGCTGCTGGCTGAATTGGCCGAGCAGTTTGCCCTGCCCGTGGTCGAGAACAAGGCGCGCATGATTTGCCTGCCTGCCAGCAGCCCGATGCATGCCGGTTTCGACGCCGACGCACTGATAGCCGACGCTGACGTGGTGCTCACGCTGGAATCCGATGTGCCGTGGATCCCCAAAACCGGAATGCCGGCATTGACCGCCAAAGTGATCCAGGTGGCGCTTGATCCCTTGTGGACGGCGTACCCCATGCGAAGCCACCGGGCAGACTTGTCCATCACGTCATCCAGCACTGCGTTCCTGGCCGCACTCAAAGACGAGCTTGAGGGTCTGTCGCAACCGGGGTTGATTACCGCACGTCGCGGTCGCGCCAATGATTTGTGTGCCTCGCGCAGGTCCGCCGAAGCCGCCAAGCTGCAAGCAGACCAGGCACGCGGCGGCCCCATCACCAAAAGCTGGCTGTCGCATTGCCTGAACCAGGCCAAGCCGCAGGACGCCATTGTCGTGAACGAGTACTGGGCCATGCGCCAGTATTTGCACTTTGACAATCCGGGCAGTTTTTTCAGCTTGCCACCCGCCGGTGGCCTGGGTTGGGCGCTGCCTGCCGCATTGGGCATTGCCATGACCAGCGGCGAGCGCACGGTGATCGCCACGCTGGGCGATGGAGCCTATATTTTCTGCAATCCCAGTGCTTGCCACCAGGTTGCCAGCGCTTATGGCTTGCCTGTGCTCACCCTCATTTGCAACAACGGCAAATGGGGCGCGGTTGAGCAAGCCACCCTGGGCATGTACCGAAGTGGCAGCGCGGGTTGTGCGTCGGCAGTGCCTTTGTCCGGGCTCTCGCCATCACCCGCGTTTGAAAAGTATTGCGAGGCTTCGGGGGGGTACGGTGAAAAAGTGATGACGCGAGAGCAGTTGCCCGCTGCCCTTGCCCGAGCGTTAAAAGTCGTACGCGACGAGCGGCGCCAGGCGCTCCTCAACGTGATTTGTGAATGAGCCACTGAGATGGCCCCATACGTGTTTCACCAGTTTCATCTGGCGGTGCGCGCGGCTGACCTTGCACCGGGTGACGTGCTCCACCTGGCATTGGCCGGCCAGGAGATTGCGCTCTTCAACGTCAGCGGCGAGTATTTCGCAACGTCGGACCGATGCACCCACATGCGGGCCCGTCTGTCGGATGGCTATGTCACTGAAGGGGTGATTGAGTGTCCCTTGCACTTCGGCAAGTTTGATATCCGCACCGGACGGGCGCTGTCACCGCCTTGCAAGTTGGATTTGGCCACCTATCCGGTTGAAGTCCGCGCAGACTCGGTTTTTGTGGGCGTGGTTGTCCAAGCTTAAAGTGTCAACGCCGTGGTTGCGAATGCATTGACCCCCGGGACAGGCCTATTGAATGCCATGGCGTTTCGCTGCAGAATGACTTCACCCCAAAAATCAGGAGACCTCATGCGCAAGCCCCCCGAATTCAAGTCCGGAATCGCCAGATGGATTGCACCGGTTTCAGTCACGTTACTGGCCTTGTGGGGTTGTGGCGGTGGCAGCAGTTCTCTTCTCGTGACAGGTGCCACAACCCCCTGCCTTCAGACCACCGGCACCGGTGGTGTGGTGGTGGGCTCCGGGTTGCCCGGCGACCCGGCCATTCCCGAGCCATCCTCGGGTTACAAACTGGGTAAAAAAGCGGTCACAGCGGCCTCATTCATGGTGGTCACGGCCAACCCGCTGGCCAGTCAGGCCGGGTGCGACATTCTGGCCAGGGGGGGAACGGCGGTGGATGCTGCGGTGACGGTGCAAGCGGTGCTGGGGCTGGTCGAGCCGCAGTCGTCCGGCCTGGGCGGCGGCGCATTCATGCTGCACTACAACGCCAAGACCAAAGCAGTTCAAAGCTATGACGGCCGCGAAACTGCCCCTGCTGCTGCCACTGAAGATTACCTGCGCTACATCAGCGCGACAGAAAAGACCACGCCTTTGCCCGACCTGGGCAATCTCTTCCTCAACACCAAGGCCAGCGGCCGCTCCATCGGCACGCCCGGTGCCGTGCGCATGCTGGAACTCGCACACCAGGACAACGGAACTCAAGCCTGGGCCAACCTGTTACAGCCGGCCATCAAGCTAGCGACCGACGGTTTCCCCATCAGCGGGCGCATGGCGGCTGCCATCGCCGGCGCGCGCACTGACCTCTTGCGCGACCCCGAGGCAGCGGCTTATTTTCTGAATGCCGACTACAGCGCCAAGGCACTGGGTACGGTCATTAAAAACCCGGCCTACGCGGCCACGCTGACCGCGCTGGGCCAGGGCGGTGCCAACGCTTTTTACACGGGTGCCATCGCGGAGTCCATCGTCAACAAGATCAAGGCCACAACGGGCGGCGTCACCACCACCGTTGCCATCACACCCGGGCTGACCGAGCTGAGCGATCTGGCCAACTACAAGGCCATTCGGCGCACACCGGTCTGCGGCACCTACCGCACCACCTGGGTCTGCGGTATGGGGCCACCCTCATCCGGCGGCATCGCCGTGGCACAAACTCTGGGCATTCTGGAAAACTTTGACCTGGCCGCCAACGGTCCGACGCTGGTCAATGCCGAAGGCGGCAAGCCTTCCATCATGGGTGTGCATCTGGTGAGCGAGGCCGAGCGGCTGGCCTATGCAGACCGTAACAAATACGTGGCAGACACCGATTTTGTGGCGCTGCCTGGCGCTGGCGCGGCTTCCATGATCAACAAGGATTACCTGAAGGGACGTGCCGCGCTCATCTCCACCACCAAGAGCATGGGTACCGCAGCAGCCGGGGATTTTTCAGGTTTTGCCAAGCAGGGCAGCAGCGCCACCGAAGGCAAGGGCACGACCCACATGTCGATCGTCGACAAGTATGGCAACGTGGTGGTCATGACGACAACCATTGAGTCGGGCATGGGCTCGTTTCACTTCACACGTGGCTTCCTGCTGAACAACCAGCTGACGGACTTTTCGTTTGACCCGTCGGATGCGTCCGGGCCCATTGCCAACCGCGTGGCCCCGCTCAAGCGGCCACGCAGTTCCATGGCGCCGACGATTGTGTTCAACAAGGCCGCTGATGGCTCACGGGGTGATTTCCTGATGGCCACCGGCTCGCCGGGCGGCGCCGCGATCATCCAGTTTGTGGTGAAGACAGTGGTGAGCGCGGTGGACTGGAAGCTTGATGCACAACAGGCCACGTCGATGGTGAACTTTGGCGCTGCCAACAGCGCCACGACAGGCGTTGGTGGCGAGCACCCTTCGATCGACATCAGCAACAACGGCTTGAACGACCCGCTCTTGGTGGGCCTGCGCAGCCTGGGGCACACCGTGTCGTTTGCAGCGCAGTCCAGTGGGGTGTCGACCGTGATACGGACCACAGCAAGCAACGGCACTACCGCGTTGGTCGGGGGCGCCGATCCGCGGCGTGAGGGGATTGCGTTGGGCGATGCGATACCGTAATCGAACAACACGATGTCCGGTCAAGCCCTGGCGCGTAGGTCTCTCAAAAAGTGTTGGGCAAACTCAGCGGCTGTCATGGGTTTTCCAAAGTGGTATCCCTGCAGCAGATTGACGCCCATCTCCTGCAAACTTTCGGCAGTAACTTCATCTTCAACGCCTTCAGCCACGGTTTGTAAATTAAAGGCTTTGGCCATTTGAACAATGGCTTTTATGA
>JANPAZ010000009.1:0-2791 GCA_031430225.1 Rhodoferax sp. | reverse complement strand
GGGTGGCACGCACTTGCATATCGCGGCGTTCGACCTGGCCCGCGGGCCGGATGGCAACTGGTGGGTGGTGTCGCAGCGCACGCAGGCACCCAGCGGCCTGGGTTACCTGCTGGAAAACCGCCTGGCTGTGTCGCGCCTGTTCCCGCAGGCGTTTGAGAGCCTGCACGTGCAGCGCCTGGCTGGCACCTACCGTGCGTTGATGGACAGCATCAAGCAGATGAGCCCGGCGGGCAACGACTCACACATTGCGCTGCTCACGCCAGGGCCCTACAACGAAACCTACTTTGAGCACGCCTATCTGGCACGCTACCTGGGCCTGACCCTGGTGGAAGGCAGCGACCTGATCGTGCGCGACCAACACCTGTACCTCAAGACGCTAAAAGGCCTGGAGCCGGTGCATGCGCTGCTCAAGCGGCTGGACGACCAGTTTCTGGACCCGCTGGAGTTGCGGCCCGACTCCACGTTGGGCGTGCCGGGGCTCTTGCAAGCAATTCGCGCCGGTAATGTTCTGGTAGCCAATGCCCCTGGCTCAGCGTTTCTGGAGTCGCCCGCGTTGCTGGGATTTTTACCTGCACTGTCCAAGCACCTGCTGGGCGAAGAGCTGCAGTTGCCCGCCCTGCCCACCTGGTGGTGCGGCGAGCGTTCGGCCATGGAAGAAGTGCTGCCGCGCCTGCACGAGTGCGCCATCAAGCCTACCTACCCCGGTGCCATCAACCAAAGCAATTTTGATGCGGTGCTGGGGCGCAACCTGTCCAAACGCGAACTCGATGAGTGGGCCGGGCGCATTGCGCTGCACAGCGATGACCACACCATTCAGGCGTATGTGCCGCTGTCGCAAATGCCAACCTGGCGCGCCGACGACGGCAAAGACGCCACCCACTCAAACAGCGCAAGCAACGCACAGGGCAATTTGAAGCTGCGCTCGGTCATCCTGCGCGTGTTTGCCGTATCAGACGGCCCCCAGTCGTGGCGCGTGTTGCCCGGCGGACTGGCACGTGTGGCCAGCAGCGGTGCCGAGATTGCCTCCATGCAACGCGGTGGCAGCAGTGCCGATGTGTGGGTGATGACCCACGGCACTGTGGACAAAACTACGCTGCTGCAGCCCACGCTCACGCCGGGTGCCGTCTCCCAGCGCAAACGCATGGTGACCAGCCGCGCCGGTGAAAACCTCTACTGGCTGGGGCGCTACACCGAACGCACGGAAAACCTGGTGAGCCTGGCACGCCTCACGCTGGAGAGTCTGCACGGTGAAGACCAGTCGTCGCAACCCCTGCTCACCTGGCTGTCGCGCATGGCCAGCATCAACACCCTGGTGCTGCCCGGCGTGCCACCCGCCACCCAGGCGCGCCGGGTATTTGAACGCTCGCTGATTGCCAGCCTGGCCAGCACCGACCTGGCCACCAGCGTGGGCTATAACCTGCGCGCCGTGCGGCTGGCAGGCTCCAGCGTGCGTGAGCGGCTGTCGCAGGAACACTGGAACGTGATCGTGCGGGCCGAAGAAGATCTCAACCGCGGCTGCGCGCAACTGGCACTGGCCAGCGAATATTCACCCCTGGAAGCCTTGCGCGTGCTCAAGGTGGCCAGCGACCACATGGCCGCCATCACCGGTGCGCAAACCGACCGCATGACCCGCGATGACGGCTGGCGCCTGTTGAGCATTGGTCGCCACATCGAGCGCCTGGGCTTTCTCGCGCGTGCGCTGTCGCTGGGTTTCGAGACGCAATCGGTGCTGAGCGATGGCGGTTTTGAAGCCATGATTTCACTGTTTGACAGCACCATCAGCTTTCACGCGCAATACCAGCAAGTGCGCGAAGTGGCCGCGCTGGTGGACATGCTGGTACTCGACAGCGATAACCCACGCTCCCTGGGCTGGGTCGCGCGAACCCTGCGGGGGCGGCTGGCCAAACTGGCGGGCAGCCAGCCCAACGAGTTGAGCGAGTTGTCACTGCGGCTACCCGACCCGGCCACCTGGGGCCTGACCCAGCTGTGTGACGTGGCACCCGATGGCAGCTACGCTGTGCTCAATGATCTGCTGGCACTGTGCATCCAGTGCGCCTATGAGTTGTCGGAAGACGTGGGGGCCATTTACTTCACGCACTCGGACGAAGCCAAACAAAGCGTGGGGGTCTGAATGCAGTTGCGCATCACCCACGAAACGCGCTACGACTACGTGCCCGCCGTTGAAATCGCGCAGCACATGAGCCATCTGCAGCCGCCCACCCATGCGCGCCAGAGTCTTTTGTCGCATTCGCTGTACGTTACGCCCGAGCCCGCTGAGCAAACTCGAACGCAAGACATCTACGGCAACACACGCTGCTTTTTTTCTTTGCAGACTTCGCATTCACAGTTGCAGGTGGTGGCGCGCAGTGTGGTGTCCACCAGCACGCTGCCCTTGCCTGAAACCCGCCTGACGTGGGAACAGGTGCGCGAGCGTTTTCGCTACGCCTCGGGCAATGTCTATGACGCCGCAGCCGAGTTTGTGTTTGCCTCGCCGTATGTGCCGCGCCACGCAGATTTTGCGGTTTATGCGCGGCCCAGTTTTGTGCCGGGTGTGCCGCTGTTGCTGGCGGCCCGTAACCTGATGCAACGCATCCACACCGACTTCACTTACGAGAGCCAGAGCACCCAGATCAACACCCCCGCGTTGGAGGCCCTGGCCCAGCGCAAGGGCGTGTGCCAGGATTTCTCCCACATCATGATTGCATGCCTGCGAGCCATGGGTTTGCCCGCGCGTTATGTGAGCGGTTATTTGCTGACCAAGCCGCCACCGGGTCAGGTCAAACTGGTGGGC
>JANPAZ010000008.1:0-4623 GCA_031430225.1 Rhodoferax sp. | reverse complement strand
TGCCGCGCTGACCGCAACGGCGCGCCTGGCCAGCGGCACGATCCAGTCGTCACTGTTCGCGGCCACGGACGAAGCCCGGCTGCCCGATGCCATTGCCACCCAGGTCGCCGAGATCTTCTCGGGTGACATCGATTTTCACCGTGCGCTGCGCAAAGGCGACCGTTTCTCGATCACCTACGAAACGCTCGAGGGCGATGGCGAGGCGCTGCGCACTGGCAAAGTGCTCAGTGCAGAGTTTGTCAACAACGGCAAAACCTTCCAGGCCATGTGGTTTGCACAGGCCGGTCAAAAAGGCGGTTACTACACGCTGGACGGCCAAAGCCTTCGCCGTGCGTATCTCGCCTCACCCATGGAGTTCTCCCGGGTGACCAGCGGCTTCAAAATGCGCTTTCACCCGATTTTGCAATCCTGGCGCGCCCATCTGGGTGTGGATTACGCCGCACCCACAGGAACGCCCGTGCGCAGCGTGGGTGACGGCGTGGTCGAGTTTGCAGGTGTGCAGAACGGTTTTGGCAACGTGGTCTTCGTCAACCACGGCAATCAAAACACCACGGTATACGCCCACCTCAGCCGCATCAACGTGCGCAAAGGCGATAAGGTCAGCCAGAGCCAGAACATCGGCGCAGTCGGCTCCACCGGCTGGGCGACCGGCCCTCACCTGCATTTTGAGTTCCGCATCAACGGCGCACACCATGACCCGCTGACCATTGCACGTCAGAGCGAGTCGGTTCCAGTCACCGCCGCTTTGAAACCCCAGTTTGACCTCACGGCTTCCATGGTGCGGGTGGCTTTGGCGGCTGCCAGCTCCATGCGACGGGCTACAGCCGAGTAGTTTGCCCTGCCGCGAGGTCTGAGAACGGCCTGAGAAACATGCGTGAACTCTACATGGGCCTGATGTCGGGCACATCCCTCGACGGCGTTGACGGCGTGCTGGTTGAATACTCCAACCTTCAGCCGCACGGCATGGCCAAAGATTCATCCAGGGTGATCGCCCACGCCTACGCGCCTTTCTTGCCCACCCTGCGTCAGGAGTTTCTGGCGCTGAACACCTCCGGAGCCGACGAAATTCATCGCGCAGCATTGGCTGGCAATGCATTGGCCAGAATTTATGCTTCGGTTGTTTCTGATTTATTGGCCAGGGCTGGCGTGGGCAAAGACCAGGTCACAGCCATGGGTGCGCACGGCCAGACGGTTCGGCATCGGCCCCAAGAGTTTGATGTGGGCAACCCATCTGGCGGACTTATTTCGGGTGGCGGCTATACCGTGCAGTTGAACAATCCTTCCATGCTGGCCGAACTGACCGGCATTGACGTGGTAGCAGACTTTCGCAGCCGTGACGTGGCGGCTGGGGGCCAAGGTGCGCCGCTGGTTCCAGCGTTTCACCAGGCCGTATTTGGGCAAACGCTTGATGCCGTGTGCGTTCTCAATATCGGCGGCATCTCCAACGTCACCTTGCTGGCGCCACTTGACTTGCAACCCGTCGGCGACGTGATCGGCTTTGATTGCGGGCCGGGCAACGCACTGATGGACCATTGGTGCCAGCGACATACCGGCCAGGCATTTGACGCTGCGGGTCAGTGGGCAGCCAGCGGACAAGTCAGTACGGCCTTGCTCATGAACCTTCTGGATGAGCCCTACTTTGGCAAGCCTCCGCCCAAAAGCACGGGGCGTGACTTGTTCAACGTGCCTTGGCTTGAAAGCAAGCTCGTAGGATTTGGAAACCTGGCCCCGGTCGACGTGCAGGCCACATTGACGGAATTAACGGCCAGCATCTGCGCGACGTGTATCGATAGCCACGGAAATAGTCGCAAAAAACTGATTGTTTGTGGCGGTGGCGCACTCAATACCTTCCTGCTGAAACGATTGCAGGCTCACCTGCAAAAGATGACCGTCACCACTTCTCAGGCCTTTGGCCTGCCGCCCCTGCAGGTGGAAGCCGCTGCATTCGCCTGGCTCGCCCGCAAAGCCATCCGGCACGAAACCGCAAGCCTGCCAAAAGTAACGGGCGCACTGGGCGCCCGAATATTGGGTGCAATCTACCCGGCCTAAGCCGTGGATTGCTTTGGGTCTGCGACCGGGTTCAGGTCGAGAAGCTGGACCCGCAGCCGCAGGTTGTGGTGGCATTCGGGTTCTTGATCACGAATTGCGCGCCCTGCAAATCTTCTTTGTAGTCGATTTCTGCACCCAAAAGGTACTGATAGCTCATGGCATCGATTAAAAGCGACACGCCATTTTTGGTCATGGTGGTGTCGTCTTCGTTGGTAATTTCGTCAAACGTGAAACCGTACTGAAAACCTGAACAACCGCCACCCTGCACAAAGACGCGCAGTTTGAGGTCGGGATTGCCTTCTTCGGCGATCAGGTCAGCCACTTTGGCCGCCGCGCTGTCTGTAAACAGAATCGGGGCGGGGGGCATTTCAGTCTGGATGTTTTCTGCAACGGCGCTCATAAAAACTTTCGAAAATTCAGTCCAACAATACTACAGCAAATTGATCAGGAATTCATTCAGCCGTTATTTGCCGCTAGCTTTAGTGTGGGCTTTTCCTCGCCGGCCAGGATGGGGCGCAATTGTCCTGCCACCAATGCGCCCTGATGCATCTCAAGTGCTGTGTAGCGCACATCACCCTCAATACGCGCTTTAGGTTGCAATTCAAGCATCAGAGCAGCATGAATTGGGCCTTTGACGGACCCATTGATGATGATGTGATCGGCAAAGACTTCGCCCACGATGGACGCGGATTCAGAGATCACCAGCATGCTGGGCTCATCGTCGGTGGCGCGAATATTCCCATTGACGGCGCCGTCCACGCGAAGGCCATCCGAAAAGACCATGTTCCCGGATATCTGGGTACCCTGGGCAATCAAGCTTTTGATGGGGGGTTGCTTCTTCTTGTTGAACATAGCGAATCTCCTGTTTTATGAATTTACAACTTCACCGATTGCGTTGCTTTGACGGCAGCGCCTTCAAGTACCTTCACAGACACACTTTTCACGGTGGTTTGAGCCGGTAGATCAAACACGCCCTCGGTACGGCCGTATTGACGAAACTTGAGCTCCTGCCCACCGCCGGGCAGGGCCGCAGACCAGGCCTTGCCATTTTGAGCGCCGGAAAACGTGACTTCCAGCCGCCCCTTGAACTCCGGCGCGTTCTTTTGCGCCTGAATCAAAAGAACTTGCCATTTTACTTGCCGCGCATCGATCACTTCAGCCTGAAGTCCACGCACAGTAACGCCTTCAACGCCCGTGGACGGAATCAGTTTTTCGAAAAAGCCCAGGTCATCTTTGAGCCTGCGGTTGTCTGAGTCCAATTGCTTGTTTTGAGCCACAAGGCCTTCCTGGGCCGCCTTTTCAGTGGTTAACAGCGTGGCCGCCGTATCGGCCACAGATTGCGCGCGCTCACGAGCCTGTTTGGCGATTGCCAGGTCAGAGCGGAGTGCCACCAACTCAGCGCGTGCAAGGGTCAACTCTTCCTTGGTGCCACCGTCCAGCCCTGCAATGTCTTTGCCCAACTCAAACGCCCAAAGCCCAATAGCCGCGCAAAACCCCAAAACAATCGCAGCCACCGCCCAGCGAAACGGCCAAGGCAAAGCGCTGCGCACCGACATGCGGGGGGCGCTGATCGTCAAACGGCGGCGGAGCAGGCGAAAACGCATGGAGGTATCAACGTGGGGGCACAGAGTCTAGCAGGCTGAGGTAAATGCCTGCGCCAAAAGCAAAAACCGCCCGGACTTGACATCGTGGGCGGTTTTTGAGGGTGTCGAAGATTAACGCTTCGAGAACTGTTTGCGGCGACGGGCTCCGTGCAAACCGACCTTCTTACGTTCGACTTCACGCGCATCACGCGTTACGAAGCCAGCTTTGCTCAAGTCGGGCTTGAGTGTTGCGTCGTAATCGATCAAGGCGCGGGTAATACCGTGGCGCACAGCACCCGCTTGACCCGACTCACCACCACCAGCCACATTGACCATCACGTCAAAGGTTTCAGCATGGTTGGTCAGCAACAGGGGTTGCTTGCAGATCATGATTGAAGTGGCACGGCCAAAGAACTGTTCAATGGCTTTGCCATTGACAACAATTTGTCCCGAGCCTTTTTTCAGAAACACGCGGGCGACGCTGGATTTGCGACGGCCGGTGCCATTGTTCCATTCACCGATCATTTGGCGGCTCCCTTGTTCAAGGCTGCGATTTCCAGCACTTTAGGTTGCTGGGCAGTGTGAGGATGCTCGGCGCCAGCGTACACCTTGAGCTTCTTGATCATGGCGTAACCCAGTGGGCCCTTGGGCAGCATGCCCTTGACGGCTTTTTCCAGGGCACGGCCCGGGAATTTGGACTGCATGTCACGGAAGTTGATGGCCGAAATGCCACCAGGGTAGCCTGAGTGGCTGTAGTACACCTTGTCAATCGGCTTGGCGCCGGTAACGCGCAGCTGGGCTGCGTTGGTGACGATGATGAAATCACCGGTATCGACGTGGGGCGTATAAATGGCCTTGTGTTTGCCGCGCAAACGGAGAGCAACTTCGCTGGCTACTCGTCCGAGGACCTTGTCGGTCGCGTCAAGCACAAACCACTCGTGCACCACGTCAGCGGGTTTTGCGCTGAACGTTTTGGTCATGAGTTTTCTCT
>JANPAZ010000007.1:0-3519 GCA_031430225.1 Rhodoferax sp. | reverse complement strand
ACGCGTGCATCTTGCGTCGCCAGGTGCACCATGATTTTTGCCGACTGTGCTGATACGAGCCGATTCACCAGCACGGCCAGCGCCACCAGGCCCAGCCCCCCCCATGTGTAGCCGTAAAGCGTCAAGGCGGTGCCCAAGCCTGCCACGGCCAACAGCACCGGAATGATCATCAGGCGGTGGCGCACGTATTTGCGCGCCTTGTCCGGGTTCACAATCAGGCGAAAAAGCCCCGCCGGTGCGCCCCGGCAGAACTCCGCATGCGTCACCTCAATGGCTTCGGACGCCTCATCCACCGGTAAGTCCACGGCGGGTGAGTTCACGACGCCTGCCGCCGGTGCTCGATCAGCAAGCATTTGTTTTGTACGACGGTAATGCCTGCCGCGCGCACCTTTTCTGCGGCGCCCGCGTGCTCAATGCCCAGTTGCAGCCACAAGGCCTTGGCACCGATGGCAATGGCTTCGTCGGCCACAGGGGGGACATCTTCACTGTTACGAAACACGTCAACTAGGTCAATCTGCTCGTGCTTTGCGGCTTCAATCAGGCTGGGGTAAACCTTCTCGCCCAAAATCTCGCTCCCTTGCGCCGCCGGGTTCACGGGCACGATGCGCCAGCCATGGGATTGCATGTACTGGGCCACTTCATGGCTGTCACGGTGGGATTTGGGCGAGAGGCCCACCACCGCGACAGTACGGCAGGTCTTCAGGATGGTTTCAATGTCTTGGGTCTGGGTCATGACTTGTATTTTATGGAGCAGCCGTACGGTCGGCTAATGGGCGTGCTGATGGCTTTGCCAGCCAATGCTTCGTTCACACCCTGGCGCACAAAATTGGTTGCCATCTTGATGTCGTCCACGCGCGCCGACGGGATGCTGTCAATACCGCCTGCATACGTCAACATGCCCTGGGGGTTCACGATGTACATATGCGGCGTGGTGCGCGCGCCATAGGCTTTGCCCACCGTGCCGTCTTCGTCCATCAGCGTGGCCGATGGCGCGGCTTTTTGTCCGGCCATCCAGCGTGCAAGCTGCTGGGGTGCCAGGTAGTCACCGCTGGCGGTTTCTGTCGAATTCACAGCCAGCCAGACCACGCCTTTTGCCGTGGTCTCTTTTTGCAGGGTCTGCATGTTGGCCGAGTCATAGTGCTTGCGCACAAAAGGGCAGCCGGGGTTGGTCCATTCCAGCACCACATGTTTGCCCTTGAAGTCACTCAGACGAACCGTTTTACCCGCAGTGTCGGTCAGTGTGAAGTCCGGCGCGCTCTGGCCTACAGCGAGCGCCGCAAAGGCATGGCCGCTTGCACAGAATGAAACGGCGGACACAGCCAACGCCAGAACATGGCGGCGCGCAATCAAACTCAGCAACATGACAGTTTTCCTTATCTTGAGTTGAACCTACAAACGCGCCACGGCAGCGCGCACCTCATCGACACTTAAAACTTCAGACAGCACAACGGGCGCGACGCCCGCTTTGTAGAGCACGTAAACCGGCACACCGTTGCGCCCCAACTGCTGCAAGGCGGCGGTGATGGCGGGGTCGCGGCGGGTCCAGTCGGCGCGCAGCAGGGCCACCTTTTTGCCGTCAAGATCAGCCAGCACATCCGCCTGGTTCAGCGTGGTCTTCTTGTTGTACTGGCAGGTCACGCACCAGGCGGCGGTGAAGTCGACAAACACCGGCTGGCCGGTCGACAGAATCTGCTCAACGCGGCCCGGCTCCCAGGCCTGCCAGCGGCTGCCCGCGGCAACGGGAGCCGCTACGTCCAGAGGTTTCAATACATTGGGGCCAATGGCCCACGTCAAACCTGCCAACGTTGCTATGGAAAAAGTAGCAATCAGTGCGCGACCGCGCCCCGCCAACGTGAATGCCCAGATCACCATGCTCAAGACAACCAGCAGGACCAGTAACGCGCCTGCGCCGTCAATGCCACTTTGCTGACCCAGCACCCACACCAGCCACACGACCGTGGCAAACATCGGGAAGGCCATCAAACGGCGGAAAGTGTCCATCCACGCGCCGGGGCGGGGCAGGGCGCGGGCCACAGCGGGCACCAGGCTGGCAGCCAGGTAGGGCAGGGCCATGCCCACGCCAATGGCACCAAACACCAGCAGCGCTTGCACAGCCGGCAGACCCACAGCCAGGCCCAGTGAGGCGCCCATGAACGGCGCGGTGCAGGGCGAGGCAATGGCCACGGCCAGCACGCCCGACAAAAAGGCATTCACGGTGGGATTCTTGGCCTGCGCTGACGCGATGCTCGAGGGCAGGAATTGCCCAAACTCAAACAAACCGGCCAGATTGAGCCCCAATACAGTGAAGAGCACCGCCAGCGTTGCCACCACGCCCGGTGCCTGCAATTGAAAGCCCCAGCCCAATTGCTCACCCCCGGCACGCAGGCCCAGCATCAGCGCCCCCAAGGCCACAAAAGAGACGATCACGCCGGCGGTGTAGGCCAGCCCGCTGATGCGATGCCCGCGCCGGTCGTTGGCGTGCTGAGTGAAGCTCATCACCTTGATGGCCAAAATGGGGAAGACGCAGGGCATAAGGTTCAGGATCAGGCCACCCAGCAGGGCGCCCAAGAGCGCCGCCAGCAGCGTGATGGGGGGCGCTGCAGGGGTTGCACCCGCTGCATTGGCCCTAAGCGCAGTCTCCAGCGCGGGCGACAGCGCTGCCGGTGCCGCCACAGCCGGCCAGGTGCCCAGCACCTTGATCTCAGCCCGGTAGCCTTCGCGCTTGCCGTCGACCTCGGCTGCCAGTACCACCGGCATCATGCTGGGGCTGTTGCTGCGCTGGCTGGACAGCGGCACCTGCGCGGTCCACACACTACCGGTCCAGCTTTGCGTCCATTGCGCGGCGGTTTCGATCACTTCGGGTGTTTCGGGAAAGAAATCGAGTGTTTTGCCACGCAATGCGAGCGGCAGGCCCTGAACGGTGAACTTGATCGCGTTGCCATCAATCTGCACGCTGCTCTCGGGCAGGATACCGCCAGTGCTGCCCATCAACGCTTTGGGTTGGGCAGCGAAGGCAGCATTGAACGCGTCGCCATTCAGCCCGGTCGAGCCCTTCACCGGAATCTTCAGGCTGAATTCGCCTTCCTCGGGAATGCACTCGCGGCGGCACACCAGCCAGGCGGCTTTGAGTTTGACCTCAAGGTCATTGCCCAGCACCGGGGGCTTGAAATCTTTGGTGATATTCAACGGCACTGGCAGTAACACGGTGCCTTCAAAGCCGTAGTTGGCCAGATTGCCAATGGGGATTTTCTTGGGCAGCGGCCAGGCAATGTCGCCTGCCGTTACACCCGCAGGCAGCGTCCACTGCAATACCGTGGGCAATCCGGAGTCGCCAGAGTTCTTCCAGTAGGTGTGCCATTCGGGTTTGTGGGCCAGCTGCAGACCCACCCAGACTGTTTTGCCCGCGTCGGCGCCGTCGGGAGCGTGCGCCATGAGCTCGGCACGCACCTGGGGCGTTGTGACTAGATTATTTGAGCTATTTTGGGCATTGGCCCACGTCGATAAAGCATAGATAGCTAC
>JANPAZ010000006.1:0-4434 GCA_031430225.1 Rhodoferax sp. | reverse complement strand
GCGTTCACGGCCTGGGGTTTGATCACGGTCGTGGGCCTGTCATTCTGGTGGGCTCTGCTGGCCACAGTGGCCATTGCCGCGTTGCTGGCCTATGGCATTGATGCTCTCATCATCCGGCGCATTGCGGGGCAGCCGCAATTTGCAGGGGTCATGCTGACGATTGCACTGGCTTTCATGCTGCGAGGTTTGATCA
The DNA here is from genome assembly GCA_031430225.1 of Rhodoferax sp. Lineage (GTDB taxonomy): Bacteria > Pseudomonadota > Gammaproteobacteria > Burkholderiales > Burkholderiaceae_C > JANYCG01. The sequence continues at coordinate 4,241 of JANPAZ010000006.1, read as the reverse complement.
GCATGGGTTTTGGCCCCGAGTCACGGAACTACCCCACACCGTGGACGGGTCAGACCACCCATGTGGGGGGCGTCGCCATCGCCAATCTGCAACTGGTCATCGTGGGCATGTCGCTGGCAGTCACCGCCGTATTGCTTCTGTTCTTCCGCAGCACAAGGCTGGGTGTGGCCATGCAGGCCGCTTCGCAAAACCAACTGGCGGCGTACCTCACCGGGGTGCGGGTCAAGCGGGTCAACTCGCTGGTATGGGCACTGGCGGGTGCAACCGCAGCGGTGGCCGGTGTGCTGCTGGCACCCATCACCCTGGTGGACGTGACGCTGTGGTTTGTGGTTCTCAAGGCACTCGCCGCCCTGGTATTGGGTGGATTTGGCAGCATTGCCGGGGCGATTGTGGGTGGCTTGCTGATTGGCCTGATTGAGCAATACGCCGGGGTTTATCTGCCCGATGGCTCGAAAGACATCGTGGCCTATGTGGTGTTGATTGGCGTGCTGATTGTTCGCCCTCATGGCTTGCTGGGCGAAGCCCATGGCAAGCGGGTCTAACTTTCGCGTTAACACCATGCGTTTTGACTACAACACCCAACACCGCGACAGCTTTGCGTTGCTGCGCCACACCGATCAGCGCATTGCCTATGGTCTGCTGATCGCTGCGTTGTTGGTGATGCCCTGGGTGGCCTCCAAATTCTTCGTGGGGGAGTTGACCTATGTCTTCATACTCTGCATCGCCAGTCTCGGGCTGATGGTGCTCACCGGCTATACCGGCCAGGTGTCACTGGGGCATGCAGCATTTCTGGCAGTGGGCGCCTATGCCCATGCGTGGATGCTGTCCAAAGGCGTTCCGCTGCTGGTGTCACTGCCGCTGTCGGGCCTGTTGTGTGCTGCCTTTGGTGTGGCGCTGGGGGTGCCCGCTATCCGGGTGTCGGGCCTGTACCTGGCCATGGTGACACTCGCGTTTTCCGTGATCGCCACCCATGTGATTGGTCACTGGGCGTCCGTCACGGGGGGCTTTACCGGGCTGGCAGTGAGCGAGCCCATGATTGCGGGCGTCGCGCTGGGCGGCCCCAAGGCTTTCTATTTCTTGTGCCTGACCTTGCTGGTCCTGGTGCTGCTGGGTTTACTCAACCTTCTGCGCTCCGGCCTGGGGCGTGCCTTCCTGGGCGTGCGGGATTCCGAGGCGGCCGCCTACTCATTGGGCATTTCGGTGAGCCGCGTGAAAGTGACGGCGTTCGCCCTGTCCGCCGGCGTGACGGGCCTGGCGGGCGCCCTTTTCGCGCACCATACCAAATACCTCACGCCGGATGCCTTCACGTTGATTCTGTCGATGGAACTGGTGCTGATGGTGGTGATTGGTGGCCTGGGCAGTTTGCGGGGGGCACTGCTGGGCGCGATCTTGATCAGTCTGTTGCCCACGCTGATTTCACGCATCAAGCCCTTGCTGCCTGACCATCTGGCCAAACAGTTTGGGCTGGAGACTTTTATCTTTGGCCTGGTCCTGGCCCTGTTTGTGCTGTTTGAGCCCATGGGCATCAACGGCCGGTGGCTCAAATTACGCGCGCTGGTAGAGACCTTTCCGCTGTACCGCCGTGACACCTTTAAGCGCACCAAGCGTTACATGAAGTCGGAGCGGTACAAATGAGTGAGGCCGTTCCCGCAAACACCACGGCCATGCTTGAAGCGCGCGATATCTCGCTGTCGTTCGGTGGTGTGCGGGCCATTGCAAAGCTGAGTTTTGACATTTACCCGGGCGAGGTGCTGGCCATCATCGGCCCTAACGGGGCAGGTAAGACCTCTGTGCTGAATGTGGTTACCCGTGTCTTTGATCCCAGCAGTGGCAGCATCCGCTTTGAAGGCCGTGAACTCACCCAGTCCAGACGCCACGAGGTCGCTGCGCTGGGCATTGCCCGCACTTTCCAGAACATCGAACTGTTTGAAGCCGCCACGGTGATGGACAACCTGCTGCTGGGGCGCCACCGTTTTGGTCGCGGTACCTGGTGGCAGCAATTGTTGCGCACGCCGGGTGTGACTGCGCTTGAGGAAGCATCCCGCGCCGCGGTAGAAGACGTGATTGAGTTTCTGGACCTGTCCCCCTGGCGCAACAGCCTGGTGGCGGGCCTGCCCTATGGCATCCGCAAGGTGGTTGAATTGGGGCGCGCCCTTGCCACTTCGCCCAAGCTGCTCTTTCTGGATGAGCCAGCATCAGGGCTCAATCCGGAAGAAACCCGCAAGCTGGCCTTCTGGATCGACGACGTCCGCACTGACCTCGGCATCACCGTGGTGATGGTCGAGCATGACATGTCTTTGGTCAGCGCCGTGGCAGACCGGGTGATCTGCATGGCCCAGGGAGAGTTGCTGGCCACCGGCAGCGCCCGTGAAGTCCAGAACAACAGCCTCGTGGTGAGCGCGTACCTGGGGGCATGAGCCATATGACACCCCTGCTTGAAGTGCGCAACCTGGAGACCTGGTACGGCCCCATCGTGGCCATTTCAGGCGTCAATATTGAAGTCAACAACGCCCGCATTGTGGCCGTACTGGGTGCCAATGGCGCGGGAAAGACCACTTTGCTCAACACGATCGCCGGCGTGATCGACCCCTTCAAAGGCAGGGTGGTGTTTGATGACAAAGCGGTGCAGGGACAGGACGCAGACGAAATTTGCAGGCGCGGCCTGGTGCTGGTACCCGAAGGCCGACAAGTGTTCCCGTTTTTGAGCGTACGCGACAACCTGGCCATGGGTGCCTACACCCGCCATGACAAAGATGCAGTGCGCCAGGACCTGGAGCGCGTGTACCAATGGTTTCCCCGGCTCAAAGAGCGCGAATTGCAGCACGCAGGCCTGCTGTCAGGCGGCGAGCAGCAAATGCTGGCGATTGGACGGGCCGTCATGAGCAAGCCACGCCTCTTGATGCTGGACGAACCTTCGCTGGGGCTTTCACCCCTGTTGACCAAAGAGATATTTGCCATCGTGCGCCGCATCCGAGATGAAACCGGTACGGCCGTGCTGGTGGTGGAGCAGAACGCGGCAATTGCGTTGGCCCACGCGGACGATGGCTACATCATGGAGCTGGGCCGCGTGGTGGCTGCCGACACGTGTGAGGCGCTGTCGCAAAAGTCCGATGTGCGCGATGCCTATCTGGGGTTGGGTCACACCCAGACGCTCAGCGGTGCGGCCCAGCGCTGGACGCGGCGTAAAACGTGGAGATAAGCATGGCGGTAAAAACATGACGTCGACCATTGAACCCATTCTGTTTATGGATTGCGACACGCCGCAAAAGGTGTTTCGCGCCCGTTGCAATGCCTGGGCCAACCAAGGTGCGCTGCGCCACAAGCGACGCGGGCTGTGGGAGTCCACCAGCTGGACGGGCTATTTCAACCATGCGCGCGCCATCGGCCTTGCGCTGACTGACATGGGCCTGAAACGGGGCGAGGTCATTTGCGTGCTGGCAGAAAACCGCCCTGAGTGGCTTTATGCCGACATGGGCGCCCAATGCATGGGCCTGGTCGGCAACGGCATCTACCCCACGTCCTCAAACGAGCAGGTGGCCTATATCCAGCAGCACTCACAGGCCCGCGTGCTGTTTGTTGAAAACCAGGAGCAACTTGAAAAGGCGCTGGCGGTGCGAGCCACCTGCCCTCACCTGCTGCGCATTGTGGTGATGGACCGCGATGGCCTGCGTTCGCTCCAGGACGACCAGGTGATGTTTTTTGACACCCTGCTCACGCACGGATTGCAGCTGGCACAAACGCGTGCAGCCGACTTTGAGGCGGGCATTGACGCAGGATCAGCGCAGGACATTGCCTTTCTGGTTTACACCTCGGGCACCACCGGTGCGCCCAAGGGTGCGATGGTGTCCAACCGCAATGTGGTGTTCCAGCTGGGGCAGGCCCCGTTGTATCTGGACGCCGTACCAGGTGACAAATCGCTGTCGTTTCTGCCGCTGTGTCATATCGCAGAGCGCATGGCGTCCGTCTTCAATCCGCTGGCGGTGGGGCTGATCGTTCACTTCCCGGAAAATGCGGGAACGGTCTTCAACGACTTGCGCGAAGTGGCGCCGCAGGTATTGTTTGCACCCCCGCGGTTCTGGGAAAAGCTGTATTCGCAGATCGACCTTTTCATGCGCGATGCCATTGCGCCCGCGCGTTGGGTCTATGGCACGGCACTGGCTGCCAACCGCAAGCAGGTGGCGCAGCGACTTGACGCGCAAGTGGGTGAGCAGAGCGATAAAAAAGCGACTGGCAACAGGGCC
>JANPAZ010000005.1:0-4729 GCA_031430225.1 Rhodoferax sp. | reverse complement strand
TAAGGCTGCGCAACGACGCGCGGGCTGCGGTTCAATTGGCATTGGAGAACTATAGGGTGCAGCGCGAACCACGCGACGCGCGCATTCTTCTGGAGGCGTCGATCGCGGCGAATGACCCCGCATCGGCACAAATGGCGCGCGACTGGCTGGCCAGCAGCGGTTTTGAAGACCCGCGTATTCAGGCGCTTGGGCGCGCTTCGGCCCGTGCCAGAACTGACTCTCTTTCGACACCACTTTCACCACCTCGTACGACGCCGCCAACAAAACCTGATGCAAACCCCGGCACGACAAAGGCGCCCGGCAAATGAGCAGGTTTTTTAAAGCGTTCGCCACCGCCCTGCTGGCCTGCCTGTTGATGCTCTCAATGCCTGCGCTGGCCCACAAAGCCAGTGACAGCTATTTGACCCTCAACGTCCAGGGCCGACAAGTCAGTGGGCAATGGGACATCGCCTTGCGCGACATTGACTTTGCGTTGGGACTCGACGCCGATGGCAATTCAGAAATCACCTGGGGTGAATTGCGCGCGCGCCAGAAAGACATCTTGGCCTGGGCACTGGGGCGGCTCGCCCTGCAGCGTGGCGGGGTCTGCAATCTGCGGTTGACCAACCTTCTCGTCGATGACCATACAGACGGAGGCTATGCCGTGCTGCAACTCGCGGGCGAGTGCCCCGCAAGCTCGGGTGCGCTGTCATTGAGTTACCGCCTGCTGTTCGAATTGGACGCCCTTCATCGGGGCTTGTTGAAGTTGACCCTGGAGGGCACAACGCAGACGGCGGCTTTGTCACCCGAGAGTGGCACCCTGCAATTCAAGGCCGGTGAAGCTTCGTTGTTAAAACAGTTTTCACAATATCTGACAGAGGGCATCTGGCACATATGGATCGGCTTTGACCATATTTTGTTTTTACTGTCTTTGTTGCTACCCGCTGTGCTGGTACGAGAGGCCTCACGCTGGCGCGGCGCCTCGCGATTTCGACAGGCGTTGACCGAGGTGCTGTGGATAGTGACCTCATTCACGGTCGCGCACTCCATTACTTTGACGCTGGCTGCGCTTGAAATCATTTCGTTGCCGTCGCGGCTGGTCGAGGCAGCCATCGCCATCTCGGTGGTGCTGGCAGCAGCCAATAACCTGAGGCCCGTGGTGCAAGGAAAACGCTGGCTGGTGGCTTTCGGATTTGGCCTGATTCATGGTTTTGGATTTGCCAGCGTGCTGGCCGAGTTGGGCTTGCCCCAGGAGACGCTGGTGCTGTCTTTGTTGGGTTTCAATGTGGGTGTGGAGATCGGTCAACTGGCCATCGTTTGTGCTTTTTTGCCGGTGGCGTTTTTGCTGCGCAATACCGCGTTCTACCGCAGGGGCATCTTGACGGGGGGCTCCATCGTGACCCTGCTCATCGCACTGGTCTGGTTTGTGGAGCGCGCTTTCGATCTCAAACTGATCAGCGCTTGATGCGCCTTGCGAGGGCGCGCAACCTTAGCGCAGTTGGTGTGCCACCGCGCGAATGGGCAGCAGCACACTGGCCCCCAGTTTGCGGGATCGCTCACCACTCCATCCGGTCAATGCATCGGGCAGGTCCGCGTTGTCCTTGAACGGCATTTCGATGGTGAAGGCCAGGCAGTCAAATTGTTGGCCTACCCAGTTCGTGGCAAGTGAGGTATTGGCAGCGCCAGGCGCGGTGCGGCCATAGCCATGTGTGGTCTGAAAATCCGGGCAGACGCTCAGCCACGATGCCTTGAAAGTCGCCTCCAGCGCTTCAACGCGCGGTGAGTATCCGGCGGTGCCCTCGGTGCCCACCAAAAAGTTGTAGGGCAGGGCTTCGTCACCATGCGCATCCAGGTTGAGGTCAACGCCGACCTCCATCATTTTCTTTCGCACCCAGAAAACTTCAGGCGATTTTTCGAGACTCGGTGCAGCCCATTCGCGGTTAAGGTTGGCACCGCCAGCATTGGTGCGCAGGTTGCCGCGCACGGCACCATCGGGGTTCATGTTGGGCACCACAAAAAATACGCATTGGTCCAACAGAACGCGGGCAACCGGGTCGTCCGCGTCGAGAAGCCGCTCCAGAAACCCCTCGACAAACCATTCGGCCATGGTCTCGCCCGGATGCTGGCGGGCGATGAGCCAGACCTTTTTTTTCTGCGCCTCTGGCATCGTGCTGTGGTCATGCGTCACGCGCAGCAAGGTCATGTCACGCCCGTCGAGCGTCCGGCCCAGATGCTGCACCGAGACATGGTCTGAGGCGGCGCTGGAGCCAATCAGATCGAGGTGGCGCTCATGTGAATAGGGTTCAAAGTAGGCAAAGTAGACCACCTGCGTTTGCGGCGTGATGTCGGCCGACATGACCTGGCCGTCAAAACGCGTGTCAATGCGAAACCAGTGTTGGCGGTCGTAACTGGCACATAGGCGGTAGCCTTCCCAGCCTTTGGGGTAGGCACACTCGCCCGCGTTCAAAAACCGCAAAGTGACCGCAAGGCCGCAAGCCCCCTGCAAAGAAAAATGAAACCACTGCGCAAATTCGCTTGCGTTGTCTTTGCGTATATTGAGTTGGATGTCGCTGGCATCAGCCAGGCTCACAACCTCGATGGCCCCGGCGTCGAAAGCGGTAGAGATATGCAGTTCGGTCATAGGGGGCTGGGGTAAATGTTATGCATTGAATAGGCTTTCTGCCCACGTCTATAAAGCATGGTTAGCTATACTAATAGTAGCAATTCCATAGTGGCAGGTACAGGGGTATAGTTTGCATCAGGAGAACTGAAATGACCTCAATTTCGTCGATTGCACTTTCAGGCATGAATGCAGCCCAAGCCCAGCTGGACTCAGCGGCGCACAATATTGCCAACCTGGCAACACCGGGTTTTCATCGCCAGGAAGTTGTGCAGACCCCACAAGCCGGGGGTGGCGTCGCTGCGACGTTGACCCAATCAAAAGTTGAAGGCGCTGCGCTGGAAACCGATGTGGTGTCCCAGCTGCAGGCCAAGCACGCCTTCATCGCCAACCTGGCGGTTTTCAAAACCAGCAACAAAATGACGGGCGCTATGCTCGATAAGACCGCCTAAAAGTGCGGCGGTAAATCGTCGCGCAAGTTGCGCGCTGCGCTGCCCGGAGAGTCTGGCGCCATTTGCCGCAGCTCAGTGACTTCACGAATCAGGAGGTCAATTTGCTGCTGCTGACGCACGATGACCTTGTCAAGTTGCTCCAGCATGTCTTCTGTATAACTGGCTTTGATTTCCAGAGCGGTCAAGCGGTGGTCTGAATCAGATGTGGGTTCCATGCCGTATTGGACTCCAGGTCAGCGGACCATTAGTACCTTGACGTGAAGGGCCTCGGCGACATCCAGCCAGGCGCTGTCTGCGGTGACGGCGGTGGCCTCCATGTGCCGGGCCAGTGCCAGGCAGGCGCGGTCGCCCAAAGAAAGGCCCACGGATTTTGTCTGGGTGCGCAGGGCGGCGCTGGTGGTGGCGTGCTCCAGGTTGAAGTCCAGCACGCCTACGTCAAACTGATGCAGCGCGCGCGCCAACTCTGATTCAGGCAGACCCAGGTCGATGAGCTTGGCCCCCACTTCGGCCATGTTGACGCTGCTGGCCACGCACTCATGGTTCTGCAGCAGGTCTTGCACCACGTCGGCACCGCGCTCGCCACGCGCCAGCGCCAGGAGGGCGGAGGCATCCAGAACATAAATCATGCGTGCTTTGTCAGTCTGCTGATTCTTGGCGCCGCTCAGCGACTAACTCGTCACTTGCAATGCGTTCAACCGGCGCGGTGAGCCAGCGGTCGAAATAGGCTTTGCGTTGGTTGCTGCGCTGCTCGGCCGTGGTCAAAAACAGGCCCCCATCGCGAATTTCGGCGTACAGAGGCATGCGCGGCTTCAGGCCCAACGCGGCCCGCATCGCGGCCGGAATGACCACACGTCCGTTTTCTGACATAGTTAATGAATTCATGGCAATTATTTTCTAAATGACATATTTTTTATATTTTGCCATATCTGGCTGATTTTGACAAATATGCCGATGCCAACCTTGCATGATGGTTCACACAGCCCCGTCAGGCGCTTACCGTACCGATAATCGCGGCATGACACAAAACAACTCTTCCGCCGCGGGAGCCACCAGCTTTGCCACCCTGCCCCTGAACCCCGCCACCCTGGACAACCTGAAACAGCTGGGCTACCTGGAAATGACCCCCATTCAGGCGGCCAGCCTGCCCACAGCTCTGCTGGGCAAAGACCTGATCGCCCAGGCCAAGACCGGCAGCGGCAAAACGGCCGCCTTTGCACTGGCCTTACTGTCCAACCTGAACCCGCGCCGTTTTGCCGTTCAGGCCATGGTGCTGTGCCCGACGCGGGAACTGGCCGACCAGGTCACGGTAGAAATCCGCCGCCTGGCGCGCGCTGCGGACAACATCAAGGTGGTCACGCTGTGTGGCGGCATTGCGCTGCGCGGCCAGCGGGCTTCACTGGAGCACGGCGCGCATATTGTGGTGGGCACGCCGGGGCGCATCATGGACCACCTGGCGCGCGAATACCTCACGCTGGAAGCGCTGAACACGCTGGTGCTCGACGAAGCCGACCGCATGCTCGACATGGGTTTTTTCGACGACATTGCCACCGTGGTGAAGCAAACCCCCAAAGAGCGGCAAACGCTGCTGTTTTCCGCCACCTACCCCGAAGGCATCGAGAAACTGGCCAAACAGTTCATGCGCGAGCCGGTGCAGATCAAGGTCGAATCCAAGTCAGCC
>JANPAZ010000004.1:0-2053 GCA_031430225.1 Rhodoferax sp. | reverse complement strand
GAGGCGCAGTTGCTGCACAAGCCGCGCTACATCGCGGCTGGCGAGCGAGGCGCAGGCTTTGCCGAAGTGGCCCGGGCCATTCTGCAAGGTCGTTAGGCCGCAAACCTGCAGGCTTGCGGCCAGCGCATCGCACTCACTCTGCAGCTGGTCAGCCTGGCTAGGCCCTGGCCAATACGTGCTTGAGCGCCTGGCCGGTGTGGGTGCCCAGTTTGACCACGGCTTCGGGCGTGGCTGCCGCCACCACGCGCCCACCGGCGTTGCCGCCATCCGGCCCCAGGTCAATCACCCAGTCGGCCTCGGCGATCACGTCCAGGTCGTGTTCAATGACCACCACGCTGTGGCCACCATCGACCAGGCGGTGCAACACCTTGATGAGCTTTTCAACGTCGGCCATGTGCAGGCCTACCGTGGGTTCATCCAGCACGTACAGGGTGTGCGGCGGCTTTTGGCCCCGCCGGGTGATGTCGTCACGCACCTTGCTGAGTTCGGTGACGAGTTTGATGCGCTGCGCCTCGCCGCCGCTCAGGGTGGGTGAGGGTTGGCCCAACGTGAGGTAGCCCAGGCCCACGTCTTTCAGCAACTGCACAGGGTGGCTGATGTTGGGCATGGCGGCGAAGAACTCCACCGCTTCGTCCACCTCCATTTGCAACACATCGCCAATATTTTTGCCGCGCCAGGTCACGGCCAGCGTTTCGGGGTTGAAGCGTGCACCGCGACAGGTTTCGCACAGCACTTTCACGTCGGGCAGAAAGCTCATGGCGATGGTGCGTATGCCCTGGCCTTCACAACCCGGGCAGCGGCCCTCACCTGTATTGAAGCTGAACCGGTTGGCGGCATAGCCACGCGCTTTGGCCTCCAGCGTGTCGGCAAAGAGTTTGCGGATGATGTCCCAGAAACCAATGTAGGTGGCAGGGCAGCTGCGCGGGGTTTTGCCGATGGGGGTTTGATCGACTTCAAGCACGCGGTCAACCACCTCGTAACCGGTGACTTCTTCACAGCCGATCCAGCTGATTTTTTCTCCCGCGGCCAGCGCATCGCGACCGGCCTTGGTACTGCGTTTTTGCACGGCAGTTTGTACGTTGGCCAGCAGAACGTCGCGGGCCAGGGTGGACTTGCCCGAGCCGCTGACACCGGTGATGGCGACCAGGCGTTGCAGCGGGACGTGGGCGGTAACGGACTGGAGGTTGTGCAGGGTGGCGGCGGTCACGGCGAGCCAGTGCTGGATCACAGGACCTGGGACGATTAAGGCCGTGAAATTGGGGTCAGAGCCCAAATTCGCCTTCGACGGCTTTTTCTTTTTTGCGGGCTGAGGGGCGAAATTGGAATCCGACCCCAAATTCACTGCGTCGCGCGCTTGCGGTGGCCACGTCACATCACGTCGTGGCTGCACCGGGTGCTTCATGGCGTGCAGGAGGTAGCGACCGGTTTGGGAGTCGGCCGCCTTCTGGATGTCAGCCACCAGGCCTTCGGCGACCAGGCGACCACCGCGTTTGCCGGCGCTGGGGCCAATGTCGATGATGTGGTCGGCGTGGCGAATGGTGTCTTCGTCGTGCTCCACCACCACCAGCGTGTTGCCTTTGTCGCTCAAACTTTGCAGGGCACCCAGCAGGATTTTGTTGTCTCGCGCGTGCAGGCCAATGGTGGGCTCGTCAAGCACGTAGCACACGCCTTGCAAATTGCTGCCAAGCTGCGCCGCCAGGCGAATGCGCTGGGCCTCGCCGCCGCTCAATGTGGGTGCGCCCCGGTCGAGCGTGAGGTAGCCCAGGCCCACCTCCTCCAGAAACAGCAGGCGACTTTTGATCTCGGGAATCAGGTCGCGGGCGATGTCGGTCTCACGCTGGCTCATACCGCCCGACATCTGCAAGGTTTCTACCCATTTGCGGATGTCGGTGACGCTCAGGCAGGCGATGTCGGTGATGCCCCAGCCACCAGTGGCGGCACCCGGAGCGCCGCCGAACTTCACAGCGCGGGCCACTGCGTTCAGGCGGGTTCCCTGGCAAGTGGCGCAGGCGGTATCGACCACGTCTTCCACCTCGGGCTCGGCAAAGGTTTG
>JANPAZ010000003.1:0-2248 GCA_031430225.1 Rhodoferax sp. | reverse complement strand
AATGCGCACGCCCAGGCCGGGCCCAGGGAACGGATGGCGGTAGACCATGTCGTGTGGCAGGCCCAGCGCTACGCCCAACTCGCGTACTTCGTCCTTGAACAGATCGCGCAGGGGTTCCAGCAGCTTCAAGCCCAGTTGCTCGGGCAAGCCACCCACATTGTGATGGCTTTTGATGGTGACGGCCTTCTTGGTTTTGGCACCGCCACTTTCAATCACATCGGGGTAAATGGTGCCTTGGGCCAACCACTTTGCTCCGTTTTTGCTAGCACCCGACGCAGTTAACTTGTGGGCCTCAGCCTTAAATACTTCGACAAACTCCCGCCCGATGATCTTGCGCTTGGCCTCCGGGTCGCTTACACCTTTCAAGTGCCCCAGGAATTGGTCTGCCGCATCCACGCGGATGACCTTGGCTTGCAGCTTGCCGACAAACATGTCCATCACCATGTCGCCTTCGTTCAGGCGCAAAAGACCGTGGTCAACAAACACGCAGGTGAGCTGGTCACCAATGGCGCGATGGATCAGGGCCGCAGCGACGGAAGAGTCAACACCCCCCGACAGGCCCAAAATGACCTCTTCAGTGCCCACCTGGGCGCGGATTTTCTCAACCGCCTCAGTGATGTGGTCACGCATGACCCAATCCGCCTTGGCGCCACAGATGTCAAGCACAAAGCGCTCCAATATGGCCGCGCCACGTGCGGTGTGCGTGACTTCCGGGTGAAACTGCACGCCATAAAAACGCCGCTCCTCGTCGGCCATGCCCGCAATCGGACAGCTGTCGGTGCTGGCCATCAGCTTGAAGCCTGGCGGCAGCTCGGTGACCTTGTCGCCGTGGCTCATCCACACCTTGAGCATGCCATGGCCCATGGGCGTGGCGTAGTCCTGAATGCCATCGAGCAACTTGGTGTGACCATGGGCCCGCACATCGGCATGCCCAAATTCGCGCGTATGCCCGCTTTGCACCACACCACCCAATTGGTGTGCCATGGCCTGCATGCCGTAGCAAATACCCAGCACCGGGACGCCCAGATCGAACACCGAATGGGGTGCCTTGTCCGTGGTTTCTTCGTAAATGCTGGCGTGACTTCCCGACAGGATGATGCCCTTCAGGCTGCTATCACGTGCATAGTCACGAATCCAGTCGTCAGTGACATCACAGGGGTGCACTTCGCAAAACACATGGGCTTCGCGCACGCGCCGCGCTATGAGCTGGGTGACCTGAGAACCGAAATCGAGGATGAGAATTTTTTGGTGCATCACTCAGCGCGGTAGTTAGGGGCTTCTTTGGTGATCTGTACGTCGTGGACGTGGCTTTCGCGAATTCCTGCTGCAGTGATTTCGACGAACTCGGCCTTGTCCTGCATATCGGCAATCGTGGCACAGCCGCAATAGCCCATACTGGCCCGAACGCCACCGGCCATCTGGTAGACGATGGACACCATGGAGCCTTTGTACGGCACGCGGCCTTCAATGCCTTCAGGGACCAGCTTGTCGGCATTGGGGTTGCCAGTGCTCGACTCCTGAAAGTAGCGGTCGGCGCTGCCCTGCTGCATCGCGCCAATGCTGCCCATGCCACGATAGCTTTTGTAGCTGCGGCCCTGAAACAAAATCACTTCACCTGGGGCCTCTTCGGTGCCCGCAAACATGCCGCCCATCATCACGGTGCTGGCGCCGGCTGCAATCGCCTTGGCAATGTCCCCGCTGTACCGGATGCCGCCATCGCCAATCAGGGGAACCCCGGTCCCTATGAGGGCCTTGGCCACGCTGTCGATCGCCATGATTTGGGGCACACCCACACCGGCCACGATGCGGGTGGTGCAAATACTGCCGGGGCCAATGCCAACCTTGACCGCATCGGCACCCGCCTCCACCAGAGCCAGTGCTGCGGCGCCGGTGGCGATATTGCCGCCAATCACGTCTACCTGCGGGTAGTTTCTTTTGACCCAGCGCACGCGCTCGATCACGCCGTGGCTGTGCCCGTGGGCCGTGTCGACCACGATGGCATCCACGCCTGCGCGCACCAGTGCTTCGACGCGCTCTTCTGTGCCCTCGCCCACGCCCACTGCGGCCCCCACACGCAGCTTGCCAAGGGCGTCGCGTGCCGCATTGGGGAAACTGGTTTGTTTGGTGATGTCCTTGACGGTTATCAGGCCTTTGAGCTCAAACGCATCGTTGACAACCAGCAGCCGTTCCAGCTTGAACTTGTTCAGCAGTGCCTTAGCCTCCAGCAGGGTTGTGCCATCAGGCACCG
>JANPAZ010000002.1:0-6825 GCA_031430225.1 Rhodoferax sp. | reverse complement strand
GGGGCTGACGGCGCTACCCACGCAGGGGCTTACGATATCGCCTATCTGCGCTGCATTCCCAACATGAGTGTGGCCTGCCCGTCCGACGAGAATGAATGCCGCCAGTTACTCAGCAGTGCCTATGCGCAAAACCATCCGGTGTCGGTGCGCTATCCGCGTGGCTCGGGCGTGGGGGCCGCCATGCAGACGGGGCTGGAGGCCTTGCCGATTGGCAAGGGTGAAATCCGGCGCCAAGGCAAGCGCATTGCTATCCTCGCATTTGGTACGTTGCTGCATCCGGCGCTGGAGGCTGCTGAAAAGCTAAACGCCACCGTGGTCAACATGCGCTGGGCCAAGCCATTGGATGTGGAACTGCTGCTCCACGTGGCTGCGGAGCATGACGCCCTGGTCACGGTTGAAGACGGTGCGGTGATGGGCGGCGCGGGTAGCGCGGTCGGCGAAGCCCTGAGCGCGTCAGGCATCGAGAAACCCATGCTTCACCTCGGGTTGCCTGACGTCTTCATCGAACATGGTGACCCCGTAAAACTGATGGCACTGCAGGGGCTGGATTCGGCAGGCATGGTCGCTTCGATGCAGGCGCGGTTCGGAACTTTGACCGACACCTTGCGGCCAACCTTGAAAGTGGTTGCCTGAGGCGTGCGCCGTTGCCTTGACGGCGGCTGATTCTGCCTACTGGGGTTTTCCCCTAGGCGATGACAACCATGGCGGCCGGGAAACGGGCGTGATAGCGGTTAACCTTGGGAACGTTTCAAGACACTGACCTATCGGGTCCGCAGGAGCTTTTTTTCATGGATATTTTTCTCAGCCTGTCACGGGCGATTGACCGGCTGACCGACGGGTTTGCCCACTTTGCCAAGTGGGCGGTGCTGGCCTCGTGCCTCATCAGCGCCGGAAATGCCTTCGTGCGTTACCTGGCCAACTACAGCTCGAATTCCTGGCTGGAAATCCAGTGGTACCTGTTTGCCGGCTGCGTGATGCTTGGCGCCGCGCAGGTGCTGCGGCTGAACGAGCATGTCCGCGTCGACGTGCTGTACGGCAACTACCCAGGCAGGGTGCAGGCCATCGTCGACCTGGCTGGCATATTGCTGTTCCTGCTGCCGGTAATGGTGTTGATGATTTATTTTTCATGGCCCCTCTTTTTGAGTATGTATAAATCGGGTGAGATGTCCAGCAACTCAGGAGGCCTGATCCGCTGGCCGGCCATGCTGCTTCTGCCTGTCGGCTTCACATTGCTGCTGCTGCAGGGGATATCCGAGGCCATCAAGCGCGTAGCCTGGCTGTGCAACCGCTACGACGGCGATTTCCAATACGAAAGACCGCTGCAATGAGCATGGAGACCTTTGCCCCGCTGATGTTCGTGGGCCTCATCATCATCTTGCTGATCGGGTTCCCGGTCGCTTTCTCGCTGTCGGCGCTGGGCCTGGGCTGTGGCTATTTTGCCGTGTCACAGGGTTGGTTTCCGGCATCGTTCATGAATGCATTGCCGCTGAACGTGTTTGGAATCCTCTCCAACGACCTGCTGCTGGCCATCCCGTTTTTCACCCTGATGGGCACCATTCTGGAGAAATGCGGGTTGGCCGAGGACATGCTTGATTCGATGGGGCAGCTGTTCGGCCCGGTACGAGGCGGGCTTGGATATTCAGTCATCATCGTTGGTTTCATCCTTGGCGCGGTAACGGGTACGGTTGCGGGGCAGGTGATCGCAATGGCGATGATTTCGTTGCCAGTGATGATGCGCTGGAACTACAACATCCGCTATGCCACAGGCGTGCTGGCTGCGTCTGGAACCATCACGCAGCTGGTGCCTCCGTCGCTGGTGCTGGTGGTGCTGGCTGACCAGCTTGGCAAGCCGGTGGGTGACATGTACAAAGGTGCTTGGGGACCTTC
Source organism: Rhodoferax sp. (assembly GCA_031430225.1). Taxonomy (GTDB): domain Bacteria; phylum Pseudomonadota; class Gammaproteobacteria; order Burkholderiales; family Burkholderiaceae_C; genus JANYCG01. Next base: position 4,938 of record JANPAZ010000002.1, on the reverse strand, counting down.
GATCCTGCAGGTTCTTCTGTTCGTGCTCTACACGTTCCTGCTGTCGCGCATCGCCCCGGAACAGGTTCCGGGCGTGCCAAAGGAAGCGCGTACGCTCAGCGGCTCGGCTTTGGTGTTCAAGTGCCTGCGCGGGATCATTCCGTCAGCGGTCCTGATTTTCCTGGTGTTGGGCAGCATGGGCGGGCTGCCTGGCATCACCACTGCGATATGCACACCCACCGAGGCCGGAGCCATGGGCGCGGTTGGCGCCTTTGTGCTGGCGGCCCTGCATCACCGCCTCACGTGGCCGCTGGTCAAGGATGCCATCCTCGGCACCATGCGCATCACGGCGATGGTCGTTTTCATATTGATCGGGTCGCGCGTGTTCTCGTTGGTATTCCAGGGTGTCGAAGGCGGCAAGTGGATTGAACACATGCTGTCGGGCTTACCCGGAGGCCAGATCGGCTTCCTCATCGTCGTCAATGTCTTCATCTTCTTTCTTGCGTTTTTCCTGGATTTCTTCGAAATCGCATTCATCATCATCCCGTTTCTTGCGCCAGTGGCCGCAAAACTGGGCATCGATTTGATCTGGTTTGGCGTGATGATCTGCGTCAACATGCAGACCAGCTTTATGCACCCGCCGTTCGGCTTTGCACTGTTTTACTTGCGTGGAATCGCCGACACGCTGTTCAAGAACGGCCGCCTTCCCAGAAATGTCGAGTCCAAGGACATTTATATCGGTGCCATTCCCTGGGTGATCATGCAACTGATTCTTGTGGGCGTGGTCATAGCGTTCCCGCAAACAGTTACAGCGTTCCTGGACAAGGAAGTGGCGGTGGATATCGATAAGGCTGGCAAACAGCTTGAGCAAATGGAAGGGGGCAGTAGCGCTGCGACTCAGGCCGATCCGGCTGCAACGCCGTCTGCTGGTGGCCCTGCGGCCGCAGCCAGCGCCGCCGCCGACGGCACAGCTGATGTCGACCCGATGAAGGCCCTGGAGGAATCCATGAAGACGGACGCCGCCCCCGGCAAGAAACCCTGACGATCTTTGGTTGACCCTGTCAGCCGTAGGCCAGCTTGCGGCATGCGTTGCGCACGAGAGGGTCACCCACATGGAAGGTGGCAGTCGCAATGCCCCCGCAACGCACGACAAGGCGGGGCGCAATCAGCCACCTCAGGGCAGGGATGTCAATCAGCTTGACTTGCGTTATGTCGGCCAGGCGAACCTCACGTGACCACAGGCCGGTTTGCCGGATGCTATTGCCATCAATGCTGGTGCGGCCTAAAAGGATGCCGGCATAGGCTGCGGCAATGACCAAAGTTGCCATGCCCAACAGGAGCCGCGCAGGGTTGTCGAGTTGCGACCAGGCGCCTTGCGCCAGCAATGACCCTGCTCCGCTGGCCAAAGCCACCATCAATATGCTGGCCAACAGCTTCAGCGGGATAGAGAAGGATGAGCCTTCCAGCCTCATGTCATTCATTCGTTTGTTCTCATTCCACCGGCAAGAGTCCAGCCGCAAATAAAAAAGCCCCGAGCCAGGGCTCGGGGCTACACGCAAGGTGCAACGCGGTCAGAGCTTCTGGCTTTGCATGAAGCTGTCGAAGCGTGCTTCCGTGAAGCGGAACCACAGGTTCGCATCGCGGCGGAAGCTGCTGTAGTCGTCATAGATCTTCTTGAAGGCCGGGTTGGAAGCGCTGAGTTCGCTATACAGCGCCATCGCCTCCTTGAACGCGGCGTCTAAAACAGGCTTGGGAAACGGGACCAGCTTGGTGCCACCGCCAACGAGCTGCTTCAAGGCCCCGGGATTGCGGGCATCGTACTTCGCTTGCATCTCTGTGTGCGCATAAGCGGCAGCACTTTCGATGATGGCCTTGTATTCGGCGCTCAGGGTGTCATAGGCCTTCTGGTTGACATACAGATCCAGCTGCGGGCCGCCTTCCCACCAGCCGGGGTAGTGGTAAATCGGCGCGACCTTGTTGAAACCAAGTTTCTGGTCATCGTACGGCCCCACCCATTCAGCGGCGTCGATGGTACCTTTTTCCAGCGCTTGGTAGATTTCGCCGCCAGGAATGTTCTGCGACACGGTGCCCAGACGACTAGTCACCTTGCCGGCAAACCCGCCGACCCGGAACTTCAGGCCCTTCATGTCGGCCACTGTCTTGATTTCCTTGCGGTACCAGCCGCCCATCTGTGCGCCGGTGTTGCCCATCGGGAAGCTGATGAAGCCGTAGTTGGAATAGAACTCGCGCATCAGCTTCAGGCCGTTGCCGTCATAGCTCCAGGCCGACATCTGACGGCTGTTCAGGCCGAAGGGGATGGCGCAGCCCAGCGCAAAGGCGTCGTTCTTGCCGAAGTAGTAGTACGGTGCGGTGTGGCCCATTTCGACCGTGCCGCTCTGCACCGCATCAACCAGGCCGGGCATTGGCACCAATTCGGCGGCCGCGTGCACCGAGATCTCGAACTTGCCGCCGGTCATTTCCTTGACCTTCTTTGAAAAGGTTTCCGCGGCGCCGTAGATGGTGTCCAGCGCCTTCGGGAAGCCAGAGCTCAGCCGCCAGCGGATATTAGCCTGCGCGTGCACGATCGCGGGAGCCGCGCCCGCTGCCAATACGCCGGCCAACCCTGCGTTCTTGATGACTAAACGACGATCCATGAATTTTTCTCCAATCAGAAATGAAAAACCCGCCAGTGCGAAATGCGCTGCATGGGCAGTTCAAGATGACCAATATTGTAGAAACAGATTGGCTTCCCCTGCCGGGGGATTTCCCTTACAACAGCGTGCAATGGAAGGCTCTTTTGGGGACAACCTTGCCATGATCTAATTGCCTTCGAAGTCTCATTCACCGCCCCATCCATTCATTTGAAACATCCAGTTACGCGATGCAAGATACCACTCACATGAGCATCGACTCACCCGGCATGCGACGGGCTGGACATGACGTGCTGTCTTTGGCGCTGATGGACGCCCGAAACCACACGCTGCATTTGATGGCGCAACTGGAGACGGTCAGCGCCACGCCAGGTGCGGCGTTGCTTGCCCGGCCAGAGCTTGACCCGCCCCTTTGGACGCTGGGCCAAGTTGGCTGGTTTCAGGAACGTTGGATCGCACGCAATCTGCAGCGTCACCGGGGCATACATGCAGACCCACAGGCCGCCGGTCTTGCCTCGGTTGAATCCAGAGCGGAGCACTGGTGGAGCCCCGCGCCCCAGCCTGACGCGAGTCGCTGGGCAATGGACCTGCCAGACTCCGCTGTGACCAGGTCGTATTTGCTGGACACGCTGGAGTCCACGCTGGAATTACTGGACAAAACCCCCGATGAAGACGATGCCCTGTATTTCTACAGATTGGCGTTGTTTAACGAAGACATGCAGGGTGAGCGGTTGATGATGCTGGCACAGGCATTGGGTATGCCGTTGCAACTGGCCCTCCCGGGCCCGGTGGCGGCACGCGAGCCGATGCTGGTTCCCGCGGTGCGCTGGCCCTTGGGCCTGGCATCCGCCCCCGGCTTTGTGTTTGACAACGAACGTCCCGTTTTTGAGGTGCAGGTGCCCGAGTTCGAGATTGATGCCCAGGCGGTGACCTGGGCGCAGTTTGTCGAGTTTGTGGACGATGGCGGCTATGACCGAGCTGAGCTCTGGCACGCAGGTGGATGGGAGTGGCTGCAAGAGAAGGCAGCCGGAGAGGGGCGCCGTGGCCCGCGCTATGTGGACCAGATCGGCGTGGCAAGTGGGGCAGTCATGCAAACCCGATTTGGCAAGCCCATGCGCATGCTCGGCGGGCAACCTGCAACGCACGTCACGTGGTGGGAGGCTGATGCCTGGTGTCGCTGGGCGGGTCGACGTTTGCCCGCAGAGGTCGAGTGGGAAGTGGCGGCGCACACGGTGTTGCGCCGGGGCTGGCGTTGGGGCGATGTGTGGGAATGGACTGGCAGCACGTTCAGGGGCTATCCGGGTTTCAGGGCGGACCCGTGGCGGGATTATTCCGAGCCCTCGTTTGGCACGCACAAGGTGCTGCGTGGCGCTTCGTTTGCCACGCGTGCGCGCATGAAAAGCCCCAAGTTCCGCAACTTCGCCTTGCCACAGCGTGATGACCTGTTTTGTGGATTTCGCTCCTGCGCACTTTGATTTGCTATTGAATAAATAGCTGCATACCCACGTTTTTCGTGGGCCAGTGGCCAGTAAGAATCCCTTATTCCACGCGACTGATACTTTTTACCCTTACGCCTTGTGCACTTTTGCACTTCTGGAGAATTGATGTCAAACCAGCTTTCTACCGATTTCAAACTGTCCCGTCGTCAGGGCCTCGCCTTGCTGGGGGCGGGCTTGATAGGCAACACAGGCAACACTTGGGCGCAGACCGGGACGCCCTGGGCCACCATAGAAGCCGCCGCGCGGGGTCAGAAGGTGTACTTCAATGCCTGGGGCGGTAGCGAGCGCACCAATGCCTACATTCAATGGGCCGCTGGTGAGGCGAGCCGGCGCTATGGCGTGGAGGTGGTGCACGTCAAGCTCACCGACACGGTGGAGGCCGTCAAGCGGGTGCAAGGTGAAAAAACCGCGGGCAAGTTCACGGGCGGCACGGTTGACATGATGTGGATCAACGGTGAAAACTTTCTGACCATGAAGCGCGAAGGTCTGCTGTTCAAGCCGTTTGCCGAAACCCTGCCCAGCTATCAGTTTGTCGACGTGGTGGGCAAACCCACCACGCGTTCCGATTTTTCAGAGCCTGTGGACGGGCTTGAGGCGCCATGGGGCATGGCCCAATTCACGTTGTATGCCGACCGCAAGCGCGTCCCCACGCCACCGCGCAGCATGATGGCACTGGCTGACTTTGCGCGCGCCAACCCGGGCCGAGTCAGTTACCCGCGGCCGCCCGCATTCATCGGCACCACGTTTCTCAAACAGGCCTTGCTTGAATTCAACACAGATCGGGCTGCGCTGTATAGACCTTACAACGC
>JANPAZ010000001.1:0-3264 GCA_031430225.1 Rhodoferax sp. | reverse complement strand
GCGGTGCTGATCGGTGTGGCCTCCACGATCGCTACGCTTCTGTTCATGGCGCTAGGCTGGTGGGTCAACCGTCGCACCCAGGCATGGAGACTGACTTCCCGTTGAATTTGAATGAGTACTCATATGGACAGAGACAAAATCTTGCTAACCCCCGGCCCGCTCACGACCACGCTTCGCACCAAACTGGCGATGCTCAAGGACTGGGGCTCCTGGGACACCGACTTCAACGCGGTGACCGCCAGCGTGCGCAACAGCCTGCTGAACATCATTCACGGGCAAGACAGTCACGTGGTCGTACCCCTCCAGGGCAGCGGGACATTCAGCGTCGAGGCATCCGTCGCCACCCTGGTACCGCGCGACGGCCATGTGCTGGTGCTGGACAACGGTGCCTATTGCAAGCGTGCCGCCAAGCTCACCAACCTGATGGGGCGCCAATGCACCGTGGTCGGGTTCGACGAAGCCGAGCAGGTGTCACCCACTGTGCTCGATGATTGCCTCACGAAAGACGCTTCCATCACCCATGTGATGATGATCCACTGCGAGACCGGCGCTGGTGTGCACAACCCGCTGCAGGCGGTCGCCGATGTTTGCCAGAAGCACAACAAGGGCCTGATCGTGGACGCGATGAGCTCATTTGCCGCGCTGGAAATCGATGCGCGCCAAATCCATTTTGATGCGCTGATTGCCGCCAGCGGAAAGTGTCTGGAAGGTGTGCCCGGCATGGGCTTCGTGTTCATCCGAAAAGCGATACTTGACGCCTGTGCGGGCCAAAGCCAGTCGCTGGCGATGGACCTGCATGACCAATATGTCTACATGGAAAAAACCACCCAGTGGCGCTTCACACCGCCTACGCATGTAGTGGTTGCCCTGCACCAGGCCATTGCCCAGTTTGAAGAAGAAGGCGGGCAGCCCGCCCGACTGGCACGCTACACCGCCAACTACCAGACGCTCATCACCGGCATGGCTCGCCTGGGCTTCAAGCCGTTTCTGGACCCTGCCATTCAGGCGCCCATCATCGTGACCTTTCATGCGCCCGCCGATCCAAAATACGACTTCAAGACCTTTTATGCGGCGGCGCGAGAGCGTGGTTTCATTTTGTACCCGGGCAAGCTGACGCAGATCGAAACCTTTCGGGTGGGCTGCATCGGTGCGATCGGCCCCAACGAGATGGAGCAAGCCGTGCACGCCGTGGCGCTTGCCTTGCAAGACATGGGCATTGCTTCAGCCTCCCCGAATTGATGTGATGAGATAGAAGGAAACAAGAACAATGGCCACTAAACTCCACCCCGCAGTCGCGGCCATCCAGAAGTCTGGCGCTTCCAAGGTCAAAGTCGCAGTCAGTGACATTGACGGTGTGCTCCGTGGCAAGTACCTGCACAGAGACAAGTTCCTGGGCACGGCCGAGCCCTACCCCAAAGGCGGTTTTGGATTCTGCGACGTGGTGCTGGGCTGGGACATGATGGACACCTGCTACGACAACACCTCGGTCACAGGCTGGCAGCACGGCTTTCCGGACGCACTGGCGCGGCTGGACCTGAACACCGCGCGCAAAGTACCCTGGGACAACAACGTGGATTTCTTCCTCGGTGAGTTCGTCAACGCCGATGGAACGCCCCATGCCGTGTGCCCACGTCAGACCCTCAAGCGAGTTCTCAAGCGCGCCGAGAAGATGGGTTTCAAGGTCATGACGGGCATGGAGTTCGAGTGGTACAACTTTTTGGAAACACCCCAGAGTTGGGCGGCCAAAAAGGGGGTTGGCCCGGAAGTTCTCACGCCCGGCATGTTTGGCTATTCGCTGCTGCGCACCAACCAAAACCGTGAATTTTTCAACGCGATCATGGACGACATGTTGGCGTTCAAGGTGCCAATTGAAGGCTTGCACACCGAAACCGGCCCCGGCGTTTACGAGGCAGCCATCGGCTTCAGCGAGGCGCTGGAGCAGGCCGACCGTGCGATCCTCTTCAAAACCGGCACCAAGGAAATTGGTGCGCGGTTTGGTGTCATGCCCAGCTTCATGGCCAAGCCGCATCAGCCGTTGCCGGGGTGCAGTGGGCACATCCACCAGAGCCTGTCTGACGGCAAAGACAACCTCTTCTTTGACGCCAAGAGCCCGCGCAAGATGAGCAAACTGTTTGAAAGCTATCTCGCCGGGCAGGTGGCCTGCATGATGGAATTCGCGCCCATGATCTGGCCCACCATCAACAGCTACAAGCGTTTGGTGGATGGCTTCTGGGCTCCCGTCAAACCCACCTGGGGCATGGACAATCGCACGGCAAGTTTTCGCGTGATCGCAGGCGCGCCAAAATCCACGCGACTTGAAACGCGTTGTCCCGGTGCTGACGTGAACCCCTACCTGGCCATGGCGGCGGTCATTGCGGCCGGGCTCGATGGCGTGGAAAAGGGCCTCAAGCTCACTGCACTGCCCATCACCGGCACGAACCAGGGCGCGGACCATATCCCCCGGGCACCACGCACCCTGATCGAGACCACGCGTCACTTCCAGCAGTCCACCATTGCGCGGGACTGGCTGGGTGACACTTTCGTGGATCACTTCGCTGCCACCCGTGAATGGGAATGGCGTCAGTGGCTGGATGCTGTGACCGACTGGGAAATGAAGCGTTACTTCGAGATTATTTGAAAGACATGACTCACCCCCGTGACGGGCTCACTGCGTGTAGCCACCTCCCACCCTCAAAGGGGCAACACCTGCCGCCCGGCAAAGCCGGTTCGGCGGGGTTCCTGGAAGTGCGTCGTCTGCAGTCCAGTGATGCGGTGGCGTATCGCGCGTTGCGCCTGCGTGCTTTTCGTGAGCATCCCGAAGCCTTCACATCGAGCTATGAGGAAGAGGTGCTGAAGCCTGTGGCCTATTCGGAGCAACGGTTGGCTGCTACCTCGGCCGCCCGTTTCTGGGGTGCGTTTGTGGATGGCGTGCTGGTCGGTACGGTCGGGTTGGACCGCGAACAGCGTATCAAAAACCGGCACAAGGCGGTGGTGATTGGCATGTACGTGGCTCCCGAAGTGGCGCGGCGCGGCGCAGGGCGTGCCCTCTTGGAGGCCTTGATGGCAGATGCCCGCGCCAGTGATCTTGAAGTGCTGGTGCTCACCGTGACACGCGGCAACGCCGGGGCAGAAAAGCTCTACGTCGACGCAGGTTTCAAGTCCTTCGGCATCGAGCCGCGTGCCATCAAGGTTCAGAATCAGCACTTCGATAAAAATCATATGTTTGTTGCATTGACACAGGCCGATCAAAAATCATGAGCATCA